>CAZWQJ010000071.1:1509-19320 GCA_964635825.1 uncultured Victivallales bacterium | reverse complement strand
GGCAGGTGGAGGGTGGAGGAGGCGGGGCCGTGGTGGATGGTGAGGGCGGCGGGTTGGGGGGCGGCGGCGCTCATGGGGGGCTCGAGGGTGCCGGGGTGCGGCTCGATGCGGGGGAAGTCGCTGTGGGCGAGGATGAGGCCGATGCGCGCGCCGGCCGGGAACTGGTAGGCCAGCGGGTAGCAGCGGAGTGAGAGGCGCACGGGTTCGCCGCGCGGCAGGGGGCGGGACTGGGCGAAGCCATCGCGGTAGCGGCAGCGGATCTGGCCGACGGTGAGGCAGACGACGGCGCCGTCGGGCTGTTCGACGCAGAGTTTGGCCATGAGGTCGGCATCCTCGACGGAGCTGCTGAGGGTGATGTCGAGGGTGGGCTCTCCGATGACGGTGAGCGGGGCCGCGAGCGGCTCGCCGCGGTAGTAGCGGACATCGGGGCGTGACAGCAGCGGGCGCTGGTCGACGGGCCCACAGGCGCCATCCTTGAGATCCCACATGCCCCAGTAGATGGGACCGCCACGTGTGGGCACGGGCGCGAGCGGATCGTGGCGGACGGTGGACTCGCTGTGGGCGGCGGGCGCGGTGTCGAGCAGGGTCTTGGTGTCGAGGTGCAGGGTGCGGGTGGTGGCGGGGGGCGGCCAGTCCGGGAGGTCGAGCCAGCGGTTGGCACCGACGAGGAAGATGCGGACGGGCGCCTCGCGCTCGAAGCCGTTATCTTTGCCAGCGACGAAGTGATCGAGGAAGCGCAGCTCGCGCTTGATGAGGGGTGCGCAGGCGTCGGGGCCGAAATCCCAATCGCCGTAGCGGCGCTGGGTGTCGCCGCCTTCGAGGGCGTTGATGTGTCCCCAGGGGCCCATGACGAGGAACTGGTGGCGGCGGGCGGCGGGGGTGGCGCCGGCGGCGCGGAGGCCGCGGAAGCCCTCGATCTGGCCGCGCGAGATGTGATCAAACCAGCCGCCGCTGTGATGCCCGGCGGCGGCGACGGTGGGATACATGCGGTCGTGGTGCGCGGGGGCCCAGAAGGCGTCGTCGGTGTCGTGGCGAGTCCAGTCGCGCAGCCAGGGGGCATCGATGCCGACGCGGGCGGCGATGGCGTCGTGGGTGCGCAGGCGGCAGAGCTGCAGCCAGTCGAAGTGCATGAAGTTGGGTTTACAGCGCACGGTGCCATGGGAGATGCCCCAGCGGACCTGGTTGTAGAGCGCGAAGCAGCCATCGTAGCGGACCCAGTCGCGGAAGTAGTGGGCGGGGCCGACGGCGGGGCAGATGGCCTTGAGGGCGGGGTGCGTGCCGGCGGCGGCGGGGAGTTGGACCATGGCGAGGTAGCTGGGGCCCCAGAGCCCGATGCGGCCATTGCTCCAGCTCTGATTGGCGATCCAGTCGAGGGCGGCGTGGCCGTCGGCGGTTTCCTGGAAGATGGGGTTGATGGCGCCATCGGAGTCGTACTTGCCGCGGACATCCTGGACGACGACGGCGTAGCCGGCATCGAGGAAGCGGAAGAGGTGGGCGGTGGAGAAGCCATCGCCGGTGGAGCGGTGGTAGGGCGTGCGGATGAGAATGGCGGGGACGGGGCCCGGGCCGTTGGGGCGGAAGACATCGGTGGCCATCTCGACGCCGTCGGCGGTGGGCACGCGCAGGTTGAGCTTCGTTTGCATGGCGGCAGCATTTCACAGCGCGGGGGCGGAGGGCAAGTGCGAGGGGCGGGAGGATGGCGAGAACGGAAGACGGGCCAACACCCAACGCTGAAGTCAGAAGTGCGGACCTCGGCCTTCTGCTCGAGTTGGATAGAAGAGGCGGCAGGGGTGGCACCCGGCCCTCCCGGATCCCGGACAATAGGCTGCACGCGTGAGGGAGGGCGCGGTGCCACCCGCGCCGTGAGTTTTCGTAGCGGACGCGGCGGGGTTGACGCCCGCGCGGCGGAGCGCACGGGCCACCTTGTGTTGCTTACTGCAGCCAGACGCGGCCGCGGTAGAAGTAGAGGTTGGTGGCGTCGGGGTGCGGGTAGGTAACGGTCTGGTCGGCGCCGAGGATGTTGGTGTAGCCGGTGACGCCGAGCCAGTTGGAGGCGCTGAGGCCGGGGAGGGATTCGAGGGCGTAGAAGCGATCGACGTCGCCGTCTTCGGGGGTGGCGGCGATGGCGAGGAAACTCACGAAGATGGCGGCGCCGGCGTTGGTGATGTCGACGGCGAAGAAGGCGTCGCTGTTGGTGGGGCTGGTGCCGGCGATGTATTCCTCGATGTTGAGGACGCCGTCGAGATCCCAGTCGTCGGCGGGGCCGCCGGTGGGGGCGCTGATGGAAAGGAAGTACTGCTCTTCCCAGGCGTCGGGCAGGCCGTCGCCATCGGTGTCCGGGTTGGGCGTGGCGAGGCCGTTGGTGGACCAGTTGGTGGGCTCGTTGCCGGAGACGGCGTGATCCAGGCGGACGAGCGGCGGGCCGAGGCCATCGGCGCCGGGGGTCCAGGGGGCATCGTCGAAGTAGATGACTTCGTCGAGGATGACCCAGTTGGTGGGGGCGCCGGGGACGTCGGGTTCCTGGGGGCGTTCGACGGCGAGGCGTTCGCCGTGGTTGGAGAGGCGGCTGGTGTAGGGGCCGAGGAGGGTGGCGTCGCCCTCGGTGAAGCCGTGGGCGGCGAGGAAATTGCTGCGCGCGACGGCGTTGGAGGGGTCGAAGGTGACGAGCTGCAGGCGCGCGCCGGCGTCGAAGGTGGTGTTGCTCGGGAAGGTGTACTGCACGGCGCCGTCGATCCGCCACGGGCCGGCCTCGGTCCAGAGCGATTGCGCGGCTGGCGCGGCATTCGTCAATTCGATGTACTCGTCGGCGGTATTGTCTTCGGGGTTATTTATCGTTGGCACGGGGTGGTACATGAGGCGTGAGACGACGACGTGGGGGGGCGGCGCGGTGTTGGCGGCGTTGGTGGTGGGGATGAGGGTGTACCAGTGCGCGGCACCGTCGGGGAAGCGGCCGAGGGTGACGAAATTTTCCTGGCCCTTGTAGCGGACGGCATCGGCGACGCGGTCGGCGGGGGAGCCGGGGAGGTGGGAGAGGAAGAGGTAGCCGCCGGCCTTATCAAGGCCGAAGCCGTTGGTGATGGGGAAATGGAAACCGGTGACTTCGTCGAAGGCGGCGAAGCCGGTGGCGGGGATGGTGGTGCCGGTGGGGATCATCCATTTGCGGAGGTTGTCGGCATCATCGCTGAGGAACCAGTTGGTGAGGACGGCGGGTGCGGGGCGGGTGTTGAAGAGTTCGATCCAGTCGTTGGAATCGTACATGGGGAGCAGGTCGTTGGTGTAGTCGGTGTGGGCCATGAACTCGTTGAGGAGGACATCGCGGGTGGGCTCGGGGTCGGCGGCGCCGGGGGAACCGCCGATGGTGGCGCTGGAGCGCCAATTGCCACCGTAGTCGAGGCGGCCGCCGGCCTGGGAGGCGAGGACGAGAGGGATGAGCGAGTGGCCGGCGCCGTCGGCGGCGATGGGCCAGCCGCGGGAGGAGGCGTAGGAGGCTTCGAAGACGCGGGCGGCGCTGTTGGTATCGAAGAGGGAGAGGGTTTCGCCGGCGTTGTTGAGGCTGCCGGCGTAGGTGCCGGCGATGGGGAGGGAGGCGGCATTCGTGTAGAGCGACTGGAAGACGGGGAGGTTGCGGACGACGAGGGCGAAGGCGCCGGGGGCGAGGGAGGAGACGGGCGAGGTGGCGAAGTCGAAGGTGACGCCGGTGGTGAAGCGCAGGGCGCGCAGGTCGGCCGTGGCGGCGCCGGCATTCTGAATTTCGATGAACTCCCCTTCCCCATTGACGGGGTGGAACATGACTTCGGTGACGCGGAGGTCGCCGCTGTAGCCGGGGAGCGGGGCGCCGGTGTAGGAGAGCGAGCTGATGAGGACGCGGTTGGTGTCGTAGAGCGCGAGGGTTTCGCCGCCGGCGGAGAGGCGGCCGTCGTAGGGGCCCTGCACGAACCGGCACTCGTTGCTGCGGGGCGAGACTTCGCGCGCGCGGAAGGCGGCCACGTTTGGCGAGATGAACAGGTTCGTGCGCGCCGGGATGACGGTGCCGGGCTGGAAGACCATGGCGACGGCATTGCTGACGAACCAGCCGGAAATGTCCACGGAAACGCGGTTCGTGTTGATGATTTCGACGTATTCGTGATCGGGCTCGCCGGAGGCGGGGGTGTGGTCGAGGGCGCCGAAGAAGAGATGCGGCGAGATCGTCTGGGCGGGCGGGATGTTCGTGTATTCAGTGAAGCCGCCGCTGCCCGTATAGAGTTGCGCGCGGCGAGTGGAGGCGTAGGTCTTGAGGTCGCCCTCGATGATCGCGGAAGGAGGCAGTGCATTGAAGTAGTCGATGCGGCTTTCCATGTAGCCAGGAGTGGTCGGGCCCAGGAGTTTATCCATCACCGTGCGCAGGCGGCGCAGGTACATCTCGCGCGTGCCCGGCGTGCGGATGATCGCGTCGTAAAGGCGGTTGTAGGAGTTGGTGTAGGCACCGGTGTGGATGCTGACGCCGTAGTCCCAATGCAGCCAGGAATGCGCGCGGTTGTTTGGAGGGGCAGACCAGTTCCCATAGTCCCCATAGAAGATGCTGCGGACTTCGGCCTTTCCGGTCTCGACCCACGTAATGCCGCCGCGATCGGAGCCGGGCTTGAAGATGTACGTATCAAAATCCCAGGGGAACATGGACCATTCGCGGGAACGGTCGGAGTCGCGGTAGACGTAGTAATTTTTTTCGCAGCGGTCGCCGTGGCCGACGATGACGGCGACGACCATCTGGTTGAGGATCTGGGGGATGTTGAGGTTGTCGAAGACGTAGCGCTTCATGGCGTCGCTGCCGGCGGTCTGGGCGAGGTTGGTGCGCAGGATGTTGAGGTCGGTCTGGTCTTCCCAGCCGCGGCTTTCCTTGTTGTAGAGGCCGAAGATGGCGGGGTTTTGCCAGTCGAGCGAGAGGTCGGAGCATTTGACGGGGGCGATGGACGGGTGCTGGTTGGGGTCAGCCTTGTAGAGGGCGCCTTCGGGGGCGAAGCCGTTGCGCGCGAGGTAGGTTTCGTCCTGCTGTTCGACGATGATGGCGGTCTCGTTGGTGCCGTTGTGGCGGAAGGTGGTGTAGGTGGTGTTGTAAGACGGGACGCCGGCGGCTTGCATGAGATCCGTGGCCAGCGGCTCGCGCATGTAGGAGCCGTCGCCGCTGTTCTGCCAGCGGTGGATGTTGAACTCTTCGACGGGGGGATAGGTGGGGTCGTAGGTGAAGGGGTGGCCGGGAGGGAGGACCACCTTGTACTTGTGGTAGGGAACATTGATGGTGGAGGAGCCCTTTTTGCGGACCTGGCAACCGGAGTAGAACTGGCCACGGTAGTAGAGGCAGGCGTAGCTCCAGGCGTTGGGGTCGGAAGTCCAGGTGTACCAGTTGGCGATGGTGACCAGGTAGTTCTCGAAGCCGTTGCTGGGGGTGAACCAGTGGAGGACGGGCGGGTTGGTGGCGAGGGCGGGGTCGTAGCAGACGGTGCCGAAGTAGTCGGCGGGGTCGGAGAAATCAGGGGCGCGGGTGAGGGAGTTGTCGCCGCCGCGGGCGGAGATGGCGTAGCGGATCATGTGGTTGGGGCTGTAGGCGGAGTGCGGGATGGTGCCGCCGTAGACGGAGTCGCCGGCCGCGCCGTCGCCGTGGGCGCCGTCATCATAGAGGAAGGCGTTGGTCTGGGTGCCCCACATGGCGATGTAGTGGAGCATGGCGGTGGCCACGTTGCTGACGGGGTAGGTGATGCGGGCGGTGATGGCGAGGTTCTGGGCGTCGCCGGGCTCGGGCGGGTTGTGGGCGACATTCTGGATGAGGGGGCCGTAGGCAACTCGGCCGGTGTTGTTGGCGGTGCCGGGGGTGGGCGTGTCGAAGTAGACGAGGGTGCCGGTGGGGCTGGAGCTGTAGCCGTAGGAGGCGTCGGCGTATTGCTGGCCGTAGGTGATCTCGGAGGCGATCGTCACCCCGTCCGGTTCAACCAGGGCGAGGTAACCGCGGTCGCCGGACAGCTTGAAGTTGGTGTGGAGCTGGCCGGCAATGGTGGCGTCCTTGTTGGAGGCGAAAACAACCAGGTACTTCGTGGTGTAGGCGTTGGTGGCGGGAAAAGTCCACTTCGTGAGCTCGTCGGGATCGTCGGTGAGGTGCCAGCCGGCCAGGTTGGTGGTGCTCGTAAAGCGGTCGGGGGCGTTGTAGAGGAGCTCGATCCAATCGGGGAAATTCGTGTTGGCGTCGCCGAAACCGCGCTCGTTGATGGCCATGAACTCGGTGATCTGCAGGGGAGACGCCCGGACGACCGGCAGAGTAGCCAGCGCCGGTAGTAAAAACCCCAAGGCCGCAACCGTTCGGCACAATCCCTTCATGGTGAGATAAATATACCACGAATCGGTGAGCGCTTGAATCGGAATCGGGCGGGGATCGGCGGAACTGGGCGATGGCGGAAATTGCCTGTCCCCTCGGAGACGGAAGGGGGAACGGTGGGGAGGGCCGGTGCGCAGCCCCGGCCGTACCGGGGCCACTCCGGTCCTCCACCCGGGGTGGCCGGGCGCTCCGCGCGCGGGCGGCGGGTGAGGGGACAGGTGAATTGTCCGGCCTCGGTCAGGGAGTCCAGGTGGCGGTGGTGAGGGTGGCGTCGGGGCCGGGGGCGGCGACGGCGGCGGCGTAGTGGGGGTCGGGGGCGAGGTCCTGCAGGATCCAGAGGGAGGGGAGCTCGGGGGTGTGGACGGTCACGGGGCCACGCTGGGGGGGTGGGCCAGTGGGGACTTCGATGCGCTGGAGCATGGCGGCGAGCCCTTGCCCACAGGCCTTGGCGATCGCTTCCTTGCGGGCCCAGAGGGAGAAGAAGGCGGCCGGGCGGTCGGGTGGCGGGAGCGCCTCATATTCGCGCAACTCATTTGCAGAGAGAATTTTACGACAAATCGCGTCATGGTCGCGCGCATCGGTGATCCATTCGACGTCGATGCCGACGGGACCGGTGGTGGAGAGGGCGTAGAGGATGAGGTCCTGGGAGTGGGAGAGGTTGAAGTGGAGGTGTTGGTACGGGGGGGGCAGGACCGGTTTACCTGTCCCCTCGATCCGGAGGGGGACGTCGAGTGGGGACAGGTGAATAGCGGAGCCGAGCAGGCGGCGGAGGCCGGCGCGGGCGATGGTGTAGCGGGCGCGGTCACGGTCGAAGTGGAAGCGGTCGGCACGGGCAAGCTCCTCGGGGGCGAGCAGGGCGCGGGCGGTGGGGGCGGTGGTGGGGTCGACGGGCAGGCGGTAAACCGCAACGGCATTGGGGACAGGCAATGCGGCGGTGGTGGCGGGGACCCAAGGGGTGGCGGGCATGACGGCGGAGACTCCTTCCTGTGGGGGTCAGTTAAGCCGCGACGGCGGCGGGGGTCAAGCCCGCGGCGGTTGGGGGCCAGCGGGACGAATCGTCGCTCCTTGCTTGATGGGTGGCCGGTGCGCAGCCCCGGCCGTACGATAAGGAGGACAATTTGCCTGTCCCCAAGTATGCCCTTGCCAGGGGGGTGGCCGGTGCGCAGCCCCGGCCATACGATAGGAGAACAAGTTGCCTGGCCCCAAGTACGTCCTGCCCGTGCGCGGAGCGATGCGTGGCTTGACGTGGCGGGGGGCGGACCGCAAAATGGGGGGCATGGACACTCGCGACGCCCTGAAGGCCACGGCCGACTATCGCAACTTGGCGTCGATCCGCCGGCATATTTTTCTGTGTGCCGACCAGACGAAGCCCAAGTGCTGCTCGAAGGAGGAGGGGGTGGCGTCGTGGGACTATCTCAAGACCCGGCTGGATGAGTTGGGGTTGACGGGGGCGGGCGGGATTTATCGTACGAAGACGAATTGCTTTCGGATTTGCCACGATGGGCCCATCGCGGTGGTGTATCCCGAGGGCACCTGGTACCACTCCTGCACGGCGGCGGTGCTGGAGAGAATTATTCAAGAACATCTGATCGGCGGTCGGCCGGTGGCGGAGTATGCCTTCGCCACACAGCCCCTGTCGCCAGACGCACCCCCCGGAACCGCTGATTGACGCGGATAAACGCAGATACCGGATCGGATCAGCGTAAATCTGCGTTCATCCGCGGTTCCTTATTCCGTTGACCCCGCACTAGGGAGAAATCCGATGAGCCGCGAGAAGAAGACCACGAAGACGAAGAAGAAGGCGGTTTCTCGCGGGGTGTCGGGGTTGCAGTCGGTGAGTCCGTCGGGCGAGGCGTTTCCGTTGCCTCGGGAAGAGGATTACGCGGCGGAGTACAAGCGCCTGGAGAAGCTGGCGGCGAAGGCGCGTGCGGACGGCAAAGAGGTGGTGGTGGTGATGGGGGTGGGGTTTGTGGGGGCGGTGATGGCGGCGATCGTGGCGGACACGGTGGACGCCAAGGGCCGCCCGAGCAAGCTGGTGATTGGCTGTCAGCGGCCGAGCGCGCGCAGTTACTGGAAGATTCCGCTGCTGAACCGGGGCGAAGCACCGGTGAAGGCGGAGGACCCGGAGGTGGACGCGATCATTGCGCGCTGCGTGAAGCAGAAGAAGACGCTGGTGGCGACATACACCAGCGACTGCCTGGCGCTGGCCGACTGCGTGGTGGTGGATGTGCAGTGCGACTACACGAAGCACGCGCTGGGGGACATGCGGACGGGCGAAGCGGACATGGCGGCGCTGGAAGCGACGATGCGCACGATCGGCAAGCGCATCCCCGAGAAGTGCCTGGTGCTGATCGAGACCACGGTGGCGCCGGGGACGACCGAGTTCGTGGCGTGGCCGATTCTGAAAAAGTCATTTGCGGCGCGCGGGCTGAAGGGGACGCCGCTGCTGGCGCACAGCTTTGAGCGCGTGATGCCGGGGCGCGAGTACGTGGCGAGCATCCGCGATTTCTGGCGGGTGTGTTCCGGTTGCTCGCCGGAGGCGCGACGGCGGGTGGAAGTGTTTCTGCGCGAGGTGCTGAACACGAAGGACTTCCCGCTGACGATCATGGACCGGCCGATCGAGTCCGAGACCACCAAGATCGTGGAGAACTCCTACCGGGCGACGATTCTGGCCTTTTTGAATGAATGGAGCCTGTTTTCGGAGCGCAACGGGGTGGACCTGACGAAGGTGATCAAGGCCATCAAGATGCGGCCGACGCACAGCAACATCATCTTCCCGGGGCCGGGCATCGGGGGCTACTGCCTGCCGAAGGATGGCGGGCTGGGCTACTGGGCGTACAAGCACATCCTCGGGTTTGAGGACGGCGACCAGGTTTTCCGGATCACGCCGGCGGCGATCGACATCAACGACACGCGGGCGCTGCATGTGGCGGAACTGACGCGCGATGCGCTGCGCAACATGGGGCATTACATTGCGGGGGCGGAAGTGCTGGTGTGCGGGGCGAGCTACCGCCAGGACGTGGGCGACACGCGCTACAGTGGCAGCGAGCTGGTGGTGCGCAAGCTGACGGAAATGGGCGCGGACCTGCGCGTGCACGATCCGTACGTCGAGCACTGGTACGAGTTTGAGTCGCAGGAGACCTACCCGGCGCCGGGGCAATCCTGGAGCCGGTTCTTCCGCAACCAGGACGGGCTCAGCGCGCTGCGGGTCAGCCAGGACCTGGCGGAGAGCCTGAAGGGGGTCGAAGCGGTGATCTTTGCGGTGCCGCATTCGCCCTATCTGACGCTGAGTCCGGCCGAGGTCGTGCGGATGGCGGGGGGCCCGCTGGCCGTGATCGACTGCTACGGCCTGCTCTCCGACGAAAAGATCCGGCGCTACTTTGAGCTGGGCTGCGAAGTGAAGGGCCTCGGCCGCGGCCATATCCAGCGCATCAAAGACGACGTCCGCAAGGAAGGCTGAGGCGGATTCGGAACGGAACCGCTGATGGACGCAGATGAACGCAGATGGCAGATCCGGATCTGCGTCCATCCGCGCGTGCCTCGGCGCAGCGTCTTCGCGAAGCCGGGTTCATCCGCGGTTGATCCCTCTTCGGCCGCTCTTCATCCTTTGAAGATCACGAACTTGCGCATGGCGAAGTTGATGAAGAGGGCGGTGACGAGGTTGGCGCCGAAGGAGACGGTGGTGGTGAGGCCGTAGTGTTGGATAAGCCACGTTTGCAGGAGGGTGCCGATCAGCAGGCTGACGCCGGAGACGGCGTAGAAGAACAGGATTTCGACGGCCCAGTGGTGGCGGCCGCGCTTGAAGACCCAGAGGATGTTGATCAGGTAGGCCGTGAGGTTCGAGAAGAGGAAGGCGACGACGTTGTCGATGGCGGCGCGTTGGGCGCGGACGGCGTCGGGGATTTCGGGCACCTGCAGGTCGAAGAGGCGGACGACGAGTTCGCGCGAGGTGAGGGCGGGCAGGACCAGCCAGGCCATCAGCGAGAAGATGATGATGTGGACGGTGGTGGCGGCGGCGCCGCCGATGCCGTACTTGATGAACTGCACGAGCGGCCCGTGCTCCTTGCTGGTGAATTGCTTCAGGATGGATTGCATGGGGGCAAAGTGTATCCGCAGCCCGCCCCGCCGCCAATGCGGAATCCGGGGGGGCCAATCCGGCTTGCGACAGGGGCGGGGTTGGCGCATAGTGAGTCGGCGAGACGGGGGCCAACGGGGTGCGAAGGAATGGGCATGGACACGAGGGCGGACATCAATCCGGACGCGTGGGTCGACCAATACGGCGACTACCTGTACCGCTATGCGCTGATGCGGTTGAAGAACCCGACCTCGGCGGAAGATGCGGTGCAGGAGACTTTTTTGGCGGCGATGAAGGGCGTGGACCGCTTTGATGGGCGCACCGACATCAAGTATTGGCTGCGGGGAATTCTGCGGAACAAGATTGTGGATCACATCCGGCGGGCGGTGCGCGAGGATGTGGTGGAAGACACGGATGCGCAGGAGATGCTGGACAGCTTCTGGTTCAAGCATTCGGGGGTCGCGGCGTTACGGCCGGCGCCCTGGCAGTTCGATCCGCATCGCGCGTTCGAACGGACGGAGTTCTGGACGATTTTCCGTTCGTGTATGGCCGGGCTGCGTGAACCGCTGCGGCAGGCGTTCACCTTGAAGATGCTGGAGGATCTCCCATCCGAGGAGGTTTGTAAGATCTTGAAGGTGAGTCCGAACAATCTATGGGTGATGATGCACCGCGCCCGTACCGCTTTGAAGGCGTGCATGGAGAAGAAGTGGGCAGCCGAGTAGGGGCGGCGTTTGTTATGTGGACCTGTAAACAAGTATCCCGTGCGTTGCAGCAATCCGACTATATGAAGTTGTCCCCGCTCTCCCGCCTGGCGCTGCGGCTGCATGTGGCGTGTTGTGTGGTGTGTGGGCGGTCCAACCGGCAAGTGATGGCCTTTTATGATGGGATTCGCGCGTTTCTCCGGATCGAGGAGCGCGACCAGGGGCCGCTGGCGGACGAGACGCGGCTGCCGGACAAAACGCGGCGGCGTATCAAGGATGCGCTGAACGAGGTGTCGGCACGCGGGAAGTGAGTGGCGCGCGAACATGAGCGGGCGGAGCCCGCGGGCTTCCGGTGTGTAAGGTGGGCACGCCGGTCCCGATTGCTGCAAGACCCGCCGGTGTGTCGACGACTGCGCCGTAGGCGTGGGCGTGGCCTCGGACAAGCGAGATATAGAATGGCATGGTTGCAACCCAGAGTCGTCGCCAAGGAACAGTTGTCCACGAATGACCGGTTTAGCCTGGCAGAGAGCCTGCCCTTGCTGGTCATGCACCTGGCGCTTGTGTCGGTATTTTTTGTGGGCGTTAGTGTGCCGGCGGTGGTGGCGATGCTGGTGACGTATGCGGTGCGGGTGTTCGCGCTGACGGGTGGCTACCATCGCTATTTTTCGCATCGCAGCTACAAGACGAGCCGCTTCTTTCAGTTCGTGATGGCCTACCTGGGGGCGACGGCAGCCCAGCAGGGGCCGCTGTGGTGGGCGGCGCATCACCGCCATCACCACCAGTTTTCCGATCTGCCCGGGGATGCGCATTCGCCGCGGCTGCAGGGCGCCTGGTACGCGCACATGGGCTGGTTGTTGTGCCCGAAGAATTCCTGCGCCGATCGCGACCGCGTGAAGGATCTGATGCGCTACCCGGAACTGTGCTGGATCGACCGCTTCCACGTGGTGGCGCCGCTGTCGCTCGCGGGCGGCCTGTACGCGCTGGGCGCCTGGCTGCAGCACGCGCATGGCGTGGCCACCAGCGGCTGGCAGATGCTGGTGTGGGGCTTTGTGGTCAGCACGGTGATGGTGTACCACGTGACGTTTTGCATCAACTCGGTGACGCACATCATCGGCAAGCGCCGCTTCCCGACGCAGGACGACAGCCGCAACAGTCTGCTGCTGGCGTTGCTGACGATGGGCGAGGGCTGGCACAACAACCACCATCGCTATCCGGTCTCGTGCCGCCAGGGGTTCTATCCGTGGGAGATCGACGCGACCTACTACGTGCTCCTGATGCTGTCGAAGTTGGGAGTGGTCTGGGAACTGCAAGCGCCGCCGGCGTCGATTTACGCCGAGGCGAGCGCAATCCGCGCGGCAAGCGCGGCCGGCAAGCCGGGGTGAGCGGGTGTCATGAACCTATGGTCGTTTAACATGGTGGCGTTGGGGATGGCCGTGGCGGTGATGGCACTGACGGCCCTGCTCAGCCACCGCCGGCGCGACCTCGGGCTCGTGGATGTGGGTTGGGCGCTGTCGGTCGGCCTGATCGTGCTGGTGGCGGCCGTCATGAATCCCGAGGCGGATCTCGCACGGCGAGGGGTGGTGGCGGCGCTGGTGTTGCTGTGGGCGGGGCGGCTCGTTGGGCACTTGCTGGCGCACCGGATCGTAGGGCGGCGCGAGGATGCGCGCTACCAGGCCCTGCGCGAGCGGTGGGGCGACCGAGCGTCCATTTACGGCTTTCTTTTGCATCTCGGAGAGGCTCCCATTGCCGTTCTATTCACCCTTCCCCCTCTTATCGCCCTGTTGAATCCGGCGCCTCTGAGCGGGGCTTGGTCCTTACTGGGGATCATGGTTGGGGTGCTGGCGATTGCGGGGGAAGCGCAGGCGGATCGGCAACTGGAGCGCTTCCGGGCGGATCCCGCCCATCGCGGGCGGACCTGCCGGGACGGCTGGTGGCGCCTGTCCCGCCATCCGAACTACTTCTTCGAGTGGTTGCATTGGTGGGCTTACGTGCTGCTGGCGGTGGGTTCGCCGATGGCGGCATGGGCATTGCTGGGCCCCGCACTGATGCTGGTGTTCCTGTTCAAGATCACGGGCATTCCGCACACCGAGCGACAGGCACTGGCGAGCCGCGGCGAGGACTACCGCCGCTACCAGGCGGCCACCAGCATCTTCATTCCCTGGTTTCCCCGGAAGGAGCGGGCATCATGAGTGTGGGCATTCCCCTGGCCGAGCGTGGATGGATCCCGGACTCGCTGCTGCGGGTGGGAATCCGGCGGCTATTGGCGCGGCGGCTGGACGAGCTGCGCACGCAGGCGGGCCAGGATCCGGCGGCCTTCGAGGGTCTTTTTGCCGCGGCGTTGGCGCAGCACGAGGTGGCCGAACGCACCGACGCCGCCAACGCCCAGCACTACGAAGTGCCCACGGCATTCTTCCAGACGATGCTGGGGCCGAACCTCAAATACAGCTCGGCCTACTACCCGGACCCCGACACTGGCCTGGCCGACGCTGAGGAGGCGATGCTGAAGCTCACCGCCGAGCATGCCGAGCTGCGCGACAACCTCGACATCCTCGAGCTGGGTTGCGGCTGGGGCTCGCTGACGCTCTGGATGGCCGACCACTATCCGAAGGCGCGCATCACGGCCGTGACCAATTCGGCCACGCAGGCGGAGTACGTCAGCGGCCAGGCGCGCTCGCGCGGGCTGCGCGGGGTGCACGTGCTGCACGCCAACGTCAACACGTTCCTTTCCGATCAACACTACGATCGCATTGTTTCGGTCGAGATGTTCGAGCACATGCGCAACTACGAGCGCCTTTTCCAGCGCCTGGGCCAGTGGCTCAAGCCGGGGGGGAAACTGTTTGTGCATGTGTTCTCGCACGCGCGGTTCCCGTACCTGTTTGAAGACCACGCGGATGACGACTGGATGGCCCGCCACTTTTTCACCGGCGGAACGATGCCATCGCACGGACTCCTGCCGCGCTACGCCGGCACCGCGATGGCCCTGGAGCAAGCGTGGCGTCTCGACGGTCGCCATTACGCCCGCACACTCGAGCACTGGCTGCACAACCTGGACGTCAACCGCGCCCGCGCGCTGCACATTCTGGCGCCGGCCTACGGCGGCCGACGGGAAGCGCGCCTTTGGCTGCAGCGCTGGCGCATGTTCCTGATGGCCTGCTCCGAGTTGTTTGGCTATGCCGAGGGCGAGGAGTGGGGCGTCTCCCACTATCGGTTCACCCGCCGCGACACCGCCGACGTCGCGCAGGCCGTCGGCCAGAATCGGGATGCGCGCGACGCGCGGCCGCGCTAGCGGTAACACCGCCCGCACGGCGTGCGCAGGCCACCTCTGGGTGGCCCGGCCGCTCCGCGGGCGGGCGATGCGCGAGGCAAGGCAACGATGCATACGAAGGAAAAGAGCACCTCGGTGAGCGACAGCGAGAGAGAGATTTCCGGTGCATCAGCCGCGCCTCCGCCCGCGATTGCGGTGGTGGGTGGCGGCGTGGCCGGGCTCACCGCAGCCTGGCTGTTGCAGAAGGTGGCCAAGGTTCACCTTTACGAACGCAACGACTACATCGGCGGCCACACCCGCACGGCGACGATCGAGGACGGCCCCGACGCGGGAACCCCGGTGGACATGGGGTTCATTGTGATGAACCACCGCAACTACCCGCTGCTGACGCGGCTGTTGAGCCGGCTGCGCGTGGAGCTGGGCGATAGCGACATGTCCTTTGGCTATCGTTGCGAAGGCACCGGCTACGAGTATGCCGGCACGAGTCTGCGCGGGCTCTTTGCCCAGCCCGCCAACCTGTTTCGACCGACCCACTGGGGCATGCTGCGCGACATCATGCGCTTCAACGAGGACGCGCGGCAGCAGTTGCGCGAAGGTGCGCTGCGCAACGAGACGCTGGGCGAGTTTCTGAAGCGTGGCGGTTACGGACATGCCTTTGCGCAGCACTACCTGCTGGCCATGGGCGCCGCCATCTGGTCGTCTCCCTCATCGCGCATGCTCGACTTCCCCGCCCGCGCCTTTCTGCGCTTCTTCAACAACCACGGGCTGCTGACGCCCAGCCGGCGCCTGCAATGGCGCTATGTGCGCGGCGGCAGCCAGACGTATGTGCGTGAAATGCTGCGCACGTTCCTGGGCGAAGTCGTGTTGAACGCGCGGTTGTCGGGCATTCGCCGCACGCCCGGCGGCGGGGCGGTGCTGCGGCTGGCGGACGGAAGCGAGCGCGCCTACAGCCACCTGGTGCTGGCCGCGCACGCGGACGAATCGCTGGCGCTGCTGGACGACCCCTCGCCGCGCGAGCGCGAGTTGCTGGGTGCGTGGCAGTACCAGCAGAACGACACCATCCTGCACACCGATGCCACCGTCATGCCGCGCGCGCGCGCCGCCTGGGCCTCATGGAATTTTTCGCGTGCGGCCGGGGACGGTGGCGGCGCCCGGCCCGTGTCCATCACCTACCACATGAACCGCCTGCAGCAATTGCGCACGCGCCAGCCCTACTTCGTGACGTTGAATCGCGAGCCGTCGCCGGATCCCGCGCGCATCCTGCAGCGGGTGACCTTCACACATCCGGTGTACTCCGCCGCCGCGCTGAGTTCGCAAGATGCGCTGCGCGACCTGAACGGAACCGCCAACACGTACTACGCCGGCAGCTACCTCGGCTACGGCTTTCACGAGGACGCGGTGCGCTCGGCGGTGGATGTGGCCGCCCATTTCGGGGTGGCATTGTGAACTCGCGCATCTTCGACGGCGCCGTGCAGCATCATCGCCTCGACCCGGTCGAACACCGCTTCGCGTACCCGGTATCATTTCTAGGTATAGATCTCGCGGAATTACCGCTGCTGGACGGACAGGTCAAGGGCTTCGGCCACAACCGCGTGCGGCCGGTGGCGATCCACGACCGCGACTACTTTGACGGGGCCGCGCGCCCGCTGGCCGAGTCGTGCCGCGAGCAGGTGCGCCGGGCCGGCGGCAATGCGGACGCGGCGCGCGTGGTGCTGCTGACCGCGGCGCGCTACTGGCATTACGTCTTCAACCCCGTGAGCTTCTATCTGGGGCTGGCGGCGGACAACGCGCTGCGCTGGGCGGTGGCCGAGGTGAACAACACCTTCGGCGACCGGCACCTCTATGTGCTGCCGCTGCTCGAGGCCGGCGCGGGGGGCGACTATCGCGCGCAGCTTGCGAAAGCGTTTCATGTATCCCCCTTTCACGACATGCGCGGCGTATATGCCTTCTCGTTCCGTTATACGCCCGATGATGTGGACGTGCGCGTGGATCTTGTGCGCGACGGGCAGCCGGTGTTCCGCTCGCGGCTGCACGGGCGCGGGCGTCCGCTGACCACGGCCAACCTGGTGCGTGACCTGGTGCGGCATCCGCTGGCGGGGGCCCTGACGACCCCGCGCATCGCAGCCCAGGCGGCGCGGCTGAAGTTCCGGCGCAAGCTCCCGGTGCATGCGCGCCCGGAGCCTGCCAGCGCGATGACGATCGTCCGCCGCCCCTTGCAGGGGGTGGACAAGCTGGCCCGCGACACCGTCTTCGGCCTGCTGCAACGGTTGCGCCACGGCGAGCTGGTGCTGACCCTGCCCGATGGTGCCGAGACGCGCTTCGGTCGGGCCGATACGGGCGCGAGCGTGGCGCTGCACGTGCGGCGCTGGTCGTTCTTCCGGCGCGTCATGCTCGGTGGCGACGTCGGCTTCGGTGAAGCCTACGTGGACGGCGACGTCGACTCGCCCGCGATCACGGACGTGGTCGCGCTCTTGATTGCGAACCGCGCGGAGTTGGCGGACGGCAATGTGGCCACGGCGCTCGTCAGCCGCCTCGCGGAGAGCTTTCTCCACCTCACGCGCGCCAACACGCGCCGGCGCAGCCGCCACAATATTCATGCCCACTACGATCTCAGCAACGACTTCTTCCAGACGTTCCTCGATCCGACGCTGATGTACTCCTGCGCGATGTTCGCCTCGCCGGAGGAAAGCCTCGACGCGGCGCAGCAGCGCAAGATCGCGACGCTGATCACGAAGCTGCGCCTCGAGCCGCATCATCACCTCCTGGAGATCGGCTCAGGCTGGGGCGGCTTTGCGATAGCGGCCGCGCGTGCGTCGGGGTGCCGCGTGACGTCGATCACCGTATCCGAAGAGCAGCGGCGCCTCGCGATCGCGCGCGTCGCGCTGGCCGGGCTCAGCGACCGCGTGGAGATTCTGTTCTGCGACTACCGCGAGATTCGCGGCCAGTATGACCGTCTGGTTTCCATCGAGATGCTGGAGGCGGTGGGCCACCCGTTCCTGGGGGCGTACTTCCGCGCCTGCGATCGCGCCCTCAAACCGGATGGGCTGGCGGTGCTGCAGGTGATCACCATCCCGGACCCGCGCTACGATGCCTACCGCCGCGGCTGCGACTGGATTCAGAAATATGTGTTCCCCGGCGGGCACCTGCCGGCACTCAAGGCCATGACCGCCGCCATGGCGCGCCACAGCTCGCTCTGCATCGAGCATCTCGAAAACATCGGCCCGCACTATGGGCCCACCCTGCGCGCCTGGAGCCGCGCGTTCGAGCAGAACCTCGACCGCGTGCGCGCGCTGGGCTTCGACGAGCGCTTCGTGCGCCAGTGGCGCTACTACCTGGCCTACTGCGAGGCCGGCTTTGCTTCGCGCACGCTGGACGTTCTGCAACTGGTGCTGACGCGCCCGAACAATCCCGCGCTGGTGCGCCGCGACGC
>CAZWQJ010000071.1:0-1409 GCA_964635825.1 uncultured Victivallales bacterium | reverse complement strand
CCCCTGATTCAACTGGTGAACTACGCCGGGACCCCGTTCCAGTGGCTGTTGATCGTGCCGTTCCTGCGCCTGGGTGAATGGGTCTGCGGCGCGGAGCCCCTGCCGCTGGCGCCGCCGGAGATCGTCTCACTGTTGCGCACGGACGCGGCCGGGTTTTTCCGCGAGTTCACGATGGCCGCGGTCTACGCGGTGGTCGGCTGGGCCGTGTCCGCCGCGCCGCTGGCGCTGTTGGCGTACCGGGTGCTGGGCCGTACCCTGGCGCACCATGCCGCTCGCGCAGCGCCGGATCATCAGCTCCGCGAAGCGTGACCGCCCGCGTGGACCAGCGGGTCCACGGTTTTCCCCAGGTGGCGGCGGATCATCACCTCCAGGATCGCGATATCCGATGGATTAACCCCGGAAATGCGCGCGGCCTGGCCCAGCGTTTCCGGACGCACGCGCGACAGCTTTTCGCGCGCCTCAAAACGCAGGGCGGTGATGGGACGATACTCAAATTGCTGCGGAATACGCACGCGTTCGACGTCCGCCGTACGCGCCACGAGGCGCCGCTCGCGCGCGATGTACCCGTCGTACTTGATATCAAACTCCACCTGCTGACGGACCTCCGCATGCAGATCGAGGCGAGCGTCGGGAAGCCGATCGTACGTCACCCCCGGCACCCGCAGACGTTGGGCCGCATGGCCGCCCCCCGCCCGCAACCGCGACAGTTCACCCTCGATCTCCCCCTGAAAGCGCGCGGTCTCCGCCAGAAAGGCCGGATCCGCAATCCCGATCTCCCGCGCCACGTCCAGCAACCGAAAGCGCGCGTTGTCCTGACGCAGCAGGAGCCGATGCTCCGCCCGCGACGTGAACATCCGATAGGGCTCATCCACACCCTTCGTCACCAGATCGTCCACCAGAACCCCGAGATACGCCTGGTCGCGAGAAAATATTATCTCTTTGCGCCCCAATGATTTATGCGCAGCATTGATGCCGGAAATAAACCCCTGCGCGGCCGCTTCTTCGTAGCCGGTCGTGCCATTGATCTGACCCGCCAGAAACAGCCCCTCCACCAACTTCGCCTCCAACGTGTGCCGAAGCTGGGTGGGATCGGAAAAGTCGTACTCAATCGCGTACGCCCACGCCAGAAACTCCGCCGTCTCAAACCCCGGGATTGACCGCACCAACTCCTCCTGCACATCCGTCGGCAAGCTGTTCGAGATCCCATTCGGATACACCCGATCCGTCTCTCGCCCTTCTGGCTCTACAAAGACATGATGAGTATCTTTATCGGAAAACTTCACCACCTTGTCTTCAATCGAGGGGCAGTAGCGAACCCCGGTTCCTTTGATCGCCCCTCCATAGAGAGAGCTGCGCCCCAGGTTGCGGCGAATGATGTCGTGCGTCTCCGTGGTGGTGTGCGTGAGATA
>CAZWQJ010000070.1:0-19506 GCA_964635825.1 uncultured Victivallales bacterium | reverse complement strand
CCGCGCACCGTCTGCGCGAACTCATCCCGCACACTCGCCTCCCCATGCGTCAGGAACAGGCGCCGCGGCGGCGACTTCAAAGCCCCCAGCCAGCGCAGCAGCTCATCCCGATCGGCGTGACCCGAGAACCCATTGATCTTGGCAATGCGCGCCGCCACCGGATACGTCTGCCCCAAAATCCGCACCTCCGCCGGCCGCTCCAGGATCACGCGCCCCAGCGTACCCACCGCCTGGTACCCCACAAAGAGAATCGTGCTCTCCGCCCGACTGATGTTGTTGATGAGGTGATGCTTGATCCGGCCGCCTTCGCACATCCCCGAACCGGCCATCACAATCGCCGATCCCTCCACGCGATTGATGGACTTCGATTCATCCGACGTGCGCGTCATCGTCAGCCCCGGAAAGTCGCACGGGTGCCGGCCCTGGCGCAGCAGTTCCATCATCTCCGCATCAAAACACTCGCGGTGGCGCTGAAACACTTCGGTCACCTTCACCGCCATCGGGCTGTCGACAAACGTCGGCAACCTCGGAATGCGCTTCGCGTCCAGCAGTCCGCTCAGCTGATAGAGGATTTCCTGCGTGCGCTCCACCGCAAAGGCCGGAATGATGATGTTGCCGCCACGCGCGCGCGTCTCATTGATGACCCGCTCGAGCTTCGCCGGCACGCTCTCGGCCGATTCATGCAGCCGGTTGCCATACGTCGATTCGCAGATCACGTAATCGGCCTGCTCAAAACAGGTCGGATCCTTCAAAATCGGGGTCCCCCAACGGCCAATGTCCCCGGAGAATAGAATCGTGCGGCTTTCCGTGCCCGCCTTCACGCGGACTTGGATCATGGCGGACCCGAGTATATGGCCCGCCACGTGAAAAGTGACCTCAACCCCATCCCCCAGCACCAGCGGGGGGCCTTCCCGCACCACTTCCAAAAACCGGATCGCGCGCTCCGCATCCTCGATCGTGTAAAACGGCTCCAGCGGAAAGGCCCCGGTGCGCCCCTCGCGCTCATGCCGCTTGGCCTTCTGCCGAATGTCTTCCTCCTGGATCTTGGCGGAATCCCGCAGGATGATCCCCGTGATGTCCGCCGTCGGCGCCGTGCAATAGATTGGCCCGCAAAATCCATCCCGAACCAACTTCGGCAGGAGCCCCGAGTGGTCCGCGTGCGCGTGCGTCAACAGCACCGCGTCCACACTCGCCGGATCCACCGGAAACGGATCCCAGTTGCGGCTGCGATAGTCGCGCTCCTGGTAGAGCCCGCAATCGATCAGCAGCCGCTTGCCCCCCGCCTCAAGCAGATAGCTCGAACCCGTGACGTTCCCTGCGGCACCGAGAAATTGTAATCGTATGCTCACCCTCAGCCCTCCGCTCTATCGTGTTCGCTCGTCCCAACAGCCAACCTACCCCAGCAGGAATCAAATGTCAGACAAATCCCACCCCGCAATGTGCCGGCCTTTCTGTTGTGCGCCAGTCTCACACCTGCGCAGGTGTGAGACTGGCGCACACCCCAAATCCGCGCTGCATTACCAGGTATCGAAGCGGGCCGGGGTGGCCTAGTTCGGCACGCGTTTCAGGACGATGGCCGTACGGCAAGGCAGGTAGACTCGGATGCCGGGCTGGTTGCCGCGCTCCGGTCCGAGCCCTTGCGCCACATAGCGCTGTCCGGCCTCAAGACGGTTGAGGCCGCAGAAACGCCCTTCATCCGTATCGATGTCCAGCACGTACGCCCCTGCCGGGACGTCCACCGCATAGTCAGCCACCGAGACCGTCGGATGAAAGTTCCCGATGGCGACCCAATCCCCGCGCCCGAACGCGACAATCTTGTGGTCGTTGTGCGCGTAAAGCAGGCGCGCGTCCGCCGTCTCCAGAAGTCCTGCGCCCCGCGCCAGCGTGATCAACTCGCGATCAAACTCGCCCATTCCGTGATAACGCAAAGTCGGGTCGTCGCGCAGGTGCCACTGCCGGCGGGCATAGTGATACGACCAGCCGTTCCCTTCGCGGGGAAAGTCGATCCACTCGGGATGACCAAACTCGTTGCCCATGAAGTTGAGATAGCCATGCCCCGCGCTGAACAGCGTGAAGAGGCGGATCATCTTGTGCAGCGCCACCGCCCGTTCCACTTGAAGGTTCGAAACCGAAACGGCCATCGCGTCATACATGGCGGCATCCGCCAGCTGAAAAATGATGGACTTGCCCCCCACCAGCGCCTGGTCATGGCTCTCGGCATAACTCACCGTGCGCTCGTCTTGCCGTCGGTTCGTCAGCTCGTGCGTCAGAAAGTCCATGTTCCAGTCGTCATCCGCCGTGTCGCGAATCAACTTGAACCACATGTCGGGGATTCCCATGGCCAGGCGGAAGTCGAACCCGCAGCCCCCCGCCGCCGCCGGCGCGGCCAGCCCCGGCATCCCACTGACATCCTCGGCAATCGTCACGGCGTCCGGACGCACCTCATGGATGACGCGGTTCGCGAGCGCCAGGTACGAGAGCGCATCTTCATCCACGGACCCATCGAAGTACTGGTCGTAGGACGTAAACGCGGGCCCCAGGCCGTGGTGTTGATACAGCATGCTGGTGACGCCATCGAAGCGGAAACCATCCACGCGGTACTCATCCAGCCAGAATCGGCAGTTGGACAAGAGGAAGTGAATCACATCCAGGCGTCCATAGTCGAAGCAGCAGGATCCCCATGCGGGGTGCTGCCCGCGCGCGCCATTGTGAAAATACTGGTAGCACGTGCCATCGAATCGCGCGAGCCCCTCGACTTCGTTGGGCGCGGCATGCGAATGGACCAGATCCATGATCACCGCCACCCCATGCCCGTGCGCGGCGTCAATCAGGCTCTTCAGTTCGTCGGGGGTGCCATAGCGCGAGGAAGCGGCATAGAAGTTCGCCACCTGGTAGCCGAACGAGCCGTAGTACGGATGCTCGGCGATGGCCATCACTTGCAGCGCGTTGTATCCCGCCGCCACGATGCGCGGCAGAACGTGTTCCTCGAACTCGCGGTAGGTGCCCACTCCGCCACGCTCCTGCGCCATGCCAATGTGGCACTCGTAAATCAGCGGGCCCACCGGAGGCACCTGAAACGCATGCCGCCAGGCGTACGGCTCGCTCGGGGCCCACACCTGGGCATTGAAAATCAGCGAATGCGGATCCTGAACGACGCGGCGCGCATACGTCGGAATCCGATCGCCCTCGCCGCCGGGCCAGTTGAGATGCAGCCGGTACAAATCGCCGTGCGCAAGAGCCTCCGGCGGCAGCCGCAGCTCCCAGCGGCCGTGATCATCGAGCCGCCTCGCCCGATAGGCTTCGTTCTTGCGCCATTCGGTGCGGTCGCCGATCAGGTACATGGCATCCGCGTGCGGCGCCCACTCGCGAAACACCCACCCCTCTGCCGTTCGATGCATCCCGTAGTAGGTGTGCGCGGAAGCAAAATCCTTCAACGCAATCTTGCCGCCCGTCAGGCGATCAGCCAAGTCCTGCGCCAATGCGGCCCGGCGCTGCAGGTCGGCCCGGTACGGATCCAGGTAGGGATCGTCTTCCAGGGTGGCAAGCGGTCTGCGTGGTAACTTCATGCGTCTATGTCCTCGCCAGTCGCGCGGCCCAGCGTTCGGCTCCCAGCATGGAGCCCGCCAGCCACAAACGCAAGGGAAGAACGGCGCTCAGGCCGTCCCGCTCGTCTGCGCCAAAACCGCTCGCACCACCTCACGGAACGGCGTGCTGCGCGCATACCCCAGCCCGCGCAGCATGTCGGTGGACAGGCGCGAATTCGGTGGGCGGGCTGCCCGACGCGCGATGGCGACCTGCGTGGGGCGCAGGTGATCGTGCGGCAGACCCAGCAGCGCCGCCACCTCCAGCGCCGATTCGTAGCGCGTCGCCGCCGCGGGCCCGCTGACGTGCACCACGCCGGTCGTACCCTGTTCCAGCAGGAACGCCAGGGCGTCAGCCACGTCGTCGATCCAGGTGGGCACACGAACGAGAACATGATCCACATCCACCGGAACGCGCTGGCGTACGGCCTCCACCAGCTGCCCCACGTAGCCCGACTGCGCCAGCGTCGGCCCGGCGCCAATCAACACAGGGATTCGCACGATCAGCGCCCCGGGGTGCGACCGCACCGCATCCTCCGCCGCCACCTTCGTCCGCCCATACACACTCACCGGGCAGCGCTCCGCGTCCTCGCGATAGGGCGGATTGCGCCCGTCAAACACATAGTCGGTGCTGATCATCACCAACCGCAGTCCCGCAGGAAGAACCTCCGCCAGCACGCGCGCCGGTTCCACGTTCAGTCGCGCCGCTTCTTCCGGGTGCTCCTCACAAAAGTCGGGCTCGCGGTACGCCGCACTATGGATCACGACGTCCGGCCGCACGGACCCCAGCAGCGCGCACAGGGCCTCCGCATCGCGCAGGTCACAGCGCAGAATGCCCCCGTCGGCATGACTCATGCCCTGCCCCGTCACCTCGTGCGCGGCAGACAATCGGCGCACAATCGCCCCGCCCAGGAATCCACTCGCACCCGTAACCAGGATTTTCATGCGGGGAAACCTACGGCGTCGCGCCGCGGACGTAAATGGATTTCGGCGCCGCCACGCCGCCAGGCAGCGGAACCCATGGGGCGGCGGCGGCGGGGGACAGGACCTGCTCAGACAGGCGGCGGCGATGCTTTGCCACGGCGGCGGCGGGGCACAATCGTCCACAACGAACTCAAGAGCCCCGTACCCAGAACCAGGCCTACGCCCGGCTCCGGCACCGTGAATCCGCGGCGCACGTTATCGATCCCGTAGTCCTGCGCCAGCGACGTGCCGCACGTGTCGCAATCGTAGTCGCGTCCGATCATGATGCCAAACCACTCAACGGAATCGAGGTCGTCCAGAAACATGGCCTCATCCGAGCCCGGGCCGTCATACCAACCGCTTTGGTAGTCCAGCGACACCTGGTAACCGGTCCACGCACCGGCGGCCGGCGGAGTCAGGTCCAGTGTCCACAGGTGGGAATTGGCGTAAAACTGAACCGCAAGCGTGTCGGGAGAGAAGTCCTCGGCAAAGAACACAAAATCGATGGTGGTGTTGGGCGGTGTGGAAAAGTCGCCGCTGAAGCCGGGATCGGAACCGAGTCCCGTGTGCAGGACATCGGAATCCATCCCCGGGGCGGGCACCGCCAGTTCATCGAAAGACACCCGCAGATAGCCATCGTCGTTGGAGAGCGTCGTCACGCCCGCCTCGGCACTCTCCCACCCCTCCAGATCGCCCGGCGTGTCCCACGTATGCTCGGCCAGCACCACGCCGGCGCAGGCCGAGATGGGGCCCCACACGACCACCGCCACTGCCAATGCGAGCCAACCGTTCAAAATTCGATTCATAGCGATGGGTTCCCCTCGACCACGCCCACATCCCCTACGGATTCAACTCTAGATTGACCTTGTAGAAATACAGGGTTGCCTCGTCAGCTTCAACATCGAAGTAGCAATTCTGTGGCGGGGCCGCCTGAATTCCGGCCGCCACACATGTCCACACCCCCCGCGCCAGGTCCTCCGTGCGCCAGACCGCGTAGCGCTTGCCGGCCACCGAATCCCAGCAAACGCCATACCCCGCCTGCTCAGGCTCGGCCTCTGACGCCCTCATCGTCAGCAGCGAGTTCCGGTCATATTGGTCGGTGCCGGCATCGAGCTCGGCGGCATTCCGCATGCCATCGCCATCGCTATCCAGCCCCGCCCAGTCATCGCCCAGCAGCGCGACATCCGCGACGGCAATGCGTTGGGCGGCGGTTCCGGCGCTGCGGGCCACCTGCACCGCGCATCCGAGGATCTCCGCACGGTCTGCCGCAAAAAGGCCCGCCGTCTTCCAAGGCCCGATCGACCAGCCCGCCTCGAAGGTCACTGGCACCGTGTAGCGTGTCCAGACGCCCCGTGTGGGCGGTTGCAGCGTGTACATCCACTGGCGGCCCCCGCGGCACGGCAGACTCAGCCGCAGTTCGCTCGGCGTCGCATCCCGCACCAGCACTTGCAAGGTGACAAAGCGCACCGGGGATCCGGCCGGGACCGCCGCTCCAGTGTCGACCAGCGCGGTGTCCGGGAAGGGACCACCCGCCTGGGCCGCAAAGGCAATCTCGATGACGCCATTGACGTTGGTCTGCGTCGCCCGCGGGGCCAGCGTTCCGACCCGCAGCGCGGCGTCCTCCGCGCCCAGCAGGCGCGCCACCGTTGCCAGCAGCCCTGCAACCAGAAACCATCCGAGCAGTCGAATATGGTAGTAGCTCATCATCTCACTATGGGTGTGGGGTCCAGTTGAATCCGCTTCCGCGATGCCGGTAGTAGTAGCCCGAGCCCGGCTGCAATTCGAAATCGGCGAACCGCCCGGTGGAATCGTCCCACCAGCGCCCGTCGTAGTTCGCGTTGCCGATGCCGATCAGCCAGAAGTGACGCCATTCGGTGCCCGTCCAGATCCACAGTTCGTCGCCATCCGCCTTGCCCGCGGCCCCTGTTTTGCCGCCCTTGGCGCCGGCCGCTTCGAAGCCGAGTTGGTCGCGAGGCGTCGCCTGGCCCAAGTTCCGGTGACGACCCGGCGTGGGCAACGGCCAGGAGAACAGCGACCACCCGTTGTCGGTGTTGCTGAAGTGGATCGCCGGTGCATTGGTGTAGGCTCGCCCGGTCCAGGTGATGGCCGCCGGCAGCGCAGCCGGGCAGCGGCGCTTCACCCAGAACGCCGCGGTCGCATTCACCGCCACATCGGCCACACCATCCCGCGCAAAGTCCCACCAGTTCGTGGCCCCCGGCAGGGCTGTCAGCGAGAACTCACGCCAAGCCCCATTCTGCACCACATACGCCTGGTCCGAGCAGTCCTCACTCCGTGCGGCTGCGGTAAGGAATGCCGCCAGCTGCCGCCCCAGTTCACCGTCGAACGTGTTGTCCGGGGCCAGATCCACCGGCACACCCACCAGGCTCCAGGAGCACGGCGCCTGCTCGGCCCGCGTGATCATCGCGTAGCGCATCGTGTTCGTGTACGCGCTGAGCCCGCAGTTCGCCACCACCGAGTAGTAGCGCTGCGTGACCGAGGCCAGCGCATGGTCGTCCGTCCATGTGTACGTGCCCGCCGCGGCATTCGTCAGGATCAAGCGTGTCAGTGGCACGGCCGTGGGCCCGTCCGCCGAAAGAATAGTGACGGTGCGGTTATCCCCCAAGTGGACGCTCAGGACCAGGCTGTCCACCCCGGAGCGGTCCAGGCTCGCGATCCACAGCCCGCTGTCTGGATCGGAAGGATCGCCGCCAGACACATACTCATCGCGATTCACGATGCCGTCCCCATCCGGATCCAGGCTCCCATCGGCCATCACCGTGCTCAACCCGTACTGCCGCTCCCAGGCCGCCGGCATCCCATCCCCATCGTCGTCCGCATTGTCGTTGGCCACCTCCGCCGTTCCCCGATCGTCCTCCGCCGCAGCCCCATTGTCCGGGCTGGAGTCCGGATCGAACTGGTCCACGTTCACGACCTCTGCCCCGTTGGTGACGACACCGAAACCCACGATCTCGGCTTGGATGTGCAGCGTCTTGCTGGCACCGGCTGCCAACGTTCCCACATTCCACAAGCCACCGACAAAAGAGCCCTGCCCGTCATCCTCGAGGTAGTTCACCACGGCCGCCGGGAAGGCATTCAGCACCTGCACGCCCGTGGCCACATCGGGCCCGGCGTTCGCGATCGTCAAGGTGTACACGATGTCCCGGCAGGTGCAGCCACACGGCACGCTATGGTCCACCGCCATCGCCAGCGATAGATCCGCCAACGGAACGCGAATGACCGCCTCCGCCGTGTCGTTGGCCGCGTTGGTCTCCGGCTGATCCACGTCCGTCAGCGCCACCCGGTTTGTGATCAGGACTCCCGCGTAGCCGGACTGCACGACGGCAGCCAGATCCAGAGTCGCCGCGGCGCCGACCCCAACCCGCCCCACGGTCCATACGCCACTGCCCGAGACGAAGCTGCCCTGGCTGGGCGTGGCCGCACTGAAGGCCACCCCCGATGGCAACAGGTCCGTCAGGGTCACGCCGCTCGCCCCATACTCGCCGACATTCGTCACCCCGACTGTGTAGTGAATCACATCGCCGGCGCTGGGCGTGCTGTCATCCACGCGCTTCGTCACCGCCAGATCGGTGGCCAACTGGATCACCGCCATGCTCTCCACCGGCGTCTGCTCACGCTCCTCGGGGTTCTCGCCGGCGGTGCTTGTGCTTCGCGCCAGCGTGGCCACATTCGTGATCGGGCCCGTCGCCCCCTCGACCAGGCGCGCGGTCAGGCGGAAGCGCGCGCTCTGCCCTGGCCGCAACGCCGTCGCCGGCACAGCCCCTTCCGGATCGCTCTCGTAGGTCACAACCGCATCACCGGGGGCCCCCGCGACGGCGCAGACAAACCCCGCCGGCGTCAGCGTGCTCGCCACGGTCGCGGTCTGGAATGCTGCCGCCCGGAAGGTGTCGGTCAGAACCACATCGTACGCGGTCGCCGTCCCGCTGTTGGTCAGCACCAGATCGACCGTCACCAATCCGTCGACCGGCTCACCCATGGTCTTCGTCAGCGTCACCACCGGTTCGACGTTGGTGGTGATCACCAGGCCAGACTCGTTCGTCAGGCCACCGACATAACTCACCGAGGCGCGATTCGTATGGATACTCTGCGTGCCGAGAACCCCGCTGTTCGAGGCTGCATCCAGCGATACCGCGTCCACCTCAACCACGAACTGGTTATCGCCGGCGAGGTTGTTGGCCGTCACCACCGTGTCGCCTGCAAACAGAATCGTCACCGCCTCGCCGTCCGAGGTCCCCCCACTGATGGATGGCGGAAGCGGAAGCGTTCCGCCGAACTCATCGGTTACCACGCGCGCACCGACATAGCGCATGCCGCGCGGAATGACATCCCGGATCGTGAGATTGGGGATGGTCCCCTCGGGCAGCGTCACGGTTAACCGATACGTCGCCGTTTCCCCAATCTGCAGGTACGCGCCCGCCGTCGCACCGTCCCCCTCTTCGCTCGTACCCGCCAGCACCTTCGCAATCGTGACCGCCGGCGAGGCCATCTGCGCGGTCGCGTTGGTGGCGTAAGCGCGCTGCACCGCGTACACGTTGGTCCCCCGCAGCGAATCCGCCACGAAAACCACCGTATTGGAAATCGTGCGCCCCGGCGGGAGCGACTGCGCCATGTTCACAGCAAACGACATGGCCAGGCTCTCGCCGTTCTCAAAGGTGTTCGTGCCCGTCGCCGCGTTCGTATCCGAGCGCACGTACACGGTGTTGCCGGACACGCTGAATACGTAGCCGGTCGGCACCACCACGTTCCCGATGCTGCCCACATCGAAGAGCGTGGCGTCCAGGGTATCCGACAGCACCACATCGTAGGCCGACGCGGCATGGCTCGCGCGCCCGTTGCTGGCCGTCATCAGAACCGTCACGCGGTCCCCGGCATCCACCACGCTCGCGCTGAACGCTTTGCTGACCGTCAGCAGCGGCTCGACCACGGTCACCGTCGTGTCTGCGGTGTAGGCATTCGTGTAGCTCCCATAGATCAGCCGGGCACGATTGCGGAGCTCCTTGCTCGCAAAGGCCTGCGCCAGCGAGTTGTCCACCAGCGCCGAGAGCAGCACATCGAAGGAGTTGTTGGCGCTGTTGTTGTCGGCCGTCACCACCGTGTCACCCGTGAACGTCAGGGTCACATCCGCGCCGCCGGCACCTAGCCCCGTGCCAGCCAGGCTATCCGTCAGCGCCGGCAAGGTTCCACCGAAGCTGCTGCTGTCCACCCATGCCGAGCCGCGCACGTACCGCAGCCCGTTGTCTCGCAGCTCGTCAAAGATCTGCAGATTCCGCTGCGTTCCCTCCGGCAGCGTCACACGCAGTCGATACTGCACAGTTTCCCCGATCTGCACCGTGGTGCCCGATGAATCGGGCGGACTGGTGGCTTCGCTCGTCCCTACCATCGACTTCGCCAGCGTCAGCGCCGGGACCAGATACGACGCTGTGCTCGCCGCGGTCGTGTCACGGTCGGCGATTTCGCCCGGCGGCGTGCCGTCAATCGTATCGCACGCGGTCAGGTCGGCCCGATTCGTGTACACACGGCGCGGCTCCAACGTTTGCGCCAGGCGCACCCGGAACACGTTGGTCACCGCGCCACCCGGAGGCAGAAACGTGCCGGCATCGGACGAGAGCGTGTAGCGCAAGCCCTCTGACGACAGGCTGGTGGCATACGACCACCCCGCGGGTAGCGTCACCACTTCGAACGAGCCCGTATCGTAGGTCGTGTTCGTCAGGAAGTCTGTCACCACGAGATCATAGGCCTTGGCCAGCCCCTGCCCGCTGTTGGACACCACCAGCGTGTTGGTGACCGTGTCGCCGGCATCTACCCCCACCGTCGGGCCAAGACTCTTCGCCACGGTCACGACCGGCTCCACCACCCGGTGCCACGCGGCATTCGCGGTGGCATTGGTCTGTGCTCCACTCACCGTCACCGCGTTGTAGTTGGAGTAGGCACCCGCAACCGTCCCGCTGTTCAATCCGACATTCAGTACGACGCACTCCAGATACAGATCGAAGTAGTCATTCGCCGCATTTCCATCCGGCGCGTTGGTCACCCAGGGGATCGTGAAGCCCACGTCCGCGCCCGAGCCGCTGCTGTCCAGCGAAGACGACGGACTCGCGTCGCCATCCTGGATCAGCAGGCCGCCGGCTGTGTTGGTGGCAAAAAGCGGCCCGCCGACCGGCACATCAATCCGGTAGCCCGCCCCCGGATACGCCAGGCCCGCGTTCGTGTTCACCCCCACCCAGTCCATGCCCGTCGGGATATTGTCCGTCACCACCAGGTTCGTGACCACGCCCTGCGGGACCGCCACGCGAACCCGGTAGGTGACGCGCTCGCCGATGGTCAGATCGTAGCCGGTCGTGCCGGCCTCGCTGGTGGAGACCCAATCCTTCGTCACCGTTACGATGCTGTGCGAGATCACGCTGGCATCGTCGCTCGCCGCGTAGTCGTTGAGTGCGCCCTCTTCGCCATCGGCCCCCGTGCGTTCACCGGCATCCAGCCCCGGCATGGACGTGTACGTGACACGCCCCGTGTTGACCATCACCGAGCCCAGCATCTGGTTCAGCACCATTGCCGGAAAGGCCACCACCACCGAATCGCCCACACCCATCGCCGCCAGGGCCGGATTGTTCGCGCTCGTGAGCGTGTACGTGCCGTCCGCCACCTGGCCCTCGCCGTCCGCATCGGCACCGTCCACTGCACCATCACCGTCGTTGTCGAGCCCGTCGTTGGCCAGGCTCATCCCCGGCACCGCAAAGGTGAGCCCCGCCGGTAGCGCGTCAGTGAAGACCACATCATAGGCCGTGGCGGAACTCGCCGGGGCGTGCGTCAGCACGTTCGTAAACGTCACGATGTCGCCCGCGGCCACCCGGTTCGTCCCGGAGTCCGCGCTCTTGGCCACCTGGAGAACGGGCTCTCGCACCAGCACCTCCGTGTGCACCGGCGCCGGCGTGTTGGTCACGCCGAACACGTCGAGCCCGGATGTCGCCGTGTTCGTGAACACCACCCCATCCTGATTCAACGGCGCATTCACCACCACGACCGGAAACTCCACCCGGAAAGAGGAGGGCTCATCGCCAATCTCGCGCGGTTGCAGCGTAAAGACACCCGACTCCGCCTCGTACACCGCACCGGTGATCCCGCCAGAGAATGCGTACCCCTGGGGCTCGCCAAACACGAGGTTCTCCGGCAGGCTCTCCGTCACCGTCAGGTTGCTGAACGCCGCACCGAAGTACGTCGTCTCAATGCGATAGAGCAGCGGCTCCCCGACACGCGCGTCCCGCGTCACCCCGGCCGCCATCGCCGCCTCGCCCGCATACCGAACCGTCTTGGCCAGCGTGAACCCAAGCCCGTAGTTTCCATCTTGGTCAAATCCGTAGTACGCCCCGTCCACCACCCCGAGGCGACTTCCCTCCATCGTGTCGGCAAGTGGAGCCCGCCCGAAGATGTTCGTCCCCACGTACCCCGTGATCGCCGCGTTGCCGCAGTCCCCCACCACTTCCCCCAGAACGGAGAGCGGACCCGCACCCGCCGACGCCCGCGCCGTAAAGAAGAACTCCGCCTTGTCCTCCAGCGGATTCAGCACCACCCCGGGTAGTTGAATCAACACGTTGCTCGTGCCGAAAATCTCCAGGTCCGCGGTCCCACTTCCGCGCTGGACCAGATTGCTGCCCGTGCAGGCCAGCTCCGTCCAGCCGGTGCCAAAAGCCAACCGCGCGTGCAGGTTTGAACTGTTCCCCAACTCGCCACCGTTGACAACCGTCACGGTGAAGTTCACGAGGTCGCCGTCCGAGACGATCACGCCGTTCGGCTGAATGTCGATGTCCGGATTCGGCTGGTCCGGGATATCCGACGCCGAAACCGTTAAGGCGGCGGCCCCCCCACAGAGGCTGCTGAAGGTCACGAACGACGACGACGACAACGCGCCTGGCGCCGCCGGCTCCGGGTCGCGAAAGTCCACATCGGTCGGGTCGGCCAGTCCGTCAAGCGTCGTGCCATCGCACACCAGCATAAAGGTGACGACGACCCCTTCGTCCGTCCCCAGATCCAGCGCGTCCACACCATCGTCGGCGTCGTCGTCGGCATCCGTGGCCCCACTCGCCGCGCCGGATTGCAGATCGAGCACCGCCGTGCGCCCCAATGGCGTTCCACCCAGTGTGAGCGTGAGATCCGCCCCGCTCCACTCGCCCGCGCAGGATGCCCCCGCAAAGAGGTACCCCACCGGGGCCGTGTTCGTGACGATGAACCCGCGCGCGGTGCTGCCCGTGTTCGTGACCGCCAGCGTGCGAACGCCGCTGCACGGCGCAAGCGCCATCGTGCTCTGCGCACTCGCCGCCATGGACGGTGTGGACCGCGTGGTGTGCGTGGCGGCGCGCGTCAGGCACAGCGAGGCGTCCGTGCAGCCGAAGCGCAGGTCCGCCGTGTTGACAAGGCTGTTCTCGCATGCCGCAATCCGCCCGGTGATCGTGACGCTGATTGAGCCTTCCGCCAACTCGTAGGGGGCGACGCCATCGCCCGCCGTCGCCGCCGCCATCAGCGTGGCGCTGCTCCAGACCAGGCGCTGCCCGTCCACCAGATCCGGCGCCGGCGATGCCCCCAGATACGTGAAGCCCACCGGTAATGTGTCCTCCAACTCCATTGCCAACACGGCCGCGGAGTTCGTTCGGTGCGAGATCGTCAGGGTGTACACATTCGTGGCATCCAGGTCCGCCACCGCCATCAGCGCGGTCTGGGTCAACTGCAGATCCGGTTGCGCTATCGTCAGAAGGCTGCTCGATGCGGACGTGTCGTGCGAAACCCCGCAGGTGTCCGTGTACGCGCAGTAGGCGAGCAAGTACAGATCGTCCAGCGCCGCATCGCACCCCGTATCCACCATGTAGAGGATGCTGACTTCCTCGCCCACGCCCAACCGCGAGAACGCATCGACCACCGATTCATCCCAATACAGCGGGTCCGCGATCGCCCCGGTCCCCGTCGGGTCGCCGATCGTGTTCGTCACGCTGCCCATCACCACACGGCCACTGCCACTCACAAAACTCAATCCCACCGGCAATACCTGCCGCGCCCGTAAACTGCTGACCGCCGTCTGCCCACTGTTGCGGATCCCGAGATTGACGCCGTTCGTGCTGCACAAGGCCCCGTTGGCAGGCAACGTCGTGCGCGCCACCACCATGCCACTGCCCGGCAGGAACGTGGCCGCCCGCTCGCCCGTCACCTGACAGACTTCATCCAGGCAGCCGTGCCGCGCCTGGAAGTACACGGCCTGCGACACACAACTGCGCACGTAGTTCGTCACCAGAATCGACAGTTCCCCGCCGGGCGGAAGGTCATCGGCCGCGCCATCGCCATCGAGATCGGCCAGACCCCCTTCGCCCAACCCCGACTGAAAATCCCAGACCACATTTGTGGCGGATTCGGCGGTGCCGCCGCCGGAGGCGGTCCCGAACACCACGTTCTCCGGGGTCCGCATGTCGGCGCGCACGTTATAGGCGCTGGCCGCACCCGAGTTGAACAGCCGCACCCGCGACACAAACTGCGTATCGGTCAAGTACGTGATCTCGGGCTGGATATCACTGACCAGATTGGCGCGCGGGTAGACCGTCGCCAGCGTGTTCGTTACCGACACCGCCCCGCGCAAGCCCGGAACCGAGCCCATCTCGCAGCGGTTGTTGAACTCCACCCGCGCCACCTGGCGTTCACCCGAAGGTCCTGTGCAACTGCCGCGCAGACGATACGTCAACGACCCGGCGCCAGCGGCAGCCAGCCCACCCAGATCCCACGACAGCTGGTTGCCGCTGATGGTCGGCTCGAAGGACGCCACCGCGCCGCCCCCCACCGCCACCATGCCGGAAAACACCGTGCTGCCTGCTTCATAGGCCAGCATCGTCTGGCCATCCCCATCGGCGTCCAGATCCAGGACCACGCGCACATCGTACGAAGGGAACAAGCCGTTGCTGCCGGCGATCAAACCCGGACTGGCCTCCTGCGCTAGGTCGATCCGGCCCGTCACCACGCCACAGGCTTCCGCGCCGCGAATCGGGTGCAGCGTCAGGTCCAGAATGCTTCCGCCCACATTCCAGTAAACCGTTTCCTGCAAGTCGCCGCAGTCGGGCACGTGCAGGCGCGAGGTTTCCGCCACCCGCCCCGGCTCCACCGTCGCCACCGGCCAGCGAATCTCAAGCTGCTCCACCACATCCGCGATGGACGCAAACTCGGTCCCATTCAACCCGCCAAGATCCAAGCGCAGTCCCGAGTCGAAGGAAACGCCAACCCGATCCGTCACGTTGGATCCATCGATGGTCACGACGATGTGGTTGGTGTCGCCCAAGTACGAGGAACCCCCGCCCAGATCCGACGTGAACGTGACGCCGCTCCAATCCGGCAGGGAGCCGGAGAACCCGCTGAATCGGTGCGTCAGGATCTGCTCGGTGCACACCTCCATCAGCGGCTCTGGCGCCAGCTTGCTGCTGGCATAGCTACAGCTTCCTGTGCCTCCGGATGGCGGATAGCTCGGGCAGCCATCACCCGGCGTCACACGCGTCACATACCCTTCGCCACTGCCACCCACCACCTGCAGGCAACCCCGGCAATCCAGGAAGTCACCCGCCACAATCTGGTTCACAATCGGACCCGAGGGACCGGCGCACGGATCCAGGATTGCGAGGTCGAACTGTTGCGTGTAGACACCGGAGCCCGTCAGGCTGATGTTGGACCACACCACCGAATTCCCGATCACCTCGCCCGGACTGGCTACATTGATGGGCGAGAGATTGGCGCTCACCGGCAATAGGTCCGTGATCGTGATCCGCTCACTCCCCACGAAGTTCGAATACGACAACAGAATGGTCACCGGGATGAAACCGGCGGATCCCGACACGGAGGCCGGCATCACCTTCGTAATCTCCGCCCCGGGCAAGTCCGTGACCTGGGCCATGACACTCAGCAGCGGCGGCCCAAATGGCGTGCCGCAATCGTCTGCATAGTCGAATTTGAAGTACAGGGGCTGCGCCTGCGTCGGTAGAGGACAAGCCCCGCCTGCCGTCAGCCGCAACGACACGGTCGTGGCGCCGCCCGGGGCGAGATCGCCAACCTGGATGAGCCCATTGCTATCGACCGCCGCGCCAGACAACGTCCAGCCCGCGGGGATGGTGCTCACCACCTGGATGCCGCGCGCTGCTCCCACCATGCTGCCGGTCCCATTGGTGACGGCCAGCACCAGATCCACACCATCGCAGTACGGCACGGAGATCACGCTGCTCGGGCTCAGCGTCGCCGCCAACACAGGCGAACGGTGCAACATGTCGATTCCCGCCGTAATCGTCTGCCCATCCAAGGCGGTGTCCTGGCAACTCGTGTTGGTCGAGCACCCCCAGCGCACATCGCCCTTGTTCGATAGGTCCGTGCACGACACCATGCGGGCCGAAATGGCCACGGCCACCGTGTCGCCGGGCTCCATCGTCGCCAACGCCGGGATGGCCGAGTCGTCCCATGTCACCACCGTCCGGTTGCCCACGCGGTTGGTTGTGGAAGGGGGTATATCAAAGGAGACAAACTCCAGGCCGCTGCTCAGCTCGTCGACCAGTACCGCATGGCGCGCCTGCCCAAACCCCGTGTTCTCAACCATCAGCGTCCATTCCACCACATCGCCGACACCAGCCGACTGGACCAACGGGAGCTTGGTCACCGTCAATGCTCCGGGATTCACCGTCACATAAACCGAGGTCTGCACCGTGCGCGGCGTTCCGCTCGGCTGCTCGTAGGAGGCCCGGGCAAAGAACTGCGCACCCACCGCATCGCAGTCCACCGCCACCTGATAGGCAATCTGCACACCCTCGCCAGGCTGCATGCCACTCGGGACGTTGCCGGCTCCAGGATCCGGGGCCGCCTGATCGCGCCAATCCCCCCGGGTGTCGCCATCCTGGCTGGCCGGATCCCGCGCCAGGCTGTGCCCCTGCGCCACCGTCGCCAGCGACGGACTGAACGCCGCCGTCGAGGCCCCATACGACATCCCGTCCACAACCTGGCCCGATCCGTTAACCAGAAAGACGCCATCGCCAAAGGTGTTGAGCCCACTGCCGATGGCCCCATCCAACAGTTCCAAGGCCTGCCCTGTATACGACGGGTACGTGCGACGAAAGAAGTTGGTCGAGGCCGCCACGATCACATACTCTCCCGCGGCCACCGTCGCCGCCGGGATCGCATCCGACTTTCCCGGCGTGGCATCGCGCACCGTCCATCCGGCCAGACTCACCGCCCCTGCCGTCGGATTGTAGAGCTCGATCCACTGATAGGCATCCGTGGAGGTCTGGTTCGTCGGATTACAGAAAACCTCGCTGATCAGAAGGTGGGAGACCGACGATGCCCCTGCCAGCGTCGAGAAATCCCATACCAACTGGGTTCCCCCCACAATCTGGTCCGGGTCCGCGGCGGCCCCGCTCACCACGGCCCCGCCCGGCAACGTGATCGTCGTCCCACCGGCTATGTAGGTGTACCCCGAATCCGGAAGCTGGTTGGTAATCACCAATTCCGACAACACCGATCCCGTATTCGCCAGCCGATTCGTCAGAATAAACGTTTCACACAACGACACATGCGACGGCGCCCCTAGGGAATCCGTCACTTGCCCCCACCCGACGCCGGCCTGCACAAATGCCAGCGCGAAGAACAAGCCAGCCATGCACCATCGCGCACCCACCACCGCCTGCCCCCCGCACCCCAGCCCTGAATTCGAACGCGATCCCAACCCCCAACTCAAACGCCACCAGCCTGGTTCCTTGTACGCCTTGATCCGACCGTCTGCATGCGTCCCCCTCCTTGACAAATAGTTAGATCACAAATCAAGCATCCACTATGCCACAATCAGCCATTGATCCAGTATTGATAAAACTTTATCCATTCCCGGGGCCGACGCGCACCCACCACACGGATGTAGATCAGTCCTAACGCGTTATATATACACGGGTTGCGATGTATTCTTGGCCCGACACTGACTAGGACACGGCCTGAGCCGTAAACCCTCTCCGCGCTGACCGCCCCGGTCCGGTTAGGACGGGGATGGACAGTCAAAGCCCCTCTTCGTCCACTTTCGGACACTCCATCCGGGGCCGCACTGGACGGAGAATGAGGTCACCACCCCACCCATTAGGGCGCAGTCGCCTCCATCCGAAGATTGCATTTGGCCCCCAAACGCTCTTTGATGGATGCATGCAAACACCTCGCGATCGCTTTGCCGCCGCCTTGGACCGCCGCCCTCTCATCGGCCGGGTGCCGCATTTCGAATTGGTCTTCTTCCTGACGATGGAGGCATTTGGCCGCGTCCATCCCAGCCACCGCCGCTACCATCAGTGGGACCAGATGGAAGAGGCCGAACGCCGCCTGCATCGCGCCGACATGGCCGACCTCTACGTGCAGACCGCGGAACGCTTTGAGCACAGCGCCATCCTGCTCCACCCCAACCCGAACTCGCCGGAGGAGACCCTGCGCCTCATCGATGCCGTGCATGCGCGTGCCGGTGATCGCTACTTCCTGATGCTGCACGGCGACGCCACCTACCAGATCCCCGATGGCACCGCCATGGTCGACTTCTCCTACCGCCTCGTGGATGCACCCGAGTCGCTCAAAGACCAGGCCGCCGAAATGGTCGATCGCGCCCTGACGCTGGCCGAAAACCTGCGGCGCCATGGCGGCCTGGATGGATTCGCCCTCTGCGCTGACTACTGCCTGAACGAGGGCCCCTTCCTGAGCCCGCGCCAGTTCGCCGAGTTCGTGGCCCCGTACCTCACCCGCCTGATCGCCGGCTACCGCGAGCTCGGGTTCTATACGATCAAGCACACGGACGGGAACATCATGCCGATCGTGGACCAGCTCGTGGCCGCAAACCCGCACGCCCTGCACTCCCTCGATCCGCAGGCTGGCGTCGATATCGCCGAAATGAAGCGGCGCTTCGGGGACCGCCTCTGCCTGATCGGGAATGTGAACTGTGGCCTGCTGCAGACAGGCACCGAGGACGAGGCGGCTGAGTCCGTGCGCTACGCCCTGCACCACGGCATGCCCGGCGGCGGCTACATCTTCTCCACCAGCAACTGCGTCTACACCGGCATGCCCCTCTCCCGCTACGAACTGATGCTGGATATCTGGCGGCGGGAAGGAAATTACCCGTGAAACGCATCGGCCTCGCTCTCGGCGGCGGCGGGGCCCGCGGGCTCGCCCACATCCCCATGCTCCAGGTCTTTGACGACCTCGGCCTCCGCCCCCACCGCATCTCCGGCACCAGCATCGGGGCCGTCATCGGCGCCCTCTACGCTGCCGGCATGACCGCCCGCCAAATCCATGCCGCCGTCGATGCCATGCTCATCACCCGCGGCGAATCGCTCCAGTCCGCTCTCCGCAAACGCGACGCCCTCCGCTGGCTCTCCTTCCTCGACCTCGAGTTCAGCCAGCGCGCCATCTTCAAGGGCGACAAGTTTATCGACTTCCTCTACGAAGCCATGGGGGCCGACACCTTCGAGGAGCTGCAAATCCCCCTGCGAGTCGTCACCACCGATTTCTGGAAGTCGGAGCAGGTCGTTCTGGAGTCCGGCCCCTTGCTCCCTGCGGTTAAGGCCAGCATGGGCCTGCCCGGCGTGTTCACCCCCGTCGTGCTCAATGGCCGCACCCTGATCGACGGCGGAGGCGTCAACCCCCTTCCCCACGACCTGCTCACCGAATGCGACTACATCGTCGCCGTGGACGTCATGGGGGCGCTCGATTCACGGGGGCCCGCGTCTCCCAACCTCGTGCGCGCCGTACTGGGCACCTTCGACATCATGCAGCACACGATCATCGAGCAGCGCCGCCTGCGCCACCCGCCCGATCTCTACATCCGCCCGGACATCATCGGCATCGATCTGCTCGAGTTCTACAAAGCCCCAGACATCTATAGTCAGGCCGCGCCCGCCGCCGGCCAACTGCGCAAGGTCCTGGAACG
>CAZWQJ010000069.1:9429-19581 GCA_964635825.1 uncultured Victivallales bacterium | reverse complement strand
CAAGCGCGCTGGTGCAACATGCGCCTGCCAGCCAACGCCGAGGGTAGGCGTTGGCCGGCAGGCCGAACCAGACGTTTCGTCGGTTCGGGGCCGCCCCGAAGCGTGGCGCGAAGCGCCTCTGCTTCGGCCCTGCGGGCGAGTGTTGCACGAGGGGCTCGTACAACACTCGGGCTAATCTGCGGGATTGACCGCGGTAAGGATCAACCGCAAAGTTTCCTGTCCCGTACAGACCCCGGCGAGAATCGACGCCACCAAGTCGGTAACGAAGCCCCGGCAGAGAACCGCGAATGCACGCGAATGAACGCCCGTCACCAAGGGCCCGCGCCCGGCACCCCCGGAATGCGGCCCCATCCCATTCGCGTTCGTTCGCGTTCATTCGCGGTTTGGCCCGGATATCTCCGCCGAAGCCGACGGACTGGCGCGCGCGTTTCGGCATCGCGCTCCTCTTTGCCGCCGTGGCCCTGATGTTCACCGCGCCGGTCTATCCGCACCCCGGCAACTGGGGCATCCAGGACTGGGACATCTTCCTCTTCTACCATGGCGCACCCGCCGTAACCGTTACCGAGTATCAGCAGGCCCCGCTTTGGAACCCCTGGTTCTGCGGGGGGATGCCCATGCTCGCCCGTCCGGAATCGCCGCAACTGTCCCCCATGTTCCTGATCACCCTGCTCCTCGGCACCGTGATGAGCCTGAAGGTCCAGATCACCCTCCACCTCCTGATCGGCCTTGCCGGCACCTACACCCTCGCCCGCCACCGCGCCGCCAGCCGCACCGCCGCCATCCTCGCGGCGTTTGTCTACATGCTCGGCGGCGCCTACACCCTCCACATGACCGTCGGCAACGCCTGGGCCTACACCATGGCCTTCATCCCCTGGGCCGTGCTGTTCTGGCTCCGAGCCGCAGAAGCAGCCAGCGGTCACCCGCAAAACATCGAACAACGAACACCGAACACCGAACGCCGAATTCAAGATCCCGACTTCGATGTTGGACGTTCGATGTTGGATGTTGGACGTTCGGCCCCCATCCCTCCTCGTTCCGCGTTCCTCGTTCCGCGTTCCGCGTTCCTCTGCGCCCTCTCCCTCGTCCTGATGTGGTTCGGCGGCGGCCCCTACCCCATGGTTCTCACCCTGCTCTTCCTGGCCGCGCACGCGCTCTTCGGCATCGCCACCCGCGAGCACCGCGCCTGGCCCGTGCTGCGCCTGCTCGTCACCATCGGCCTGCTCACCTTCGGCCTCGGCGCCATCAAGTTTCTCCCGGCCATGGAGTTCATGGGCGCCTACCCGCGCACCTCCGACATGTCCACCGGCTTCAGCCTCGACTCGCTCCGCCACGGCCTCTTCGGCCGCGACCAGACGCTGCACGCCATGGACGCCCTCCGCCGCGGCAGCGGCTTCCTCCATGGCGTCAGCCAGGGCATGAATGAAACAGGGGCCTACATCGGCATCCTCCCGTTCATCCTGTTCCTCGTCGGCGCCGTCAGCGAACTGCGCCGCCGCCGCATCGCCCTGCTCCTATGCTTCCTCTTTTTCCTATGGCTGAGTTTCGGCGTACGCGCCCCGCTCAGCGCCTGGAACGCCCTGCACGAGTTGCCCGTCTTCAGCATCACCCGCGTCGCCGAACGCTTCCGCTTCCTGTTCCTGCTCGTCCTCGCACTCGTCACCGCTGGCGGACTTGACGCCATCACCGCGCGCATACGCCAACGCTGGGCCCGCCCCTGGCCTGCGCGGATCCTGCCCGCCGCCCTCGTCGCGCTGGTCGGGCTCGATCTGATGGTCGTCGTCTCGCCCCTGCTCAGCCAGGCCTTCACCATCAGCCCCCTGGCCATCCCCGCGGCGCCGGGGCGCGCCTTCGCACAAACCGCGTCGCACTACTCCATCGGCCGCCACGGCTGGGCCACCGCCGAGGACGACACCCTTTCCCTCGCCTGGAGTTCGCACTATCCAGCCCTGCTCAGTAATCTCGGAATCATCCTGGGGAATGAGGACACCCCGGTGCCCAAGGAGGCCATCGCCATCGATGCCCCCGATTACCCGGGAGAGCTCTTCCTGCATGGCACCGCTGGCGACGCCACCTATACGCACTGGTCCCCCAACCGCCTCACCATCCGCGTGCGCGCCGCCACCGCCGGCGATGTCGTCGTGAACCAGAACTACTACCCCGGCTGGCGCGCGGCGGGAAGCCCCACCCCCATCGTACGCCCGCTGGATTCACTTCTGTCCGTGCCCATCCCCGCCGGCGAATCCACCGTCACCCTCTACTACCGCCCCACCAGCGTCGTCCTCGGAGCCGCCATCTCGCTGCTCACCGTGCTGCTCGGGGCCTGGTGGCTCTGGCGCGCCGGACGCACCGCCGCTCCGCGCACGCGCGTCGGCCGCGCGCTCCAGGCCTTGATCGATGAGGGCCCCGCGTGCTGGCCCCTCACCGCCCGCCTCGCGGCCCTTCTCGCTCTCGCCTCCCTACTCGCCTACCTGCCGGTCTTGAACGCCCGCTTCGTCAACATCGACGACGACATCTACGTCACCGAAAACGCCCACGTCAAAACCGGCCTCGCCCTGGAGAATGTCCGCTGGGCCTTCACCGCCACCGAGCGCTCCAACTACTGGCACCCTCTCACCTGGCTCTCGCACATGCTCGACGCCCAACTCTTCGGTCTCCACCCCGCCGGCCATCACCTCACCAGCGTCCTCATCCATGCCCTCAACAGCGTCCTCCTCTTCCTCGTGCTGGCGCGCGTTGCGGGTAGTTATCGGTTATCGGTTATTCGTTATCCGTTATCAAAGGTCGGTGAAAGCTCTTCTCCGATAACCAATAACTCTTCTCCGATAACTAATAACGCCCCCCTCCTCCCTCCCTTCCTCGTCGCCGCCCTCTTCGCCCTCCATCCGCTCCACGTCGAATCCGTCGCCTGGATCTCCGAGCGCAAGGATGTGCTCAGTACGCTGTTCTGGCTGCTGACGTTGGGGGCCTATGCGGGGTACGCGCGCGCGAAACTGGAAACTGGAAACTGGAAAGTGGGCGGGGGCAATGCCGGCTCTGCGTCTCGTCCGACTGCCAGTTTCAAGTTTCCAGTTTCAAGTTTCCAATGGTACGTCCTCACCCTCCTCTGTTTCCTCTGCGGCCTGATGGCCAAGCCCATGCTGGTCACCCTGCCGTTCGCACTGCTGCTCCTGGATTGGTGGCCGCTGCAGAGAATGGCGCGAGCACCCTCTGTCCTCTTTCGCTTGCTCCTCGAAAAGATCCCTTTCTTGCTGCTGGCCGGAGCCGCCGCCGCCTGGGCCTTTGTGGCGCAACGCGAGGGCGACGCCCTGCGCTCGCTCGATCAGTACCCGCTCGGGGTACGCCTTGCGAACGCGGTGGTCTCCTATGCGGCCTACCTCTGGCACACCCTCTGGCCGCACGGATTGACCATCTACTATCCGCACCCCGGCACCGCGCTTCCCTCGTGGCAACCGCTGGCGGCCGTCCTCCTCCTCACCGCCATCACCGTCGCCGTCCTGTGGAACACCCGCCGCCACCCCTACCTCTTCACCGGCTGGTTCTGGTACCTCGGCACCCTCGTCCCCGTCATCGGCCTCGTCCAGATCGGCAGCTTCGCCCGCGCCGATCGCTACACCTACGTCCCCCTCATCGGCATCTTCATCATGCTCGCCTGGGGAGTTGCGGAGGTGCGGAACTGGAAACTGGAAACTCGAAACTCGAAACTCGTAAGACGGAATCCGGGCTGCAGGAGTGGACGTCTGCCTTCCTCCCAGTTTCCAGTTTCCAGTTTCCAGTTTATGCTCCCCACCGCCCTCGCCCTCGGCATCCTCCTCTCCTGGCGCCAGCTCCGCCACTGGAAGGACAGCGAGACGCTCTTCACTCACAACCTGACCGTCGTCGGCTCAAACGCCGTCGGCCATGACGGGCTGGGCTTCGCCCTCCTGGAGCGCGGCGAATTCGCCGCCGCCGCCACCCACTTCGAGGCTTCCATCCGCCTGTTCCCCGACGCCGTGCGCACGCGCTTCCGACTGGGGCTTGCACTCGCCGGTGCCGGCCGCCTGGACGACGCCATCGCCGCCTACCGCCAAACGCTGGCCCTCGCCAACGACTACGCCGACGCCTGGCTCAATCTCGGCATCGCCCTCATGCAGCGCGGCCAGCCCCGCGACGCCGCCGATTGCTTCCAACAGGCGCTCAAAGCCGAGCCGGATCGCGCCGAAGCCTTCAGCAACCTGGGCATCGTCCAGTGCGCGCAGGGCCAGCTCGAAGAAGGCCTGCGGAACCTGGAGCAGGCCGTGCGCCTCAGGCCCGACAACGCCGAATCCCGCAACAACCTCGGCCGCGCGCTGATCCTCATCGGACGCCTGGAGGAAGCGGAATTGCATTTGCAGCAGGCCCTCCAACTCAAGCCCGACTACGCCGACGCACGCCAGAACCTGGTCGATGTGCGGGCCCGCCAGCAACGCCAGCGCGCCCCCGAAGGCCCATCGGCCACAACCGCACCATGAAACAAAAACTTCCGAACCCGGCCGCGCCGCCCGCAGACCGTCCAACATCGCCGGCACGAATCCGCTGGGGAGCCCTCCTCATTGCCGTCGCCGCCATCATCGCCTACGCAAACACCTTTTCCGTCCCATTCATCTTCGACGACGGCGACTCCATCGCGACCAATCCCACCATCCGCTCCTTGTGGCCCCTCACCACGGTCCTCAATCCCCCCAGCCCCGGCTACACCGTGGAGGCCCGGCCCGTGCTCAACCTCACGCTGGCCCTCAACTTCGCCGCCCACGGCCTGAACGTGCGCGGCTACCATGTGACCAACCTCGCCATCCACATCCTCGCCGCCTTAACCCTCTATGGCCTCGTGCGCCGCACGCTTGCCCAGCACCGTGCCGACGTGTCCGCCGAAGCCTTGGCAATGTCGGTAGGCTCTGGTGCTGGGGCACTCGCCCGCCACTCCTGGGGACTCGCGCTCACCACCGCCCTCCTCTGGGCTGTGCATCCGCTGCAGACCCAGGCTGTGACCTACACCATCCAGCGGGCCGAGTCGCTCGTGGGCTTGCTGTACCTGCTTACCCTCTACGGCGCCCTGCGAGGATCTACCGACACCCAACACCCCCGCCGCTGGCAGGCTGTTGCCGTGGCCGCCTGCGCGCTCGGCATGGGCGTTAAGGAGGTCATCGTCGCCGCTCCACTCGTGGTCCTCTGCTACGACCGCATCTTCCTGAGCGCCTCCTGGAAACGGGTCTTCCAGCAACGCGCCGGCTTCTACCTCGCACTCGCCGCCACCTGGGGCGTCCTCATCTTCTGCCAAACCACCCTGCGCGGTTTCCGCCTCGAAGAAGGCGGCATCGGTCAGGGCCCCGCCGCCATCATCGATTGGACCCGCCCCGGCAGCGCGTTCGATTACCTCCGCTCCAAACTCTGGGCCGATGTGACCGCCACCCCCTGGTCCTACCTCCTCGCCCAGTCCAGCGTTCTCCTTCATTACCTGCGCCTGTCGCTCTGGCCCGATGTCCTCTGCCTGGATTACTACTGGCCAGTCCCCCAACGACTCGCCGACGTCTGGCTCAGCATGTCGATCATGACCGCCGCCCTCGCCACCGTCGCCTGGGCCCTCGTCCGCCACCCGCGCGCGGGCTTCCTCGGCCTCTGCTTCTTCCTCATCCTCGCCCCCAGTTCCAGCATCCTCCCCTCCGAAGATCCCGCTTTTGAGCATCGCATGTATCTGCCCTTGGCGGCCGTGATGACGGCGCTCGTCCTCGCCATGGGCCTCGTATGGCCGCGCATCACGGCATGGGTCGCACCCACCACCACCGCTACCGCCACGACCGCATCGCGCCGTCGCGGGGCCGCCGTGCTCGTCGCCATCCTCACCGTCGCCCTCACGGCGCGCTCGCTGGTCCGCAATCACGACTACCGCTCGGATGTGGCCATCTGGGACTCTGTCGTGCGCGTGCGCCCCCAGAACCCCCGCGCCTACCATGCCCGCGGTGTGGCCTTCGCCGATCGCGGACAGTTCGCGCAGGCGGAGGCCGATCTTTCCCACCTCCTCACACTGGAGCCGGGCAATGGCGAAGGGCACGCCAGCCTCGGCGATGTCCTCGTCCGCCAGGGCCGAACGGCCGAGGCCATGCACCACTACTCGGAAGCCGCGGCGCTTCGCCCCAAGAACATCAACGTCCTCGTCGGCCTCGCCAACCTCCTCGTCATCGAAGGCCGCATCGCCGAGGCCATGCCCCTCTACGATCGGGCCCTGCGCCTTGAACCGCATCGCCCCGATACGCTCAGCAACCTCGGCATCGCACTGTGCGCCCAGGGCAAGATCGCCGAGGCCATGCCCCATCTGGAGGAAGCCGTCCGCTTGATGCCCGACAATGCCCGCTCCCAGAACAACCTCGGCCGCGCCCTCCTCCTCCTGAACCGCCACGCCGACGCCGCCCGTCACCTCCGCGAGGCGATCCGCCTGCAACCGGATTTCGAAGAGGCCAAACGGAACCTGGCCGAGGCTCAACCCTAAGTCGCTCGCATGCCACACCCCACCCCCACCATGTCAGACGGCCTCGTGAGTGTGATCATTCCGTGCCGCGAGATCGACGCCATGACCCAGCGCTGCATCGATGCATGCCGCCAAAGCGCCCCGGATGCCCATCTCGTGGTCGTCGCGGAAAGCCCGCCCGCGAGCCCCCCGTCCGGCGTCCGAATCCTGCCCTCACCCGCAACCACTCCGGCGGCCGCGCGCAATCGGGCCGTCGCCACCATCGCGACGCCGTTCATCGCCCTCATCGACAGCGACGCCTATCCGCAACCGGGCTGGCCCGCACCCGCCATCGCCATTCTCCAACAGGATCCCCGCATCGGCGCGGTGGGTGGCCCCTGCTTGTCGCCCCCCGATGAACCCCTGCCCGAGCGCGTGGTCGGCAATGCATCGCGCAGCGTTCTCGTCAGCGGGCTGCAGACCTTCCGGCATCGGCGGGCTCCCGCGCGCGACTGCCCGCACCTCTCCTCGTGCAACCTCGTGCTGCGTCGCCAGGACTTCCTCGCCGTCGGCGGCATGGACCAGAACCTCTATACGGGCGAAGACAACGACCTCGGCGCACGCCTTCGCCGCCACGGCCTGCGGGTTCGCTTTGACCCCTCCATCGTCGTCTACCACCGCAACCGAACCTGGCGGGGGCTCTTCTTTCAGCGGTTCGTCTGGGGCTTCGACGCCGCAGAAACCATGCTCAACTCCCGCTTCCGTTCCCTGCCCCAGGAAGCACTCTCCGCCGCGTGGCTGATGTTTCTCTGCCTGGGCATCGTTTGGATGTGGTGGCCGGCCATGCGCGGCTGCTACCTTACCGCCACCGGCGTTTACCTGGCGGTGTGCCTGGCCGAAACGCTCCGGACCTGCGGACGTAGGTCCCGCGCCTGGCCAGGAACGCTTCGCGCGATCTTGGTGGGCAACCTTGCGCCGGGGTTGGGACTGCTCGCCCGCTTGGCGGGAATCTCGCTCGACCGCCGCCGGTGGTATCGCAACGTCGATTAATTGCCTTTCTGGATGTTTCACGCCGGCGAACGCCGGACGCGGAGAATGCACAATGCGGCCCTGGCCATTCATTCAGGCAGCCACGAACATCCTGCTGACACGCCGCTGGCCCGCCAGCCTGGTGCATTTCGTCACCAACCGCTGCAATGCGCGCTGCCCGCATTGCTTCATGGATTTCCAGAACATCCATGATGACCACGCGCTAAGCCTTGAGGAGATCGATCAGGTCACGCGCCACACCGGACCCGCCTTGCGAAATGTGAACCTCACGGGAGGAGAGCCGTTCCTGCACCCCGAACTCACCAACATCGCGCGCTGCTACTATCGCAACGCAGGCGTCGAATCCATCTTCATCACCTCGAACGGCAGCCATCCCGACCGAGTCCAGCGCCTCGCCACGGCACTGGCCTCGGAATTCCCCGATCGCAAACTCATCCTCGCCTTCTCCATCGACAACCTGCGCGACGACCATGACCGCACGCGACAGATCTCGGGGCTCTTTGACAAGGCCCTCCAAAGCTACCATGCCGCCCGTCGCGCCGGCCCTTCGGTCATGGCCTGCATCGGCATCACCATCTCGGAATCGAACGGCGAACACGTCGACGAACTCTACGAACACCTGATCGAGGAACAGGGCGTGCGCGCCATCAACGTCGGGCCCGTCCGCACCCAGGGCTGCTACCGAATCCCCGCTTCGCGCGCCCAGGCCATCCACCAACGCTACTTCGCTCTCCATGAACGCTTGTGCGCCGATATGCGCAGCGGTCGCGTCGAAGGCTTCGACGCTGCGCACCTGGCCGGGAGACTCCTGAACCGCAAAAATGACATCCTGTTCCGCAACTTGCGGCAGTATCTCACAACCGATGCCTTTACCATTCCCTGTCAGGCAGGGGCACTCTTTGGTGTGATCGCCGCCGACGGGGAGGTCCACCCCTGCGAAACGCTTTCCGAGTCCTACGGGAATCTGCGCGCGCACCACTACGACCTCACCCAAATCTGGCGCAACCCAAGAGCCGTGGCCTCCCGCCGCCGCATCAAAGCCACCAAATGTCGCTGCGCGTATGAGTGCGCCGCCACACTCAGCATCCTCGGCTGTTGGCGCCACCAGCCCGAGTTGCTGCGCGCCGCACTCACACGCCCACCGTGACGCCCCCCCCCGATCCTTGCCTTTGCCGCACGCATCCCGCATCATCACCCCCATGTCCGGCAGCGACAGCAATCAGGGGCGGGTGCGGTTGGGAGCCTTGCTGATCCTTCTCGCCACCACCCTCGCCTACTCCAATAGCTTCCACGGGCCCTTCATCCTCGACGACCACGCGGCCGTCACCGACAACCCCACCATCCGCACGCTCTGGCCGCCCGGACAGGCACTGTCGCCACGCCCCGGCACCGCCGCCGTCGAGGGCCGGCCCCTCGTCAACTTCTCCCTCGCCATCAATTACGCCATCGGCGGACTCGATGTGCGCGGCTACCACGCCACCAACCTCGCCATCCACATCCTCGCCGGCCTCGTCCTCTTCGGCGTCGTGCGCCGCACCCTGGCCCTGCGCCCCGCCCACGCGTCCGCCGTAGCCCCAGCGAAAGAGGAAGGCTCTGGCAGCCCGCTGCAAGTCGAGGCCGGGGTGGCACCCGGCCCTCCCCACGATGGAATTCATGCCGATATGGGGAGGGCGCGGTGCCACCCGCGCCGCTTCGCAAAGCCGGTTCAACCGGCAGCCAATGCCGGGGCCCTCGCCATCCACGCCACCGGCATCGCCTTCACCATCGCCCTCCTCTGGACGCTGCACCCGCTGCAGACCGAATCCGTCACCTACATTGTGCAACGCGCCGAGGCGTTGGGCGGCCTCACCTATCTCTTCGCCCTCTACGCCGTGTTACGTGGCGAGAATTCGTCACACCCACGATGGTGGTACCTCGCCTCCGTCGCGGCCTGCGCCGTCGGCGCCGGCTGCAAGGAAATCCTGCTCACCGCGCCCGTCGTCGTCCTGCTCTTTGATCGCATCTTCCTCTCGACCTCCTGGCGCCAGGTGCTCGGCAAGAGTGGCCTCTTCTATCTCGGGCTCGCCGCCTCCTGGCTCATTCTGGGCATCCTCAAAGTCACCCAGCACGGCGTCTACGTGGAGGGCATGCCCCAGACCGAGCAGATCCAACCCACGCTGGAACTGCTCTGGCAACCAGCCGCCCTCCTGAACTACCTGCGCGTCAAGCTCTGGGCCGACGTGACCTGCACCCCCTGGACCTACCTCCTCACCCAGCCCGGCGTCATCCTCCACTACCTGCGCCTCGCACTCTGGCCCGATCACCTCTGCCTCAGCTACAACTGGCCCTTCGCCACCAGTATCGCCGCCGTCTGGCCTCAGGCCACCGCCATCCTCGCCATGCTCGCCCTCACCGCCTGGGCCCTGCTTCGTCACCCACGCTGGGGCTTCCTCGGCGTCTGGTTCTTCATCATCCTCGCCCCCAGTTCCAGCATCCTGCCCATCCAGGACGCCGCCTTCGAACACCGCCTCTACCTGCCCCTCGCCGCCGTCATCATCGCCCTCGTCATCCCCGCCGCCCACCTCGCCGCCCCACACCCCCGCGCCCGTCGCGCCCTCGCCATCCTCGCCGCCGCCATCGCCCTCGCCCTCGGGGCCCGCACCTAC
>CAZWQJ010000069.1:5978-9329 GCA_964635825.1 uncultured Victivallales bacterium | reverse complement strand
ATCGGCCTCGCCAACCTGCTTCTCATGGACGGCCAGGCCGAGGCGGCGATCGAGCGCGCGCAGCTCGCCGTGCAGATGCGCCCGGACCGCGCCGAGGGCCACAGCGCCCTGGGCATTGCACTCTGCAGCCGGGGCCGCATCGGCGAGGGGCTCCCTTACCTTCAGGAGGCCGCGCGCCTCAACCCCCAACATGCCGAAACGCGCAACAACCTCGGGCGCGCCCTCGCCCTCCTTGGGCGCCTGCCGGAGGCCGAGGCGGAACTCGCCGAAGCCATCCGTCTGAATCCCGGGTATGCCGACGCGATTCGGAACCTCAACGCCATCCGCCAGGAACCGCGGCCATGAGCGCAAGGCAATCCACATCCAAGGCGCCGCAGTTGGAGGGACGGCGGCCCCGCCGTCCATTCGCCAGCCACCCCTGGTGGGCACCGCTGCTCATCGTCCTCGCGGGGGTCTTTGTCTATGCCAATACCTTCAACGTCCCCTTCCTGTTCGATGACCACGACAACATCGTCAACAACCCGACGATCCGCTCCCTGCGCGCTTTGCAGACCGTGCTGTCCATGCCCGGACAAGTAAACACGGTCGCAGGCCGCCCCACCCAGAATCTGTCCCTCGCCCTCAATTACACCCTGTGCGGCCTGGATGTGCGCGGCTACCACGTGGTCAATATTCTCATCCACCTCGCCAACGCCCTGCTGCTCCTTTCCCTCATCCGCCGCACCCTGCGGTTGCCTTCCATTCCGCCCTGGCTGCAATCGCGCGCCGACGGCATCGCGCTGGCCATCGCCCTGCTCTGGACCGTGCACCCACTGAACACGCAGGCCGTCACCTACATCACGCAACGCGGCGAGTCGCAGGCCAGCCTGTTCTATCTGCTCACGCTCTATGGGCTCCTGCGCGGGGCCACCTCCACCCACCCGCACCGCGGCTACGCCCTCTCCGTCGCCGCCTGCATCGTCGGCGCTGGCTGCAAGGAAACCCTCGCCACCGCCCCCTTCGTCACCATCCTCTTCGACCGCCTCTTCCTGGCCTCCTCCTGGCGCGAAATCGCCCGCCGCCGCTCCTGGCTCTACGCCGGGCTCGCCTCCTGTTGGCTCGTCCTCGCCATCCTGAAATCCACCCAGTTCAGTCCCTCGCCTGCTGCTGACCTAACCCGCTCCCCGCAATCGCCCATGCCCATGCTCGAGCATTTCCGCCCACGGGCGCTGGCCGACGTCGAGGTCAGCCCCTGGCACTACCTGCTCACCCAGGCTGAAGTCATTCCGCACTATTTTCGCCTCGCCCTGTGGCCGGATTCCCTCAGCTTCGATTACCAGTGGCCCTATGCGCAAAGTCTGCGCGATGTCCGCGCCGGTGCCCTCGCCATGGCCCTCCTACTGGCCGGCACCGCGTGGGCCCTCATCCGCGCACCGCGCTGGGGTTTTCTCTGGCTCTCGGTCTTCTTCATTCTCGCCCCCACATCCAGCATCCTGCCCCTCGAAGACGCCGCGTGGGACTACCGCATGTACCTGCCGCTCGCCGCCGTGCTCGCCGCCGTCGTCACCGCCCTCGCACTCGCCTCACACCGCCTCGGCCTCCATCCCGGCGGCACCCGCGCGCATGCACGCCTGCTCCCCGCCACCCTCGTCGCCCTTGCTGCCCTCGCCCTCGGCGCTCGCACCCTGGCCCGCAATCACGACTACCGCTCCGCCTTCTCCATCTGGGATCACACCGTGCGCCACAACCCCGCCAACCCGCGCGCCCTGCAAGCCCGCGGCATGGCCCTCGCCGACCAGGGCCTGCTCGATGCCGCCCTCGCCGACCTTCACGCCGCGCACGCGCGCAAACCCCAAAGCGGCGAAATCCTCACCAGCCTCGGCGAGCTCTGGGTCCGCAAGGGCAATTTGCCGGAAGCGGAGTCCACCTTCCGCACGGCCTGCAATCTGCCGCGCGTGCCCATCAACGCCTACATCGGCATGGCCAATGCGCTCCTGCTGCAAGCGCGCAACGAGGAGGCCATGACCTACTTCGAGGCGGCCCTGCGCGAGTACCCCACCAGTGCCATGGTCAACAGCAACATGGGCATCGCCCTCTGCGCTCAGGGAAGAATCGAGGACGCCATGCCCTACCTCACCGCCGCCGTGCGCCTCAACCCCGACAACGCCGAGTCCCGCAACAACCTCGGCCGTGCCCTCACCCTGCTCGGACACCTCCACGAGGCGCACACCCACCTCGCCGAAGCCGTGCGCCTCAAACCTGGCTATGCCGATGCCCAGCGCAACCTCGAACGGGTTCGCGCGCAAATCGCGGCCGCACCGCCACCCTGAAGAACCACGCCCACCGCCCACCATGCTCCTCACACCCCAACAGCGCATCGTCCTGGCCGTCGCCCGACGCACCCTCCTGCGGGCGCGGCCGCGTATCTGGTGGAACTACGCCCGCTATCGCTTCGCCGTCGCCCGGCGCCGCACACACGGGCCGGATGCCCTCCCTTACACCCCGCCGGAAGTCTTCCTGTGGGCCACCGCGCGCTGCAACAGGCGCTGCGACTTCTGCCAGTTCCGCGGCGGACTCAACCAGCCGGGTGAACCTGACCTTTCGCTCGAACGCTTCGAGCGCTTCCTGCAGCACAGGCTCGTACGTGGCGCCCTGCGCATCGGCCTCTATGGCGGCGAGCCCCTGCTGAATCCGGATTTGCTCCGTATGGTACGCGCCGGCCAGCGCCGCGGGCATGCCATGACCATCGTCACCAACGGTACGCTACTTGCCGATCGCCAGAAGGAGATCCTCGCCAACAAGCCGGATCTCCTGACCGTCAGCTACTACCCCGAAAATCGCGAACTGCTGGAAGCCCCGGTCGCCGCCATCGCCGCCGCCGTTCCCACCAAGCTGCACTATGTCTATTCCACGACGCGGATGGAGGGCATCGCGGAAGCCGCCGCATTCGCCGTTCGCCATGGCATCATGGCGCTGGCCCTCGAAAACGTCTATCCCACCGGACTGACCACCGAGCAGCCCGTCGCGGACAGCACCCCCGCTCTGCAGGAACTTCGACACGAGATCCAGCGCCGCTACGGCAAATCGCTCTTCATCTCATGGTTGCAGTCCCGCAGCCAGGCCGCCATCCAGACCGGGGCCCCCACTGTCTGCCGCGTGTTCTGGACGCGCCTCACCGTCGATCCCTCCGGCCGCTATTCCCCATGCTGCGTATGGGACCGCTCCAGCTATGCCGGATCGCTGCTGGACGACGCGGATGCCTGGAACAGCCCCGCTTTCACCCACGCCCGCTGCGCCATGCGCCTCAACAACCCGCCCGCCCGTTGCCAGGGCTGCGATTGGCGCTACGACGAACCCATCAGTATTTAGCCC
>CAZWQJ010000069.1:0-5878 GCA_964635825.1 uncultured Victivallales bacterium | reverse complement strand
AAACAGCCGGTCCCGGAATACATGCACGGCCGCGCTGAAGTTGCCACGCAGCACGTGGCCCACAAACGCCCCGAACCGCCGCGGATGCCGCACCATCCACGCCAGCATGTCCCGCGCAAAGGCCCGCTTCTCGCGCCAGGTCCAGCGCAGCAGTGTCCCGATGAACACACTCCCCGATACGCTCTTGAAGACACGATCCGCGCGCTGCCGCAACTCCCCGGCCGTCAGGTGCACGCACAGATCCGGCTCCGGCGCCGAGCAGTCGTAATGGGCCGTCTCAGGATCGATCCAGCCCTGGCGCACCGCCTCCTCGTGCAACACCGTGCCCGGCATCGGCGTCAGCGGATTGCACGTCACCATCTCCAGCTTCACGCTCTTCAGCAAATCGATCGTCGCCTGCACGTCCTCGTCCGTCTCGTTGATGCTGTTCACCATCGTGAAGGCGCACACCCCGATCCCGTGCCGGTTCGCCAACTCCATCGCCCGCCGATGGTTCTCCACCGTCGTCCGCTTCTGGTAATAGTCCAGCATCCGCTGCGACCCGGACTCGATGCCAAACGCGATCTGGATGCAGCCCGCCGCCTTGAGCGCCGCCATCGACCGCTCCGACATGAAGGCCGTCCGCGCCAGGCACGCAAACTTCAGCCCGAGCTTCCGCTGGCGCAAGCCCTCGCAGAACTCCAGCACCCGCTTCTCGTTGCTGACAAACACATCGTCCTCAATCTGGAACGCCTCCAGCCCATAGGTACGCGCCTGGAACTCCAGATCATCCAGCACCGCGCTCAGCTCCCGGAAACGCATGCCGCCGCTGAACAGGCTGTCCCGGCAAAAGATGCAGCGCCCCGGACACCCGCGCGACGCCATCAGCCAACCGGCCCGATAGTAATGCCCAGGAATAGCCAGGCGCATGTCCACATACGCCTGGTAATCCACCAGCGAGTAGTCCAGTCGCGGGATGACGGTCACATCCACCGGCGCCGCCACCCCAACCGCCACCTGGTTGACTCCGTTCTCGCGATAGGCCAATCCGCGGATCGCTCGCAGATCGGCTCCTTGCTCCAGCCCCCGCACCAACTCCACCACCAACCGCTCGCCTTCGCCGATGCAGACGAAATCAGCGCCCGCATTCAGAAATTCCGCCGGATACAACGAGGGGTGGCGCCCGCCACAAATCACCTGGCCGCCCACCCGCGCTTCGACCAGCGCGCGCAGGATCGACAGCGCCCGCCGCCGCTCGAACGAGTAGCAGCCGATGCCAACCAGATCCGGTCGGAACTCCCGGATGCGCTCCACTTCGCGGCGCAGAGCGCTCGCATCCGGCTCCTCGTACAGCCAGCCGAAACCCTCGAACAACTGGACCTCGTGCCCTTCCGCCCTCAGAGCCGTCCCGATGTACATCAGCGGGAACGGCGGCGCCCAGTAGCGCGCGGGGGATATCAGAGCCACTCTCATGGCCGTTCCATGCCAGATCCATTCACGGCCGAAACCCTTTCGCCCGCCCCTGCGCCGAGCCCGGACAATGCTCGCAGCGCGGATGCACCGGAAACTTGCTGACGAAATTCTTTCGGAACTGCACCAGGTGCTTGCCATTCCAAAACTCACCGTCGAAGAGGGAGCCATTCTCGGTCGTCGGCGGGAGAATCTCGCAGCAGGGCGTGAAGGCCCCGTGCATGCCCACGTAGGGTGCCGTGTAGGGCACCACGCAGAAGCGCCGGGCGGGGTCCCGCGGCAAGGGGATGGGCAGCGTCAGGCGGTAATCCCGCCCAAACTCCGCCGCAAATTCGGAGAGATGGGCCCGCATCGCGCTATTCTCTTCCGTGTAGCACAGGTCGATGTCGTTCGCGGAGACCGGCGAGTACGCCGAAAACAACAGGTCCCGCACCCCGCAAGCCGCCGCAACCTCCACCGTCCGGCGCATCGCCTGCCACGACTCCGGCCGCGTCGTCACGATGGTCGCAAAAAAGACCAGGATGCGCGGGTTCGCCGCCCGCAGGCGCTGCACGCCTTCCACTTGCCGGTCCAGATGGTTCTCGTACAGGCTGACGTGCGCCGTGCTCAGCGGGGATGTCCGCAATTCCTCCAGACGCTCGCTCAGCAGCAAGCCATTGGTCGCCACGTAGGTGAGCTTGCGGTGCTTCCGGGCCAGCGCAACAAACGCAAACAGGTCCGGGTGCAGCAGCGGCTCGCCTCCCGTGAACGCCACCCGGATGGCGTCCCTCAGCGTGGGGTGCGCAAGCAGCGCCGTCATGCCCTCCACGGTCATGTCCAACCGCCCCGCACGATCCTTGTTCACACCCCGGTTGTAACAGAATGGGCACTTCAAATTGCAGCGTGACGTCACGTACACGCCAAAGGTGATCGGGCGGTAGGGAAGCCGCGATGGGAACCAGCCGGCCGCATAGCAGGCCGCATACCGCCCCAAGTTGACCAATTGCCGCGGCCGTGGTCGCAGCGCCAGTACCTTGCGCGTCAGTTCAAGAGTGGGATGCAATCGGCCCTCGCGTTTCAGGACTCCGCCGCCGGCACCAACGCCGCCCCGCCCTGGGCGAAACTCGTCTGCGCCGCCTCCGTCACCTGCGCCACCTGCAGAGCCACCCGCTCGTTGCACGCCGTCGGCGCACCCGTCCGCGCGCACTCCACAAAATGCCCGCAACTTCCCAGAAACGGGTTGCGCAGCACCCGGTGCGGCAGCGTGATCGCTTCGCGCGTCATCAGCGCGATCGAGGCCGCCAGCGAACGCCGGCGCGTCAGCGGCACCACATCCACCCGGCCAAACTGAACCCGCAGGCTGCCCCGCGTGCCAATGATCAGCACCTGCGGCGCCAGCCCCGCCGATACGATCGACGTCGTGATCTCGGCACACACGCCACCGCAGTCCAGCACCATCGTCCCCGTGTCTGGATTCACCACCGGAGGCTCCAGCGACGAGCCAAACGCATGCACCCGCCGCGGCCGCGCAAACCCCCAGAAATCCAGCAGATCCACAAAGTGGCAATGAAACTCATTGAACAGCCCCGCCCCCTGCGCCTGGCGGTACGCGTCCACGCTATCTTCGGTGGTACGAATGATGCGGACATGGCGCGGCTCGCCGATCTCGCCAGCCGCCAGCAGGCGCTTCACCCGCATAAAGGCCGGCAGAAACCGGTAATTGAATCCATTGAACAGAATGCGCGGCTCGGCCGCATTGGCAGCGATCACCTCGCGAATCTCCGCCGTACGGCCACACAGCGGTTTCTCGCAATAGGCGTGCAGGCCCTTCCGGATCGCGTGCAGCAGGTAATCCCGGTGCGCCGCCGTGGGCACACAGATGTCGATCGCATCCACGCCAGCCTCGTCGATCAGCGTGTGGCCGTCGGAGAAGTGCCGCGGGATGCCAAAACGCGCCGCCAGTTTCGCGCCGCGGTCGGAGTTCAGGTTGGCGATGGCCTCCACCCGCACAGACCGCCCCACCCTCCGGTAGGCGCGCAGGTGCCAAAGCGCCATCTTGCCGGCTCCAATAATGCCGATTCGCAAAGGGCGGTTGGCCTCAGCCGGCGTCATCCCGGCGTGGCCCCATCCGGAAGCGCCACCGCCTCCGCCTTGATCCCCGCAGGCGCCACCGGTTCCACCTTCCCAACCCGCAGCCCCTTGATGATCGACCGGTAGAAATACGCGGCCTGCAGCGCCAGGGCCCTGCCCACCACGAATGGATTCCGCGGACGGCGCAGGATGTTCGCCAGCGCCCGCCCCAAAAAGCCCGTGCGCAGGTAGAACCCCATGTACGCACTGCGAATGATCGCCCCCAGCTCGGCCGCCGTGTAGTCGCAGAACATCGGCTTCGTGTGCAGGATGTCCATGTCGCGCAGGCTGCGCTGCAGATCGAGTTTGTCCTTCACCTGCGTAAACAACATCGACCCCGGCAGCGCCGTCAAAGAGTTGAAAGAGACGAACAACGGCTTCGCCCACCGGATGAAGTCCAGAGTCCTGCGAATCGTATCCGCACTCTCCCCCGGACTGCCAAAAATGCAGAATAGCGTGAAGGGCATCTTCACGCGCTGCAGCATCTCCACCGCCTCGCGCACACGAGCCACCGTCAGATTCTTGCCCAGCGCCTTCAGAATCTCGTCGTTGGCGGACTCCAGCCCCAGTTGGATCTGCACGCAGCCCGCCTTCTTCATCAGGCGCACGGTGTCCTCACGCAGCAGGTCCGCACGCGTCCCGCAGGCCCACTCGATGCGCAGGCGCCGGCGCAATAGCTCCTCACAGAGCTGCACGACCCAGTCGTTGCGAATGGTGAAGATCTCATCGAAGAACATGATGTTCGTGATGTGCTGCTCGCGTACGATCGTCTCAATTTCATCTACGATCCGGATCGGCGAGCGCAGCCGCACCCGGCGCCCGTTGAGCGCATTCTGCGCACAGAACGTGCAGCCGAAGGAACAGCCGCGGGAGGGCAGCACAAACGCCGTCGGCTCACCCCAGAAGGTGATGTCCCAATACAGGCGCGGATCGGCAAAATCCCGCAGCGGCATGGGCAGCGCATCCAGATCCGGCACCAGGCCGCGCGCCGCCGAGCGCCGCACCTTGCCATCCTCGCCGCGATAGACGCATCCCGGCACCGCGTCGAGCGTCGGCCATTGCCGGCAGATCTCGACGATCGTCTCCTCCGGCTCCCCTTCGACGATGATGTCGGCCACATCCTGCTCGAGAAAATGGCGGTCGAAGTGGCGGGCCACCTGGCCGGTCAGAATGCGCACCTTCTCCGGGCACTCTCGAAAGAAGCGCACGGTGTCGTCCTGATGGTACGGGCTGAACGGGATGGCAATCGCATCGGCCCAGACGGCCGCCTCCGTGATCCGCGCGGCCGGCATGGCCTCCGCAATCGGGTCCAGAATCCGCACCTCGTACCCCGCCTGCCGCAGCACCGCCCCCATGTACGCCACGCCCAGCGGGAACGTCATCCCCGTCTTGATCTCCTGGCCGGAGTGACGCGTCACCACCGGATCGATCCCCACATTGCGGTTCTTCCCGCTGTAGAGAAAGGGAGTCGTCAGGAGAATCTTGTGAATGGCGCGCGTCTTCATCTGCTGCTGCTCGACCTACACCCCAATGAACACCCCCGTCCACGAAATGGTAACATAGGCAACGCCCGCCACAACACGTCATTTCGGGAATCCAGATTGCGAAGTGCTCGTGGGCTCATTATGATGGCGCCATGAGGGAAGCACAAGGGGCCCTGTTCAACACCGAGCCGGTGTTGGGCATCAGCGGCGCGATGGTTCGCGAGGTGAAGGCACGCGCCCTCGCCTCCCTCCTCGGCCGGTTCCGCATCTGCCTGCACCGCGCCACCCACGACGCCGTTCAGGAAATGGTCATCGCCGTGCGCCGCGGGTCCTATATGCAGCCCCACTGCCACCCCTGCCGCTCCACGTCCCTGCTCGTGCTCGAAGGCACGCTCGACGTCCACCTCTTTGACGACCATGGCAATCGCCAGCGCACCACCACCCTCTCCCCCTACCCCGCGGGCGATCCGTTCTGCCTGCGGCTCGAGTCCCTGGTCTGGCACATGCCGATGTGCCGCTCGGACATCTGTGTCTTCTACGAAACGCTCCAGGGCCCATTCCTCCAGGAATCCTCCAACCTCTGGGCTCCCTGGAGCCCACCCGATGAAGACGTCGCCGCCGTTCAGGCCCTCATGCGCCGCATGGAAGCCATCCGCGAAGAGTGATGGCCCGCTAGCCGCCCGTTGAAAAAGCATTACAGAGCGGCGCGGGTGGCACCGCGCCCTCCCAAATATGGGCATGAATCGATGATTGGGAGGGCCGGGTGCCACCCCGGCCGATCTTTTCAACGGGCTGCTAGTGTGGTGAGCGATTAGTTCACATCAATACAGAGGCCG
>CAZWQJ010000068.1:10346-19654 GCA_964635825.1 uncultured Victivallales bacterium | reverse complement strand
AGCGCCGGGTTCAGAAATAGTCGAAAGGCTGCCCCAGTAGCGGAAGTCGGGTTAAGTAGCGCCATCCAGCCAGCGGTCAGCCCTCCCTCTTCTTCCTGCGTTGCCCTGCAACGATGCGGAGCACGGCTCACCCGGAGGGTTCGCCCTACCCAGCCCTCGTCTGTTCATACAGGTAGGGCGAACCGTCCCGGTGAGCCGCACCGAATCGCAGAAGCGCCCGACAGGGAATACGCAGTGCTCGTCCCCGCGCGCCCCGCGCCTCCCCCTCTCTTCAATCCAGGCAACGCCCCGTTGCCTGGATTGGGCAACCGTGGAGCGCGTTTGGCTGCGCGCCTGGCGCGCTGCGAATGGGGAGCGCGCGAAGGCTTCAGCCGCAAGGAGTCTGGGGTGGCGCCATACTCCCGGTATGCGCCGCCCCTACGCGACGCCGCGGATGACGCCTTCCCGCACTCCCGATTCGCACCAAACGCGCTCCACCGTCCGCACGCGTCTCCCCCCCACCGCGAGCCGCCGCAACCGCCAACCGCCGCTAGCGCTGCTCCCACTGGCCGGTCGTGAGGTTCAGCATCCAGCGCGGATTGTCCGAGTCCGGCAGATACCACAGCCAGGCATTGTCGGAGAATCGGTAGAGGAACGTGTAGAGCGACTCCGAGGTCCACCAGAACGTGTTCATCCCCGCATCCCAGAACACCACGCCTCCCGGATCCTGACCGAAGGCGTACAGCCAGCCGTGCTGATCGTGGTGCAACCAGGGCGCCGTCGCGGTGTTCACATAGCCGAACCAGTCGGACCAGCGCCAACCGCCACCCACCTCCTGCGCCGCCCCGAACAGCCCCACCGACAGCCCGTCCACCCAGGCTGCATCCGCGCCGGCGCTGCCGCTGCCGTTCTTCGCATAGGTCCAGCGCAGCGTGTGCACGCCGCTGGGAATCGTGAACCCTTCCCACGCCCACGACGTCGTCCCGCCTTTGCTGAACTGCGGGACGCCGTCGATTGAGAACGTCAACTGGTCCGCCACCTCCGACGACACCTGCCACCAGAACCCGATGCTCGTGCCGCCGCTGACCGTCGTCTCCAGGACCGACTGCTGCCCGTGGCCGATCGCCCCGCTCTGCGCCGCATCCACGCCGTCCTGCGTCACGCCCCCTTGCCCGAACCACCCCGCGTTGCCCGCCACCGTCCACGACAGGCCCGCCTGGTCCAGCGCATCCGCCAGCAACACCGACGGCGCCGTCGTCGTGCTGCTCGAGGTCGTCGTCTCCGTCGTCGTCGACTCGCTGGTGGTGGATTCCGTTGTACTCGTCGATGTCGTGGTGCTGGTGCTGGTGCTGGTGCTGGTGCTGCTGCTCGTCGTCGTCACGTTGGCGCCACCCTCCGCATACAGCGCCGCAATCTCGCCCGCCGACAGGGCCCGGTTGTAGATGCGCACGTCGTCGGCCGTGCCGTCCGCGTAGGACTGCGACCACGCCGTACGCCCGACCATCAGCAGGTTCCGGATCGGGGCCGGGCCCGCGTAGGAATTCGTGCCGACCGGCGCGCCGTTCACGTAGAACGTCAACCCGTTCGTGCCCCAGGTGCCCATCACGTGGTACCACTCCCCAGCCTGCGGAATCACCCCGCTCAGTGCCCAGTACCACGCGCGACCCGGGAAGTCATAGACGCCGAACCGAAGCTGCAGATCCCCGCCCGTGCCCAGCGTCAGGCACCCGATCATCATCCCGTCGCCCGGATCCACCACCGACGTCGTATGTGTCGAGGCAATCAACCCGCGCACATACGGGACCTGCGCCCAGCTATCCGGCTTGAACCACAACCCCACGCTGCCCTCCGCCATCCCACTCAGCACGTCCGCGCGCCCCACGTAGTCATTCACCCCGTCGAGCGTCATGCCCCCGCCAAAGGCCCCGTTCGTCGCCCAGGCCGCCCCGCCATTCGCCGTCGCCGGGTGCCCCTGCCCACTCGCATCGCTCACCGTCGACCCCAGGTCCGCGTCGAACGGATAATGCAGAATCAACCCTCCCGCCGTCGCCGTCGTCGTCGAACTCGTCGTCGTACTGCTGCTCGTGCTACTCGTCGAGGTAGTTGTGGTTGTCGACGTCGTCGTCGAACTCGTCGTCGAGTTCGCCAACCCGTCCGTATACAACGCCGCCACATCCCCAGGCGTCAACGCCCGCCCGTAAATCCGGAAGTCGTCTAGGCGACCACCGAAGTACGTGCCCGAGAATGGCGTGCCGTTGTTGTTCAGGGCACCCAGCATGAGCGGATACGGATTTACAAACTGCGCCAGGTTCTGCGCATCAAGCGGGAGTGGCGAAACAGCGGACTCCACTCCATCCAGGAAGAACCGCGTGTGGCCTGCATCTTCATCGACAATCGCCACCGCGTGATGCCAACCGCTGTATCCGTTCGCCACATACAGCCCGGTGAACATGTTGTTCTGCACGCCATCTGTGATGGGGCCAATTTCCAACTGACCCGCCGTCCGCTCCGCCAGACCGAAGATTCGCATGTACTCGCGATTGTCAGGGAGCCCTGCGTTTCGTGACCCGTAGAGGTACTGCGGGTTTGTGGTGCGACCATCCGTGGCGGCAAACCATAATGAGAAACTGTACTGCCCACTGCGGACCAGCGACTCGATGTTCAGGGATGTGACGTAATTGCTGACGCCATCGAAGCCCATCGCCCCGCCCAACAGGCCACCCCCCGTCCACGTCGCGCTGGCAACAAGGCCCGTGTATCCATGGCCACTGACATCGCTGACCACGCCACCACCGTCTGAATCAAACGTGTAATGCAGCACGACCCCCTGCTCGGGGTCCGCAGGCGCAGTGGTCGATGACGTGCTGGTGGTTGAGCTGGTCGTCGATGTAGAAGTTGTACTCGTATCGGTGGAACTGGAGGTGGAGGTGGTTGACGTGGTCGTGGAGTCAGCCGTCCCGGCGGCAAAGATCGTGGCGACATCTGCAGGCAAAAGAGCGCGGTCGTAGATTCGGAAGTCATCGATCACGCCACCAAAGTAGGTACCCGCCAAAGCATTGCCGTTGTTGTTCAAAGCTCCCAACATCAATGGATTCACGTTTGTGTATTGAACAAGATTGGTGGCATCCAACGGAAGCGGGGACACCGCCGACTCGACGCCATCGAGATAGAAGCGCGTGACGCTGGCATCTTCATCCACAATGGCGACGGCATGGTGCCAACCACTGTAGCCATCGGGCAGGTACTGGCCGGAATCCATGTTGTTCTGAATGCCAGCGGATACGGGGCCAATCTCCACCTGACCGGGCGCTGACTCCACCAACCCATAGATCCGCATGTACTCGCGGTTGTCCCCGTCGCCAGAGTTGCGCGTGCCGTACAGATACTGTGGGTTTGTCGTGCGGCCATCGGTGGGCGCAAACCAGACGGCCATGCTGTACTGCCCACTTCGAACCCATGCCTGAATGTTGAGGCTCTTGGCGTAGTCGTTAATCCCATCGAAGGAGGCTGCACCATGGTCAAGCCCATCGGCCGTCCACGTGGCACCAAACAGGGTTCCTGTATGCCCACCGCCGCTGGCATCCATGATCGCGCCGCCCGCATCCGAACTGAAGGAATAGTGCACGACAAGGCCGTTGGTGACGTCGGCAACGGCCTGGGTGGATCGAGCGGCGAAGGATACGGCGAGTACCGCCATCAACCATTGGGAATACCAGCTCCGAGTGTGCCATAGTGTCCGTGTCATTTCAGCCCCTCCATCAACCATGTGGCCCTATCAGACCAATGCCACAGAGCCTATTTACTGGGGCCGTCTGGTACAACCACAAAGAATCACATCACATGTTAATTTCAGGCACATATCATCAGGGACACCCCTACCCTTTCGCGCGAGTCGTGCCGAGGCGTCGTGCAGTCGCAACGTCGTAACCCCGCACCAAGCCGCAACTTGACAGAGGGGCATGCGGAGCATACCGTCCGCCTAGCTGAGGGGAGAACAGGCATGAAGGCGATTCGACAGGCACTACTCCAGATGTATCGGACGGCAATCCGCGTCAATCAGGAGAACATCCTTGGACTCGTGGAGCACAATCCGAAAGCCGTGTTGATCGATCTCGGGTGCGACAACGGAACCGTCACGGAAATGCTGGCGGCCAGGCAGGGCGGCGGCGAGTTGCACGGCGTCGATGTGGTGGATGAACGCATGCAGGACGCGGTCAAACGCGGGATCCACATCTATAAATTCGACCTCAACAGCCAGTTCGAACTAAAATCCGAAACTTTTGATGTCGTCCACGCCAACCAAGTCATTGAGCACATCGCCAACTCGGATGGATTTCTGGGTGAGGTGCACCGGATTCTCAAACCGGGCGGCTACGCGATCATCAGCACGGAAAACGCCAGCAGCTGGTGCAACATCGCGGCCAGTATCGTGGGCCTGCAGATGTTCTCTCTGACGAACTTTTCCAGCAAGCGAACGGCGATCGGAAACCCCTTCTCGCTCCATGACCCGGCTGGATCGCGGTTTGAGAGCTGGAACCACGTTCGCGTCTATAACATCCTCGGTTTACGCGACTATTTCCGTGTATTTGGCTTCACGGTGGAAGCCATCAAGGGTGCGGGCTACTTCCCACTGCCCGCCGTATTGGGACGGCTCGACACCATTCATTCGCACTTCATCACCTACAAAGTGCGCAAGCCGCTGGCTGCATAGCAGTGGTATTCCAGTGCGGGGACTTCCACGCGACAGCCCCTTGACTCAGGGTGCAACGGCCGGACCGCTGTCAGGTTGCCCAACCATGGCTCGCAGAGCCGCGCGGTCCCTGATCTGATAGAGACCGCTGCTGGCCCCCGAGAAGTCAGCCCCCGGCACGGGTTCGAGGGGAAGCCCCTTGAGGCCTTCGGGGAAGCCGTGCTGATTCCAGATGTAGAAGAAGTCGGTTTCGGGGTGGATTTGGTACTGGCCGTTGAAGCGGAAGTACATATCGATGGGGTACCACTGGAGCCAATCGATGCGCATCTGTTCTTTGTAGTAATCGATCTTGGGTTTGGTGGCATCGCTGACGCCCACGATGATGGGGCGCTTGAGGTCGTTGTGCAGAGTGGTGAGTTCGCGCAGGAGTTTGCGGGTCTGGCTCATTTGCCGCCAACCCCACGTGTGGGTCATGTTCGCATTCAGAGGGAAGAGGAGGACATAGGCCGCCAGGAACGCGACGACGGGAGCGCGGGCGATGGGCGGGGTCAGGGCGTGGGCATAGAGGACGATCTGGGCCACGAAGAGCGGCAGCAGCGTGAGGGCACCGCGTTCCCAGATGAAGCGAACGCCGGCGAGGTAGTGCTGGGCGTTGATGCTGCCGACCATGAGCAGGAGCAGCGCCGAAACCACCGCCGTCGCCATGAACGCCGGAGACGAGCGGCGCCGCCACATCGCATGGACGCTCACAAAGAGGCTGGCCAGCGTCAGGCCGGCGGCGAGCGCAAGGGTGATCCCGTTAGGGGCGCGGATGTCATGGAAAGCAGGCGCGGCGATGTCGTACATGGAGCCCGCCACCAGGGAGCCCACGGTATCGTGAATGAAGCCGGTCTCCCCGCCCGAGTAGAGCTCCTTGCCCTTCACGAGAAGAATGATCCGGGGCAGCCAGAAGACCCCCAGGATGGCGGCGTTGGCGAACACCACGAGGTTCTTCGCCCAAACAGTGCGCACGATCGTCCACCAGGTGGACGGGCGTTGCCACTCACGCCGAATCAGCCCCCAATCGATGGTCGCCAGCACGAGGAAGGCGCAGATGCTCAGGTAGTAGTGCAGAGACGCCAGATTGCCCACAACGGCGAATGAACCGAGCCACACCGCCCACGCCGCACGGTTCGCACGTTTTTCGGCCGGTCCTGTGATCATCTCCACCGCGAAGACCGCACTGGAAAGAATAAAAAGCATGGCCAGGCCGTAACCGCGCTGAATGCTGAAGAAATCCAGCGCGAACGGGTTCGTCAGAAAGGCCGTGAACGCCAGCAGTTCCAGCCAGGCCGGACGTATCCGGCGGGTCAGCCGCGCCGCCGCCAGCGCATAGAACACGAAGATCGGAATGCAGGGCAGCCGGACTTCCGTCACCACATCCCACGAGAAGATCGACTTGCTGATCGTCGATAGCATGTAGATCAGCGGCTGCAATTGCTCTTCGATATTCTTCAACGAGAAGATATCGCTGAGCGGAAACGGATAGGGAAACTCATCGCCCGTGATATCCAGCGTGAAGATCCGGGCTGTCACGTAGCCAAGGAAGCCGAGACCGATCAACCCCTTGAGCGCCGACACCAGACGAAGACGCGGCATGTTCATGGTGATTCGGCGGTGGTGAGGTCGGCGTTATCGCGGTCGCCGCCGGGGTTGCCGTCGGCGCCATAGGAGAGAAGTTCGAAGGGTTGTCGGTCTGGGCCGGGGACGAGGTAGACGAACGGGTTGCCCCAGGGGTCGTTGAGGAGGGAGCGGCGTTCGAGGTAGCCGCCTTCGGGGTACTCGCGGGGCACAGGCTCGGCCGTGGGCGGGTCGACGAGCGCCTCGAGCCCCTGTTCCTGGGTGGGGTAGGTGCCGTTCTGCATGCGGTAGAGATTGAGCCCGGTGCGCAGGCTTTCGAGATTGGCGCGCGCCGCGGCCACCTTCGCCTCACCCGGCTTGTTGACCACGTTGACGCCCACCACCGTCGCCAGGATCGTGATGATCAGCACCACCACCAGCACTTCCAGCAGGGTGAAGCCCGCGGAGGAGAAGGCAGAAGGATGAATGAAGAATGAAGAAGGAAGGCGGGGAGATGGGGGCTGGCGGTTCATGGGATGATTCGGCCGACACGGAGGTCGGCTCTCCATGGGTGGCGTCCATGCTGGGTTTGGGATGGAGGGACCGGCTCCGTCCGGTCCGTCCGGAATATTCATCGAGCCGCCCGCACGGGCACCAAGACAGTCTCGTTCTCCTTCATCATTCTTCCTTCTGCCTTCTTCCTTAGTCCGCCGACGCCGTGCCACCGACTGCCGAATCGGGGAAGGCGGTGAGCCAGAATTCGAGCATGAACTCGTATTCGTCTTCCTGCTCGGAGCCATCGGTGCGGGTGAAGCCGGGGAGGTACTCGCCGCCGAGCTTGAGCCCGACGCAGGTGAAGCGGTGCGCGATGGAACCGCCGACCTGGTCGAGGCGGCTTTCCTCGAATTCGTAGCGGCCGTACGTGTTGAGGCTCCACTTCGCCTCGGGGAAGAAGGTGACATCGCCGTAGAGGAGGCTGCTGTCGTCGCGGCGGAAGCGGTGCATGAGCGAGGCTTCCAGCGTGGGCTTGCCCCAGATCTCGAGCCAGGTGTTGAAGGTGTCGAGCTCGTCGTCCTGCAGGCTGTAAGCACCTTCGAAGGTGAGCCCCAGCGGATCGACCGGACGGAACTCGGCATCCCAGTAGAGGAACTGGAAGGGGTCCGTGTTGTCTTCGCGGTGGATCATCCAGTCCGTGTAGATGGCCACGTCCGCCAGATCGAAGGCGCCGGATTCGCGCTTTTCCTGCCACTTGTTGCGCGCGCCGAGGCGCAGGGTGTGGGTCTCGTCCACCTGGTCGACGCTGTCGAACTGGTAAAGCTGCTCGGGCGTCAGGTTCGGCTCCGGGATCATCGTGTAGTTCGCGAAGGGCTCCAGGATGTGGCGGCGCTCGCCGTAGGCCGTGTCGTACAGGCCGAAGGCCTTGTAGGAGGTCTCCATGCCCAGCTCCAGCACCCCGCGCGTGTCGGCCCCGCCATCCTCATAGCTCGCGATGCGCGGCTCGCCCGTGCCCGGCTGGCTCACGATGTTGGTGACGCCATTGACGACGTTGGTGATGAGATCCGGATCCACAACGTAGATCGGCAGCGGCGTCGCCGAGTAGTAGGTGCCGCGCACCCCCGCACGGGGCACCAGCGTCAGGAACCCAAACACCTTGTCCGGATAGTAGACCGTGTGCTCGGTGTCGAAGCGGAAGGCATCGTAGTCCTCATTGAGGCTGGTCTTCTCGTAGCTCTGCTGCAGGAAGGCGGCGGCCGTCAGGCTCTCATAGTAGAAATCCGAGTCGAGGATCGGCTGCTGGTACAGCTCGTAGCTGGCTTCCGGCAGGCGGTTCACGCTGGAGTAGAAGTCGTTCAGGCGCGAACGCGCCAGCACCCCGGCCGTATAGGTGTCGCCGCGGTGGCTGTAGTTCACGTAGTTGTCCGGCTGACGCTCCTGCCGGAATTCCTTGCGGTAGTAATCCTCCAGGAAATCGACGTCGCTCAGGTACTGGCCGCGCGTCAGCACGATGTCGCGCGGGGTGATGATGTACGAGTCCGTCACCTTGATGCGGTAGCGGTCCGGCTCGATCACCCGGCCCTGATCGATGTCTTCCTGCTCCATCGGCTCCTGGTCATCCAGATAGTAGCTCTTCAACTGGCCGGTGTGGCGCCCCAGCCCGTAGTTCCAACGAAAGTCCTGCCCCACCGCCACGCCCCGCTGCTCGTAGTAGTCCAGGTGCGTGCGCCCCTTCAGGTTCGGCGTCAGCCGGTACTTGTAGGACGTCTTCAGGTAGTAGCCATGGCGCGAGGCGTAGCCCGGCTCCACCGTGAACCCAAAATCGCCATCCAGGGTGCGGTACCAATAGGGCACCCACATGCTCGGCACCCGCCCAAACCACCAGATCGCATTCTTCGCCTTCAGATACTCGTCCTGCACCAGCTCCATCCGACCCGCCGTCACGTGAAAATCCACGTTCTCCGTATCGGGGTCGCAGGTGGACGCCCAGGCGTTGTAGAGGACGTAGCGCCCGTCTTCCAGCCGCTCCGATCGCTCCGCCCGCACAAAGAACGGCGCCGCGTTCAGCTTCATCTGCTCCGAGACCGTGGCGCCCGTGCGGAAGTTGTAGTCCAGCTTCGGCCCGCTCCAGACATCGGTCCCGCGCGTCAGCGTCACATCGCCAAACGCCTGGGCCTCTTCCGTGTTGATGTCCACCCGCACGTAGTCCGCCCGCAGCTCCACGTCGCCGCGCTTCAGCACGACGTTGCCGATGCCCTCCACCACCCCGCGCTCGCGGTCATAGTTCAGGCGGTTGGCCGTGGTCTCAATCTGGTTCGGATCGGTCATCACGTCCGCCGCCGGCGCCGCCGGTGCCGCCGCCTGTGGCTGCTGGGCCAGACCCGGAGTCGCCAGGGCCGCCAGCATGGCAACCCCCGCCCACACGAACATGCTCATCTTCCGCATTCCACGTCCCACGCGCATAACCCACCCCCGGATCCAATCCATCTTCCGTTGCCCGCCCACCGGTGGCCCGTTCGCACCACCGGTGGCCCGGCCGCTCCGC
>CAZWQJ010000068.1:0-10246 GCA_964635825.1 uncultured Victivallales bacterium | reverse complement strand
AGCGTCTCGTTCGTCGTCAAATCGAGAATGGCGAAAAACTCCATGTGCTTGCTGGGATCCGACTTGAATGCCAACTCGCCTTCGAAACGCTGCTGAATGTCCACGAGGAACTCCTCGTCCTCCCGCCGCAAGCGGTCCAGCACCGTCGGGTGCACCACAACCTGCAGGCGCCGCGAAGCCGCCCCGCGCTTGCGCCGCATAATGGCCGAGATCTGCCGCTGGATTTCCACGCTCATGCCCAGAGGCGATTTCACGTACCCCCGTCCGTGGCAGTACGGGCAGTCCACATTCATCGTGGACAGGAGGCTTTCCTCCGCCCGCTGGCGCGTCATCTCCAGCAACCCCAGTTCCGATATGGGTAACACATTGGTTCGCGCCCTGTCACGCCTCAACGCGTCCTTCATGGCGCGGTACACCTGCTGCTGGTGCTTGCGCGATTTCATGTCGATCAGGTCGATCACCACCAGGCCCCCGATGTTGCGCAGGCGCAGCTGCCGGGCCACCTCTTCCACCGCCTCCGTGTTGACCTCCAGAATCGCATCTTCCTGCGAGTTGCCGCGGCCCTTGTGGCGGCCCGTGTTGACGTCGATCGCAATCAGCGCCTCCGTCTCGTCCAGCACCACGCAGCCACCGGACTTGAGGTGCACCGTGCGGCGGAAGGCCTCTTCCAGCTGCTTGTCCATGCCGTAGTGCTCGAAGACCGGGGCGGCGCCTTCGTAGAGGTAGACGCGACCGCGCGCGCGGCGCGAAATGCGCCCGGCCAGATCGCGGATCCGCTCAAAGTCGTCGCGCGTGTCGATCACAATGCGGTCCACGTCCTCGGTCAGCCAGTCGCGCACGACGCGCTCGACCAGGTCCGGCTCGCGGTAGACGCAACAGGGCGCCGGCTGCTCCGCGATCGCCCGCTGCAGATCCTCCCACGTCACCAGCAGCGCCTTCAGGTCGCGCACCAGGCTCACGCGGCGCGCACCAATGGCCGCCGTGCGCACGATCAGCCCGGCCCCGGGCGGGGTCGGCAGCCGCGCCAGCGTCCGCTTCAGCCGCAGCCGCTCCTTCTCATCCTCGATCTTGCGCGAAACCCCCTTGAGCCGCGTGCCCGGCACCATCACCAGGTATCGCCCCGGAATACTCAAATTCGCCGTGACGCGCGGGCCCTTCGTCCCGATCGACCCCTTCGTCACCTGCACCACAATCTCCGTTCCCGGCGGAAAGCGCTTCTCGACCTCTTCATTCGAGATGCGCTTCCACTTCGAGCCACGGCGCCGCGGCGCCTCTTCGTCGATCTCCAACTGCGCATCCCCGTCCGGCACCATGTCCCAGTAGTGCAGGAACGCGTTCTTCGCCAACCCGATATTGACGAAGGCGGCCTGCAGCTCGTGCTCCAGGTTCTGGATGCGCCCCTTGAAGATGCTGCCGACAATCCGCTCCTTGTGGGTGTGCTCCACCAGGAATTCTTCCAACCGCCCGCTCTCCACCACCGCCACGCGCGTCTCCAGGCGCTCGGCGTTGATGATGATCTCGCGGTCCGACTTCTTGCGTCGCAAGAACGAAAACAGTCCCATAGTCAGTCCCTTCTCCTTCCGATCACGTCGTCTTCCAAAGTACGCCCTGCTCCACGATCAGGCCGGTCCGCTGGGACCGGATATGAACGCTTTGCAGCAAGCCCAATGACGCCATCACAATCATCATGAACGACCCACCATAACTGAGCAGAGGCAGGGGGATCCCCGTCACCGGGGCCAACCCCACCGTCATCGACAGATTCACCAACACGTGAAAGAAGATCATGGTGACGACACCGGCGCTCAGCAGGCGGCCAAGGCGATCGGGCGCGCCGATGGCAATGCCGATGCCGAGGGCTAATAGGAGGCCGTACAACGACAGCACGATGGCGGACCCGACGAAGCCGGTCTCTTCGGCGATGACGGAGAAGATGAAATCGGTGGGCGAGACGGAGCGCGGCAGGAAGCCGAGGATGTTCTGGGTGCCGCCGAGGTAGCCCTTGCCGGTCATCCCGCCGGCGCCGATGGCGATCTCGGATTGGCGCTTGTTCCATCCCGCCCCGAGCGGGTCGCGGTCGGGGTCGACGAAGGTGGTCAGGCGCTCGCGGTGGTAGGCGCTCAAGCCGACGGATTTCATCAGGATCTGCTGGTGCGCCTCGCTGACGCGCAGGGCCTGCGGAAGAAACAACAACGACAGGACCAAGGCGACGGAGGCGATGCCGGTGAGGGCGAGCAGCCCCAGCACCCGGAAGGGAACCCCCGCCACGAACATCATCACGTACGTCACCGGCAGCAACACCAACGAAGTGCCAAGGTCCGGCTGTTTCATGATCAAGACGCACGGCACCGCCACCAGCAACAACACTTCCAGCACCGGGCGCAAACGCGCAAAGTTTTCCCCCGGCCGGCTGAGGCGCCGCGACAGCACAAAGATGACCGCGATCTTGGCCAGCTCCGACGGCTGCAACCCGATGCCGAAGAACATCAGCCAGCGCCGCGCCCCGTAGATCTTCGTCCCCACAAACAGCACCAGCACCAGCAGCACCAGCGACAGCGCATAGACCCACCACGTCGCCTTGCGCACCACGCGGTAGTCCATCTGCGCCAGCCCGAAGTAGGCCATAAACCCCGCGATGCCCCACAGGATCTGGCGCTGGTACAGGTTGCGCATCGGCGCATCGTCCCGCACGTAGCACGCGCTGTAGATGAACACCGTCCCCACCACCATCAGCGCCAGAACGCAGAAGGTCAGCATCCAGTTCATCCGCAACACCATCTGCAGCCGTGTCTTCCATTCAATCATCCCTGCGCATCCGCTTCGAAGCGGACGCCTCCTTCTTCGAGGGTGAAGATGCCGGCGAGGACGTTGCGCACGTGCGGGGCCGTCGTCAGCCCCCCGGAGATGCCATCCTCCACCACGAACGCGATCGCGTAGCGCGGCGCCTCCGCGGGTGCAAACGCGATCATCCAGGCGTACTTGCGGCGGCGGTCGCGCGGCCCGTACTCCGCGGTCCCCGTCTTGCCGGCCACCGTGGCTTGCGACAGCGCCGCGCGCTTGCCGGTGCCGACGATGCTGTTGACGACGTCGATCATGCCGCCCCGCACCGTGGCCAGCGTCTCCGGGGCCCAGTGCATCTCGTTGACCAGCTCGCCGGTGCTGTTCTCGGCCACCAGCCGCGGCCGATACACCCGCCCGCCATTCGCAATGGTCGCGCAGAACATCGCCATCTGCACCGGCGTCACCAGCAGATACCCCTGGCCGATGGACATGTTGGCGGTGTCGCCGGGGCGCCAGCCCTCGTGCTGCACGCGCTCCTTCCACTTGCCGTCCGGCAGCAACCCGCCCGACTCCTGCGGCAGCTCCAGCCCCGTGCGCCGGCCAAACCCCACCGCCTCCGCCATGTGGTAGATCCGCGCCTGCCCGCACAGCATCCCCAGCTCGCAAAAGTAGTCGTTGCAGGATTGCTCGATCGCCTTGCGCATCGCCAGCGGCCCGTGCCCCTCCCGGCGCCAGCATGCAATGCGAAATGACCCCAGGTTAAAATAGCCCGGACAATCGAAAATCGTCTCCGGGTTGGCGCGCCCGTTTTCCATGGCCGCGATCGCGATGAGCGGTTTGAAGACGCTGCCGGGCGGGTACACGCCGGAGCTGGCGCGGTCCACGAACGGGCGCGCCGGGTCCGCCGCCAGCGCGGCGTAGCGGCCCACGTCGCGCATATCCTCAATGCTGAAGCTGGGGGAACTGGCCATCGCGAGCACGTCCCCGTTGCGCGGATCGAGCACGACGCAGGCGCCGCGCGAACCGCGCAGCTCCGCTTCGGCCAACCGCTGAATGTCCACGTCGAGCGTGAGCACAACGTCCTCGCCGGGGCGCGCCATCTTGGCGGAGACCTCGCGGTGGGTAAAGCCCGAGGCGTCCACCTGCAGCAGGCGCCCGCCCGCCTGACCGGTCAGGCGGTTGTTCAGCGCGCGCTCCATGCCGGAGCGGCCCTCCATGTCCGGCAGGTAGTAATCGAAAGCGTCCGCGCCCTCTTCATCCTCCGGATCCAACCGCCCCACGTGCCCCAGCACATGCGCCGCCATCTTCGGGTCCGGGTAGAAGCGCGACGGCTCCGCAAACAGGTCGACGCCGGCCAGCGGCTCGCGCATCTCTGCCCAGCGCGCCATCACGCGCTCGTCGATCCCGCGCCACGCCAGCAACGGCAGCGGCCGGCGCTTGCGGATGTGCATCAGGATCTCGTCGCGGGTCACCTCGCGCGGCATCCCCAGTTGCCGGCTCAGCGTATCCAGCACCGACTCCACCCGGTTCACCGTGTTCGAGAGCGAGCCGCGCATCCGCAGCTCCTCCACGTACAGCGCAATACCGTAGCTGGGCTGGTTGCCCGCCAGCAGGACGCCATCGCGATCCCAGATCCGCCCGCGCGGCCCCGGCAGGCGCACCCGCCGCACGCTTTGCTGCACCTGGCTGGACTGGAATTCCGGCTGCCGACGAACCTGGATGTCCCAGAATTTCGCCGCCAGTCCGCCCAGCGCCATCAGCATGAGGACCAGCAAAATCCTCAGGCGGATGCCCGCATCATTCAGCAAATCCGTCCAGGTCGCCATCGACGCCTTCCACTTCCTTGGCAGCGTGGATATTGCCCACCCGCCGGTCCAAACCGCCAACCACATGAAAAACAACCGGGGTGCAAAGCGCGGCCTCGATCGTGAGCCCCGCCACCGCCAGCAGCATCGCCCCCAGGGCCGGTGCCGATGCGCTCGGGCGCCACGCCAGCACGTACAGCATCACGCCCACCCCCAGCGCGCTCGCCATCCCGAAAAACGATTGGGTCACCAACGCCTCGCTCAGCACCAAACTGCGAAAGCGCGAACTCACCCAGCCCACCACCATGAAACACACCGCCGACGTGCCCAGCGGCACCGCGCTCAGCGCATCCTGCAGCGTGCCCGCCACCAGCGCCGCCAGCCACATCACGCTGCGCTCCCGCTGCAGCGCGTAGTACAGCACCACCCCCAGCAGCAGCGGCCACTTCGAGTGCCCCAGCCACGCCGGCCCCGGCAGCAAATTCTGCAGCAGCGCCGCCCCCACCGCACTGATCAGCATCACCAGCCAGGTCATGACGGGGGCTCTTCCTTTAACAAAATGAACACGTAGTGCAGCGACGCGAGATCCGCCGCCGGCGTCACCGTCGCCTTCATGAACAGCTGCGATGAATCCAGGCGCACGGAGTCGACGCGCCCCACGAGGATGCCACCGGGGTAGACGCCACCCAGGCCGGAGGTCACCACCGAGTCGCCCTCGCGCACCGCTTTCTCGGCGGACAGATATTCAAGTTCCGCGGGCGGTGCGGCGAAGAGCATGGTCAGGCGCGGATCGCCGGACATGGTCACGCCCAGCCCCCGCAGAATTCCGAAGGCGTTGTCCTGCCCCACCCGGCAGGAGATCTGCACCGCCGGGTCGGTCATCAGCAGCACATCGCAGGTGTGCTGCGAGACGGTCGCCGTGCGCCCCACCAGCCCCCGCGCCGTCAACACCGGCTGATCCACCCGCACGCCCTCGGCAGACCCCCGGTTCAGGCGCACGCTATGCCACCACCCCACCGTGTCGCCCCGCGAAACCACCTCCGCAATCAATAACCGCTCCGGACGCTGCTGCCGAAAAGCCGCCATCTCCCGCAGCTGGCGGTTCTCCTCACCCAACTCCCGCAGCCGCCAGATCTCACGCTGCAGCTCCGCATTCTCCGCCCGCAGCGATTGCTCACTCTCCGCCGCCTGCCAGGCCTGCGACAGATACCACCAGAGCCCACGCGCATGGCGCTCCACGTACGTCACCACACTGGAAAAGGGGGTCAGATTGTCCCGCACCGCTGCCTTCACCTGCAGCGCCGCCGGGACGGGAAGATTCAACAGCACGGCCACCGCCACAAGGCAGCCGACAAGGATGACGTATTGTTTGCCGGACACGACCCGCTCGCGCTCCCGTTCTACCCAAGCTCATTCGCGCGGGCGACAAGTCAATGCGGTCAGGAGCGGTCGCCGGCCGAGCGGCGCAGGAAGTTCAGCTCGTTGAGCACAACCCCCGTCCCTTCGGCAACGGCGCTCAGCGGATCGTCAGCCAAATGCACCGGTAGCCCGGTCTGCTCGGCGATCAGCTTGTCGAGGCCAGTCAGCAGGGCTCCACCACCCGCCAGAATCATGCCCCGATCTACCAGATCGGCCGACAATTCCGGCGGACAGCGTTCCAACGTGACACGAATGGCGTCCACAATGGCCGAAATCGGTTCCTGCAGCGCTTCCCGAATCTCCTCCGACGTAATCGTCAGGGTTTTCGGCAGCCCCGCCACCAAGTCCCGGCCCTTCACCTCGCGCGTCACTTCCTGCTCGACCGGATAGGCGGAACCCATGGAGATCTTTATCTCTTCCGCCGTGCGCTCCCCGATCATCAAATTGTACACCCGTTTCATATACTGCACGATACACTCGTCCATCTGGTCGCCACCCACCCGCACGCTGCGGCTGAAGACGATGCCAGCCAGGGATATCAGGGCCACTTCCGTGGTCCCACCCCCGATGTCGACAATCATGTTACCGGCCGGTTCCTGTACCGGCAGGCCCACCCCAATGGCCGCAGCCATCGGCTCTTCAATCAAAAATACTTCCCGGGCGCCCGCGCGGATCGCCGAATCCTTCACCGCGCGCTTCTCCACTTCCGTAATGTCGCTCGGTACGGCAATGATGATTCTCGGCCGCACCATCTTGCGACGATTGTGGATCTTCTTGATGAAGTACCGGAGCATGGCTTCCGTGATCTCGAAATCCGCGATCACGCCGGCCTTCATCGGGCGGATGGCCACGATATTGCCGGGGGTGCGCCCCAGCATGCGTTTGGCTTCCTCGCCCACCGCCAGGATGCGTTTCGTACCCGACTGCACCGCCACCACCGAGGGTTCCCGCAACACAATGCCGCGGTCCTTCACATAGACCAGGGTGTTGGCCGTGCCCAAATCGATGCCAATGTCGTTGGAAAAGAGACCCAAAAAGTTACTGAACATCAGACGAGTCCCGCGCTAGGGGTCATACAACTAGAGAAATTCTTCGCAACATTGAAACAATCGTACACCCAGCGTCAAGAGGAAAACGGTTGTAGGGTGGCGGCCGTTTTCCTACCTTGGCCATCGCGATATGAACGATCACCTCGAATTGGCAACAAAACGGCTTCTGGATGCGGGCGTGCGCCTGCCGGCCCCCCATACTATATGGGTCGACCCGGAGATCCCGCCCGAGCAGATCGCGCCCGGCGTCGTCATCCACCCGGGCTGCCGGCTGGTCGGCGCGGCCACCAGCATCGGGCCAGGGTGCGTCCTCGGCCGCGAAGGGCCGTTGACCCTGGAAAACACCCAGCTGCAGGCTGGCGTGCAGTTGGGCGGGGGCTACCTCGCGGGCGCCACCCTGCTCGCGGGCGCCAACCTGGGAGCCGATGCCCACGTCCGCCCCGGTACCTTATTAGAAGAGCAAGCCACGGGCGGCCACGCCGTCGGCCTCAAGCAAACCCTGCTCATGCCCTTCGTCACCACCGGCAGCCTCGTCAATTTTTGCGACTGCCTGATGGCCGGGGGGACGAGCCGCGACCACCACAGCGAAGTCGGCTCTTCCTATGTCCACTTCAACTTCACGCCGCAGCAGGACAAGGCCACCCCCTCGCGGATCGGCGATGTGCCGCAGGGCGTCATGCTGGACCAGCCACCCATTTTTCTCGGCGGCCAGGGCGGCCTTGTGGGCCCCGCGCACATCGCCTATGGCACCGTCGTCGCCGCCGGAACCGTGCTGCGCGGCGATGTGGTGACCGGCGGGCGCCTGGTCTTCGGCCGCAACCGCGAGGGTGAGCACCAGCTCGAACCCGGCCTCTATCGCAATGCGCGCCGCATCGTCGCGCACAACCTCACGTATCTCGGCAACCTGCAGGCCCTGCGCCTGTGGTACCAGCACGCCCGCGAACCCTTCATGGCGGCAACACCCTTTGACGCCGCCGCCCACGCCGGCGCCCTCCGCCGCCTCGACGAGATGCTCGCCGAGCGCCTCAAGCGCCTCGACGGCCTCGTGACCCGCCTGCAGGAAAGCATCCGCATCGGCGCCGCCTTGCCATCCGTCCATGCGGCCACTCCGGACCTCCGATTCCAGGCCGACTTCAGGGCCGCCTGGCCGCGCCGCCGCGAGGCCCTGCTCGCCGCCCCCGTCGACCGCGCCGGCACCGAACACCGCGACCGCCTCCTCGCCGCCCTCACCCCACAAAGCCGCACAACCTCCTACCTCGATGCCATCCGCTCCCTCGACGCCTCCTCCCGCCTCGCCGGCACCCAGTGGCTCCAGGACGTCGTCAACACCGTCGCGTCCGCCGGCGAAAACCCGTAGCTCCCATGAACGCTCAACGCGCAACATTCAACGCTCAACGCCCAACTTCGGATTCTCAGGAGTTGAACGTTGCGCGTTGGACGTTGAACGTTGAACGTTTCTGCTCCATCCAGCCCGCCGCGGGCCGGCCACCGTACTGAAACCTGAAACCAGAAACCTGAAACCTCCCCCCTTCCTCCTATGGCTAAACTCTTTGGAACCGACGGCATCCGCGGCGTGGCGAACTCCTGGCCCATGACGGCCGAAACGACGCTATCGGTCGGCCGCGCCGTGGCCTACCTCTGCCGCCGCCACGAAGGCCGCCACCGCGTCGTCATCGGCAAGGACACGCGCCTCAGCGGCTACATGATCGAGAACGCCCTCACCGCCGGCATCTGCTCCATGGGCGTCGATGTGCTGCTCGTCGGCCCCATGCCCACCCCCGGCATCGCCTTCATCACCCACAGCATGCGCGCCGATGCCGGCATCGTCATCTCCGCCTCCCACAATCCCTTCCAGGATAACGGCATCAAAATCTTCTCGCGCGATGGCTTCAAAATCCCCGACGCGAGCGAAGCCGAAATCGAAGACCTCGTCTCCACCGGCCGCATCCACGACGTGCGCCCCACCGCTGACCACGTCGGCAAGGCCGCCCGCATCGAAGACGCCATCGGCCGTTACATCGTATTTTGCAAGAACACATTTCCCGAGGAGCTTTCACTCGAGGGGCTGCACGTGGTGCTGGACTGCGCCAATGGGGCCACCTACAAGATCGCCCCCACCATCTTCACCGAGCTCGGCGCGCAGGTCACCACGATCCACAACGAGCCCAACGGCAAGAACATCAACGCCGGCTGCGGCGCGCAGCACACCGAATCGCTCGCGCGCAAGGTGCTCGAGGTCGGCGCCCACATCGGCCTGGCGTTCGACGGCGATGGCGACCGCCTGATCGTCGTGGACGAACGCGGCGTCACCCTCACCGGCGATCACGTCCTGGCCATGTGCGCGCTCGCGCTGAAGGAGCGCGGCCAGCTGCCGGGCAACCAGGTGGTGTTCACGCCCATGAGCAACCTCGGACTGCGGCGCGCCTTCGACGATATGGGCATCCGCTACTGCGAGTCCGATGTCGGCGACCGCAACGTGCTCGTCACAATGCGCGAGACCGGCGCGCGCCTCGGCGGCGAGCAGTCCGGCCATGTCATCTTCCTCGACCACCACAGCACCGGCGACGGCATCATCACCGCCCTCCAGGTGCTCGCCCTCGTGCAAGCCTCCCGCAAGCCCGTCTCGGCGCTGGCCTCCATCATGAGCGAGGCCCCGCAGGTCTTGCTGAATATCCCCGTGCGCGACAAGCCGCCCATCGACGCCATCGAAGGCATGCCCGCCGCCATGCAGGCCGCCCAGGCCGCCCTCGCCGGCGCCGGCCGCATCCTCGTCCGCTACTCCGGCACCGAAGCCATCTGCCGCGTCATGGTCGAGGCCTTCTCCCCCGAGACCACCCGCCGGGTCGCCGACCAACTCGCCGCCGTCATCCGCACCCAGATCGGGAAGGACAAATAGGAAGTGAGAAGGAAGAAGGTAGAAGGAAGAAGTCCGAGCGAACTGCCGCGCACGGCGGGAGCCGACGCTGGAGTCCTGCGTTCAATACCAGATGTTGAGTGTTTCCTTCGCCTTCTTTCTTCTTCCCAAGGAGGGCTATCGCCCACAACCCAAGCTTTGTCGCGAGCTTTGTCGGGGACTTTGTCGACAACGCTCGCGACAAAGATCTGACGCATCGGCGTCATATGTCGCAACGGAACAGTCTAACTTCTGCCTTCTAACTTCTGCCTTCTAACTTCTGCCTTCTCCCTTTCTCC
>CAZWQJ010000067.1:0-19751 GCA_964635825.1 uncultured Victivallales bacterium | reverse complement strand
GGCAACGGGGTGCTGAGCCCGGGCGATGGCGCCGGCGGTGTGGGGACTGTGACGTTTCATGCCTTTAACGGCGCCTCCGGCTACGCCTCCCACACGTTGAAGTTCAATGCGGGCTCGACCTATGTCGCCGACATCAACGGCACCACGACCAACGCTTACGATATTACCAAGTCGATCGGCAACGGCACGGGCACCGGCAACGTGCAGGTGGTGGCGGGCGCGAATCTGACCGTGAACCTGTGGACCCCGGCGACGAATACCGTCTTGGACGCGACGATCATCAGCGGGACGGGGACCAAGCTTGGCGCCGGCGATTTCACGGTGACCTGGAACCAAACCGGCGGGTGGAGCGGGCTGGGAACTTCCTGGGTCGGGCCGGACCTGCACATCACGGGAACCTACACGCCGGGCGGCAGCGGAGACAGCAATGGCAACGGGATCCCGGATGCCTGGGAGTTGCAGTACTTCGGGAGCTTGACCAACAGCGTGTCGGACGATGCCGATAGAGATGGGCTGTCGAATTACGGGGAGTGGGTGGCCGGGACGAATCCCACCAACAACCAGTCGGTGCTGGCGTTCACGAACATGCTGCAGAATGCCGGGGTATCGACGGTCGTGCGTTGGGCCAGCGAGTCGAACCGGTACTACACGCTGCTGCTGTCCACCAACCTGATGTCGGATCCGTTCAGCACGGTGCTGACCAACCGGACGCCGGCGACCCCTCCCCTGAATGTGCACACGGATTCGGTCACGCGTCCCGGCGGCGCGATGTACAGGATCACGGTGGAACTGTGAGCCCGAAGCCGGCCGCCCGCCCGACAACAGGAGGGGTTTGACTACATGTCGCACGAACCGAAGTGGCTGTGGGAGGAAGGCTTTGTCTACCAGGGGATGTGGGAGCCGTCGTACTTCATGAAGCAGCTTGGGCGGCCCTACGACGAGGCCGCCTGGCGCTTCCAGCACTCGCCGGAATTCGTGCGCGAGCTTCATGCCCGCGGCGTGAACCATATCTGGACCCACCACTGGAAGGGCTATGGCCTGGAGTTCGAGAAGCGCGAGCAGGACCTGAACCGGCCGCTCGTGGCGGAGGCACACCGCCTGGGGATGCGGGTCGTCGCCTACTGCACGTTCGGGACGATCGTGCCCGAGACCTTCGCGTTCGAGGTGCCCGACTGCGAGACGTGGGCGCAGGTGGCCGAGAACGGCCAGCCCGCCGGCTACAGCTACAACGGCTTTCAATGCTTCCGCGTGCGACCATGCTACAACTGCAAGGAATGGCGCGCGTACATGAAGCGCGTGGTGGATGTCGCGCTCGTCGATCTCGACATGGACGGCATCCATTTCGACAACGTCTACACGAATCCGGAACCCGACACCTGCCGCTGTCCGCGGTGTGTCGCGGGCTTCCGCGCGTACTTGGACCGGGAATTCGGGGGCGGGTCGCCGGAGACGCGGGCGCTTGGCGAGCGCCTCTTCGGTCACACCGATTTCCGCCACGCGAAGCTCCCGTGGTTTAACCGATGGAACCAGGCGGTCATGCAGCGCGAGATCAACGTCTCCATGCAGCAGGCATGGGTGCGCTACCGGGCCGAGCTCCTGTGCGACGCGCTCGCCGAGATGCGCGCGCACATCAAGGGCCGCAAGCCGGACGCGCTGCTCGAAGCCAACAGCGGCAAGGGCTTCGGCTCCAATATGGAGTACCTGAATTCGGTCGCGCACGAGCTCGTCTACCCGATGATCGACATGACGTTTGACGAGAACGCCGCCAAGCGGATCGGCACCGGGCCCCATGGGCAGTACATCACCCGCATCCGGGAGTACAAGTTCACCCGCGCGGCCGGCATGACCGCCATCGTCTATTGCGATGGAGACCCGCTGTCGCTGTCCGAATCCTTCGCCTTCAATCCGAACGGATTTGGCGGCGGCGGCACGCCGGAGATCAATGCCTGGTACCACGCGCACAAGCGCCTCCAGGCGGGCGCGGACACGCTTTCCGAGGTGGCCGTGCTGCGGCACCGCGAATCGCTGGGCTTGAGCATGCTGCTGCCCCACGCGGCCGTGATCACGGCGGAGGAGGTACTGATCGAGAACCGCATCCCCTTCGACGTGGTCTGGAAGACGCATCTCGGCGATCTCTCCCGGTACCGGTTGCTCGTGCTCGCGGAAACGGAGTGCCTGTCGGCGGAGGAAGCGACGCAGATCCTGCGGTTCGTCGAGGCCGGCGGGGCGGTTCTCGCGGTCGGGAAGGTAGGGCACTTCGACAACTGGCGGCGGCTGCATCGCCGCGAGCAGGCGGCCATGGAGACAGGCGCCGGGGAGCGGGGCGCCGCTGAGCGGGTCGCTTCGACGGAGGCAAGCGCAATGCGCCCCATCCTGTACCCGCTCTTCGGTGAGGCCGTGCAGGCGGATGCGCGCGTGCAATACGGCGCGGGTCGTGCGGCCGCCCTGGCGGACTTCGACTACGTGGTGAAGCCGGGCGGCGGTCCGGAGTTCTGGACGGTGTCGCCGCAGTACTGGGCCATGCCGAAGAACGCGGCGGCTTTCCTGGACGCGCTGGAGTGGTGTCTGGGCGGGCGCCGGCGCTTGCGCGTCGCGACGGCATCCCGGATCGTCGCCGAGCATACCCGCGCCGGCGATGTGGAGATCGTGCATCTCGTTCATCTCGACGGCAAGCAGGCGACCGCCTCGGCCCGCATCGAGCTGATCCGGGACGTGCCGGTGCGGGAGGTGCTCGCGATGGATTTCGGCGGAACGCTGGCACCAGTCTCCTTCGAGGCGGCGGACGGCGTTACACGGATCGCGGTGGACGGCATCCAGCTGTCGAGGGTGATCGTTTTGAAGGGATAAGCGCGGTGATGGGATGGGACCCCGCTACACGGGAAGAAGCGCCGAGGGGCGCGTACACGGGCGCGTACACGGGCACGTCGGAACAGGGGATGAATGACAACGAAGCGGACGGCATTGGCGAGCATGGGTTTGGCGGCGGTCCTGGGCGCAGGTTGCACGCGGGTGAATGAGGAGGCGCCGATGACACGTGTCGAGGCCGCAAGCGACGCGGAATGGAATGTGTGGGCGATCGGCGAAGGGGTCCGTATCAATCCCTTGACCGGCAAGGCGTTCGAGGAGAATGCGCCGATGCTGCCGGGCGGGATCTCCGGCGACTACCGGGCGAAGAACTGGGTCTGGGACGGTGCGACGAAAACCGTGACCCTGAAGGGCGCGGCCAATGAGGTCGTGAGTTTCCAGTTGATCGTGGAGGGTTCGGGTACAAAAGGGATCAACGTCGTGGCGGCGGAGCTGTCGGGTTCCGGCGCGGCGATTCCAGCCGGACAGTTCCGCTTTTTCCGAGCCTTCTACGTGAAGGTGAAGCAGGCGGTGGATGGCAAACGTGCGCCCTATCCGCTGGAGGAAGGCTGGTACCCGGATCCCCTCGTGCCGTTCGATACGCCCAGGCTGGGGGCGCCGTTCGCGATGGACGGTGGGAATTTCGGAGGCGAGAAACCGCCGGTGGCGGACATCCGCAACCAGACCGTCTGGGTGGACCTCTGGATTCCCCCGAAGACGCCCAAGGGAATCTACAAGGGGACGGTCACCGTGGAAGCCGAATCCGGGATCCAGACGGTGGCGGTTGACCTCCAGGTCTTCGGTTTCGAGATGCCCGCCAAAGGCCACATGCTGCTGGAATTCATGTCGTACTCCGATTTCGCGAAGCGGGCGCAACCCATGCGGGACGCGTGCTTCTCCCTGGCGCATGAGCACCGCGCCACGATCACCGGCAATCGGCCGTTCATCAATTACGATCCGCCGCTGCGGGCGAAGGGGAACCGATTCGCGTGGGAGGGATTCGATGCGGCCTACGGGCCGGCGATCGAGGGCTCCCTCTACACGGATGGCCCGCGGGCGGGCGTGCCGCTCGATGTGTTCGTCCTTCCGTTCGAGCCGAAGGTGGATCGTCCGGATGCCAAGGGGCCCGGGCGCGGTGCTGACTGGCCGATCCCCGCCCCAACGAAGAACAACAACTGGGAGGTGGAGTTCACGCCGGAGTACGTGGCCCAGTTCAAGGCGCTGCTGACGGATGCCTCGGCCCACTTTGCCGGCAAGTATCCCAACACCACGCTGGTCATCTACCAGGACAGCCTGGACGAGCCGGGCTTCCACAAGGCCGCCCCGGAGGTGGCCATGGGACAGCTGCGGACCCTGCAGGGCTATATCCGCATCATCCGCGAGCTGAACCTGAAGAACGTGGCCTACAAGTTCGATATTGGCAGCGGGTTCGAGAAGAACAAGTTCGATCTCGACGGCAACGGCAAGGTGGAGGGGTCGAGGGATGTGGTGGCCGCCCTCGCCGGTGTGGACATCTGGAACGTGCATGGCCTGTGCCTCAACCTCGAGGCCCTGCAGCCGGAGCTCAAGCGCGGCGCCAAGGTCTGGTTCTACAACGGCTTCGAGCCTCGCGTGGGGCCGACCGTGATCGCCACCGAGGCCGTGGGACCACGCACCTGGCCGTGGGTGGTGTTCAACTCGCGCATGCACGGCAGCTGCAAGTGGTCGTTCATGGAAGGTGCGAAGCCGGCCGACAAACCCTGGACCACCGGCGGGAGTTTGAAGAATCCGGGTGACGCCCTGTTCCTGTATCCCGGCGACGAGCACGGCATGCCCGACACCGTATTCCCCTCGATGCGCCTCAAGGCCTACCGGCGCGGCATGCAGGATTACGAGTACCTGCACGCCGTGGCCGCAAAGGACGGCAACGATGGACGGGCGATGGCTTTCGCCCTCCGCGTGGCCTCCAGGCCGATAGCCGGATCGCTGGAGATGACGGACTTCCAGGACGACGCCTCCCACGAGCGCGCGACGGTGAAGGTTGCGGGTGGCGATCTGCGCTCCTGGCCGCATCACCCCGAGGCCTTCGAGAAGGTGCGTTACGAGATGGGTGCTTATCTGGGCGGGCCTGCCGCCCGCTGATGAGGCACGGGAACAAGCCGGACAAACCGGCGAAAAGGAAAGGTGTGGTATGAAGAAGGTGTGGCTGGTGGTGGCCATGTGTGCGGTGATCGGAATGGCGGGCCAGATCAGGGCGGAAGAGACGGCGCCGGCAGCGGCGGCCCTTGAGGCGAAGCTCGTCGAGTACTTCTCGACTTTCAAGTGGGCGAAGGACAGCGATCCCAACGTGATGGAGTGGAGGGCCAAGAAGAAGGAGATGAATGCGGAAGTGGCCAGGCTGTTTGACTTAAAGGTGGCGGAACTCGGGGCCACGGATCAGGCGAAGGCTGACGGTTACATGGCCAACAAGAGCACCATCGCGAAGAACAACTTCAATCAAGGCACTGTGCAGAAGGGCAACTGGAAGTTCGACTTCGAGGCTGCAGTCGTGGAATTCCAGAAGAAATAGGCACGCGAAAACCCATGGGCAGGGTTTGGGGTGGATTCCTCGCGCACGCGCGATGCCCTCCATCCTGAACCCTGAACCTTTTTAGGAATTGATTGTGCAACACATGACCGGGCGCACCGCGACTGCCTTAGTTGGTCTGGCCGCTCTTGTTGCGGCTTGGCCGGGCGCTGCATTCGCGGAGAATCCCGCGCCTGTGCTCCCGCCTAATATCGTCTTCATCATGGCCGACGATATGAGTCCTGCGCTGCTGAGTTGCTATGGTCAGAAGCGATACGCCACGCCGAATCTCGATCGGATGGCGCGCCAAGGCACCCGGTTCACGGATTGCTACAGCGGCGCGCCGGTATGCGCGCCTTCGCGCAGTGTCCTGATGACGGGCCAACACACGGGGCACACCCGCGTCCGGGCCAATGTCGGGGTTGCCACGCCCGAGATGCCCGCTCCGGGCGGTCGCGTGCCGCTCTATGACGCCGATCGCACGGTCGCCGAACTTCTGCAAGGCGCGGGCTATGCCACGGCCTGCGTCGGGAAGTGGGGGCTGGGCAATGAGGGGTCGAGCGGGGAGCCACTGAAACAGGGGTTCGACCACTTCCTCGGGTATCTGGATCAGCAACTGGCCCACAACCACTATCCGGAGTCCCTCTGGGACGATCAGAAGCAGATTCCCGTCGCGGAAAATGAGGGAGGCAAGCGGACTGTCTATAGTCAGGATCTCTTTCTTGAGCGTTCTCTGGCCTTCATCGAGAAGAACCGCGACAGGCCCTTCTTTCTGTACGCGGCCTGGACCCTTCCGCATGATGAGCTGGCGATCCCGAGGCGGGCGCCCGATTTGGACCCGGCGCTTTCCGGCGAGGATGCCACTTTTGCCTCGATGGTTTTGAAACTCGACGAGGGTGTCGGGCGTATTCTGGATCACTTGGACCAGCTCAACCTGTCCAGCAACACGCTGGTCATCTTCACAGCGGACAACGGGTCATACCGCCGGCGGGAAGGCGTTCTCGATAGTTGCGGCCCCTTTTCGGGAGAGAAGTACTCCCTTCGCGAAGGCGGCATCCGCGTCCCCATGATTTCCCGGATGCCGGGCACGGTGCCGGCGGGCAAGGTCTCGGCGGCGCCGTGGTACTTTGCCGATGTCCTGCCGACCCTTGCCGAACTGGCCGGCGCGACGACTCCGGGGGATGTTGACGGCATCAGCGTGGCGGCGGTGCTGACCGGCCAGGCTGACACCCTTCCCGAGCGTTTCCTGTATTGGGAGACCACGACGAAGCACTTCGAGCAAGCCGCCCGCTGGCGCTCGTACAAGGCCATCCGGACCTGGGACCTGGGCGCCACCGCCCTCTACGACCTGTCCCGCGATCCGGGGGAAGCCACGGATATTGCCGCCAGCCATCCGGATCTGGTGGCGCGGTTCGAGACGGCCATGGGCGAGAGCCACCAGGATTCACCGCACTATCCCACGATGGTGATGAGATGTCCGGACTGGAAAGCGCAGACCGCGAAGTGGGAAGGCGACCTGCTACTCAAACCGCGGGACCCGGCTGTTCTCAGCCAATACGCCTGGTTTCTGGTGGATACGCTGCCGGATGGGCTCAAGGATGTCGACAAGGCCCTGGAGCTGGCGGAGCAGGCGAACAAATTGGCGGGCGGCCAGGACCGTGACATCCTGGACACACTTTCCGAAATCTGGTTTGTGAAGAAGGACTACGCCAAAGCGGTGGAGTACAGCCGCAAGTCGTTGGCACCCGGGCTGCAGGGCAAAGGCACGCTCAAGAGTCTGCAGAAGCAACTGGCGAAGTGCGAGCAAGCCCTGGCCAAAGCGTGCCTCTAGGAGAACGGGTCTATATGGCAACCGCCGAAAAGCCGAATGTGATTCTGATATGCGTGGATCAGTGGCGGGGGGACTGCCTGGGCATCGACGGTCATCCCGTGGTGCAGACGCCCTACCTGAACCGGATTGCCATGCAGGGTGCGCGCTTCGCGCGCGCCTACTCCGCTTGCCCGACGTGCATCCCGGCACGCGCGGCGCTGTTGACCGGGCTCACCCAGCGTTCGCATGGCCGGGTGGGATACCGGGACGGCGTGCCGTGGAATTACCCCGTGACGATTGCCTCGGAATTCACACGCCAAGGCTATCAGACCCAGGCTGTCGGCAAGATGCATGTCTATCCCGAGCGCCACTGCATGGGCTTCGAGAACGTCATCCTGCACGATGGCTTCCTGCACCACGCGCACAACATGCACCCGTTGGACCATGACCTGGTGGATGATTATCACCCCTGGCTCCGCCAGCAACTGGGGCGGGATGCGAACGATTTCGAGCACGGGATGAACTGCAACTCCTTCACGGTCCGTCCCTGGGACAAACCCGAGCACACGCATCCGACGAACTACATCGCGACACAAGGTATCGATTTTCTGCGGCGTCGCGATCCTACCCGGCCGTTCTTTCTGTTTCTTTCGTTTCACCGTCCGCATCCGCCTTTCGATCCGCCGGCGTGGGCCTATGAACTCTACCGGGACCAGCAGATGCCGCCGCCACCGGTGGGGGCGTGGAGCCGCATGTTCGAGGGGAAGGATAACCCCGAGAACCCGGAGCTGTGGCAGGGCGACATCGGGCGGGAGCGCCTGCGGAGCGCCCGTGCGGGCTACTACGGGCACATCACCCATATCGACCACCAGATCAACCGGTTCTGGGAAACCCTGCACATGTTCGGGCTGACGAAGAACAGCTACGTGTGTTTCGTGTCTGACCACGGTGACATGCTGGGCGACCACAACCTGTTCCGGAAGGCTTTTCCCTACGAAGGATGCGCCCGGGTGCCGCTGATCCTGAAGGGGCCGGACGGCAGCGGGATCCGCGCGAACCACCAATCCCACCGTGTGGTCGAACTGCGGGATGTCATGCCGACGCTGCTGGAGTGCGCAGGCTTGGAGATTCCGAACGGGGTGGAGGGGCGCAGTTTTCTGGCCAACGCCCGCGGTGAAGACCGCGAGGTCCATTCCTTCCTGCATGGGGAGCATCTGGTGCCCTGCGGGGGGGCGGCGCACTACCTGACGGACGGGCACGAGAAATACGTCTGGTTCAGTGCCACCGGTCACGAACAGCTCTTCGACCTCGACCGGGACCCACGCGAGCTTGACGATCTGGCCCGCAAGGCGAAATCGGCGGCCGCCCTGAAACGGTGGCGCGGTCGCATGGTGAAGGAACTTGAGGGCCGCGAAGAGGGCTTCTCGGACGGTCGGAAGCTGGTCGTCGGGCGGCCGGTCAAAGCGGTGTTGAGCGTCTGCGAACCATGAATACGATTCTGCTTCGTGAAATCTGGGCGGAGTTCCCATCCGGTTACCTGCACCGCGACAACAGCGCGCGGGGCGAATACATGGCCATGACCGTGCCGGGCAATCCGCACGGATGGTACCATGCCAGCACCGTTTGGTCCGGGAAGCCAGACCGCCTGCATTCACCGTTCCGGGTGGTCCGCCGCGGCGCGCGCGCGCGCCTGGTCAAGACCGTCCACACCCCGCCGTGGGGGATGGCGCTGGTGGTGACGCGCGGCCCAGAACGATGGCGCGAGTATGCGGTCACGGTGGAGATGTCCGTGTCCGGCCCGGAGCCCGCCGGCGTGGTTGGGCGCTACCAGAGCTCGCGCGATTTCTATGCCGCCGTTTTCGAGGGCGGCCAGTTCAAGCTGATGCGCGTCTTCCAGGGCACTCCCGTCGTCCTGGCTTCCGCGCCGATGGCGCCTCCGCGCAAGCCGGGGCGCGTGACCCTCGACCTGCGCGGGCCGCGGCTGCGGGCCCGCGCGGGCGACGTCACGCTCACCGCCGAGGATGGCTGCCTGGCGTGGGGAGGTATCGGGCTGTGGGCCGAGTCGGCCGTGGCAATCGGTGCCGTCACCGTGCGCGCGGACCGCGCCGAGGTCCGGCGCCTGGCTGGGGAGTCGGAACGGGACACGATCCGTCTGTCCCGCGCGCGCCGCGCCTGGCCGGCCATGCGGCTGATGGCGGACATCGATGTGCGCGGGCATGCGTGCGGACGCCAGCTTCGCCTGGCCGATCTCGATGGCGATGGACGGGCCGAGGCGCTGTTCGCGGTGCCCGCCCTGCACGCCGGACGCCGCTGGAACTATCGGACGCTGACACGCCTGTCGGCGCTGACGCTGGACGGTGCCGTCCTATGGGAACGGGGGGCGTACCCGAAGGATGCGGCGCTCATCACATGCGACCTGCCCGTGCAGGTTGCGGACCGGGGCCGCGGCGTGGAAATCGTGGCGGGATTTGGATCGTTCCTGGAGGTGCTCGATCCCCGGACCGGCGCTGTGCGCCAGCGTGCGCCGACGCCCGTGCCGCCGCGCATGGAACCATACTGGGATGAAATCAGCGCGTACTGGGGCGATGGCCATGGTGACGATCTGCCCCGTATGATTCCCGACAGTCTGCGCCTCTGCAATCTTGCGGGTCGGCATTGCCACGGCGATCTGATCGTCAAGGACCGCTATCACTGCGCCTGGGGAATCGACGGGCGGACCTTGAAGCCCCGCTGGATGCACCGCTGCAACACCGGCCACTTCCCCTACACCTGCGACCTCGACGGCACGGGCCGCGACTTGGTGATCCTCGGCTACTCGCGCCTCGACGCCGACGGCAAGCTGGTGGGCCGCCTGTTCCTCGGGGACCATCCGGACGCCTGCTTCGCCTACCGCGACCGTCACGGCGTGCGGCACATCCTGCACCCCTGCGGCGAAGCTGGATTGGTGGACGAGCGCGACGACGGCAAGGTCGAGGAGATGCACATGGGCCATGTCCAGCATCTCTCTGTGGCCAATTTCGATCCGAGCCGGCCGGGGTTGGACCGCATCATCGTGACCTTCCACGGCAATGAGGGGATTGTCACGCTGCTCGACGAGCAAAACCGCATTGTGCGCCAGGTGGAGCGCTATGCGGCGGGGGCGGTCTGCCAGCCTGTCAACTGGACCGGAACCGGTCACGAGCTTATCGCCTTCTCCCCGCGCCTCGGCGACGGCGGGATCTGGGACGAGCATTTCAATCTTGTGGTCCCGTTCCCCCAGGGCCACCGGCCCGGTAAGTACATGGAGGTGCATGACGTCTTGGGCCTGGGTGTGGACCAGATCGTGGTGTGGGACGAGGAACGCCTGCACGTCTATGGACCAGACTCCCTGCCCCGCGCCGCGCGGCGGCGTTATGCGCCCGTGCGATCGTGGCCGAACACCTCGAACTATCAGGTCAACTTCTCGTTGCCGCAATGGAACTCGTAATGCCTGACTTCACAGTACGCACACCCCTGCACCTCGCCAGCTACCGCGTACCGCGCCGGCCGGCGCCGGTGCGGGCGCTTTCGCCCAACCACGGCGGGGAGCTGCCGCCGGAGTATCTCGACCTGCTGCTGGAGCGCGCGCGGCGCTACGGATTCAACCAACTGCACTATGCCAACAACCCCGTGGAAAACGATCTCGACCAGTTTGTCCATTACGAGGCTTTCCCCGGCCTGGAGGCGGCCATCGGCAAGCCGCGCACCCACGTGGAATCGCGGGTTGCGCTGTTCCGCAACATCACGGCGCGGGCCAAGGCCGCCGGCATCGAGACCTACCTCTGGCACCACGAGCTGAATTTTCCGGATGCGCTGGCCCGCCTGCATCCGGAGGGCTTCAAGTCAACGACGCACACGTTCTCCGGCGACAAGCTGCGCCCGACGCCCGATCTGGATTCCCCCGTGCTCTGGGACTTCATGGCGGCACGACTGGAGGAAGCCTACCGGAAGCTGCCGGACCTGACGGGCATCGTGCTGGTCGTGCAGGAATCCGACATTCCGATTTACCATCTCGCAGAGGATCCCGCGGTCCGCGCCGCCCACACCCGGCGGCTGCTGGACTGGATGAACGCCGCGCACCGGCGCCTGGGCCGCAAATGGATCCTGCGCGCGTTCTGCTGGCGGGAGTGGGAATATGCGGCCCTGCGCGAGGCGCTGCGCGGCTTCGATCCCGACGTGCCGGTGGAAATCAAGGCCACGCCCATGGACTGGCAACTCTTCTACCCCCGCGACGGCCTCATCGCCGCGCTGGCTGGCGAGCGCCAGACGCTGGTGGAAATGGATCTGGGCGGCAATTTCTGGGGCGAGTGCGAGGTGCCCGCGGCGAATGCCGCCTACTATGCGGACGAGTTGCTCTTCGCCCTCGAGCATGGTTGCTCCGGCGCCGTGCTGCGCTGCGATCGCTGGGGCGGCCACGCGTTCGACAAGCCGATGGAGCTGAACATCGCGGTGGCCGGCGCGCTCCTTAACGACCCCGGCGCGTCCGTGGCCGATGTCGAGCGGGAGTGGCTGGCGCGAACCTACGGGCCGGCCTCGCCCGCCGCCAGGCGCTTGCTCGATCATGCGTGGGAGGTGATCAAACGCCTGCATTTCGTGGATGGCGCGTGGGTCGTCCACCACCGCTTCAATCACCATCTTCGCGGCTCCTGCAACCTGTTCGTGGGCGAACGCGACCTGGCCTTCGAGCCTGGCGATCTCGCGTTTCGCCGCGAGATCGAACTCGCCGAGGTGCATGTGCAAGGCGCGGAGCGCGAGCTGGCCGCGGCCCTCACGGCGGCCGGGCACGCCGCACCGACATCCATGCCCGCCACGTTGCATCACCACGTCTTTCCCGCGCCGCACCCGTTGGACGAGTTGGCTCGGCAGACGCGCAATCTGCGCGAGCGCCACGACTACTTCTCCGCCTTGAAGGAGTTCCTCTACGCCCTGCGGGTACGGGTCTACGACCGATCGCCGGATGCGCTGGCCGAAGGCGAACGCCGCCTGGCGGAGGTGGCGCGTTTTCTCGCCGGACGGCCGCACCTGGCCCTCAAGCAACCGGACTTCGTCGCCCAGCTTGCCGAACTGCTGCACGCGATCGCCCCGCGCGAGGTGCTGGCCGGGCGGCAATTCTCCGGCGGCATGGCGTTTCACGGCAAGAGCTACGCCGTCCCGTTCCCCGAGGCCCTGGTCTGCCGCCTGCCGGTGCGCCCGGGCGCGACGAACATCCTGATGGTCATGACCGGAACCCACATGTGCCGCGAGGCCGTGGCGGACGTTCGTGTGGCGGGGCGTCACTTCGAGCTGCGGCGCGGCACGATGAGCTGGTTCTGGGCCTACGATGGCTGGAAGCGCTGGGAGCTCATTCTCCCCGCCGAACTGGCCACGACCGGCGACATCGAGGTTTGTGTCCAGGCTCGCGACGAACGCTCGGCCCCGTTCGTCGCTGAGATTCGCACCGAGGTGGAAGGCGAAGGGCTGAAGCCGCGTTTGGAGTAATATACTGGGGCCGTGACAAAAGGTTTCAGGTTTTGGTGCAGCCTCCGGCCCGCGGCGGGCCGGAGGGAACATGGCAATGAGACCGGCGAACATCGAACATCCAACATCGAACGCCCAACGTCGAAGTCAGGCGCAGATCCGGACTTCGCCGTTCGCCGTTCCTTGTCCGATATTCTGCGGTTCTCTTTCGGCATGAACGGGTTGTGTGCATTCAAACGTTGTTTGATGTCTCAGAGGAGTGAAGCATGAATAAACCCAGATCCGTGATCAACGTGGCCGCCGTGCAGTTCGAGATGAAGCAGGACGACAAGGCGGCGAACCTGGCGACCATGGCACGGTTTATCGCGCGGGCCGCCGAGGCCGGGGCGGATATCGTCTCGTTCCCCGAAATGTGCCTGAACGGCTATAACTATCTCTTCGAGTGCACGCCGCGGAAGCTGCGTGCGATCGCCGAGGACGCCGCGCGCGGGCCGTCGGTGCGCAAGGTGCACGCGCTGGCGAAGCGGCACCGGATCGTGGTGGCGTTCGGGTTGCTGGAGCGCGCGGCGGATGGGCTGTTCAACACGTACGTCGTGGTGACGCCCGAGCGTGGCATGATCTTCAAGCACCGCAAGATTCACGCCTTCGAGAACTCCGCCATCAGCCAGGGCCGCCGCCTGGAGGTGTTCGAGCTCTTCGGGTGGAAGATGGGTGTGCTGATTTGCTACGACAACAACCTGCCGGAGAATCCGCGCGTGCTTTGCCTGAAGGGCGCCGAGTTGATCTTCGCGCCGCACCAGACCGGCGCGTTTGACATGGCGTCGCGCGGCATGGGGCGCATTCCACTGGAGCTGTGGCGCAACCGCGCACGCGATCCGGCCGCGCTCCAACAGGCCATCGAGGGACCCAAGGGCTACCAGTGGATCACGAAATGGCTGCCGTCCCGTCCCTACGACAACAACCTCTTCTACGTCTTCGCCAACGGGGTGGGCATCGATGGCCCCGAAGTGCGTACGGGCTGCAGCATGATCCTCGACCCCGAGGGCCTTATCCTGGCCGAGACAAAGAAGGCCGGCGACGACATGGTGGTGGCGGCGCTCTGCCGGGAGGCGCGCGTGCGTACGGTTGCAGGTGGCCACCTGAACGCGCGGCGCCCGAGCCTCTATGCCAAGATTGTGGAGCCGATCGAGGAGCGCGACACGCGCAGCGTTCGCAACGAACTGACGGGCCACAAGATCAAGTAAGACGATGATCGATCCCGTCCGTTCTCCGCGCATCGTCGGCGACCTGCGTCCTGACTTCCACAGTCTGGAGTCGATTCTGGCCGCGCCGCGGTTCGCGGGCAAGCGGGGTGAAGCACTGGCGCTTGCGCTCTACGACTACTTCACCAGCACGGTGGATGGCACGTGGCACGGGTGGCCGGCGAACGAGCGCGAAGGCGACCCCGTTGGATGGGGGGACGTCAGCGACCCGGTCAAACTGCTCAACGCGTATGGCTGGGCGATCTGCGGCCAGAGCGCGGAGATGCTGCTCGGGTTGTATCGCGCCGCCGGCATGCCGGCGCGGATCCGCAGCTTGCCGGGGCATGTCGTTTGCGAAGTCTTCTACGACGATCGCTGGCGCGTGTTGGACGTGGACATGTGGACCTGGTTCCGGACTCCCGACGGCCACATCGCCGGCGTGGATGAGTTGGCCGCGAACGCCCGGGCGCTCATCGTCGAGAACACGAACAGGTCCAGCCCGTGCAACCTGCCGGACCGCAGTCTCGACGACTACGCGAAGATGTACGACCGGGCCAAGGCGGGCGCAAATGCGTTCCCGCTCTGGGCTACGCGGGCGCATACGATGGATTTTGTGCTGCGGCCGGGCGAGACCTTGATCCGCTCACAGGCCGACGAGGGGCGGTTTCACATGCCGGCGTCCTGGCAGGAACTGCTGGTGGGCCCAAGCAAGGGCGAGTGGCAGGGCCAGCCGCGCGAACGTTTCGCGCCGTTTCGCACCATCGGTAACGGCCGCTGGATCTACGCGCCTGACCTGACCAACCGCACGCGCGACGTGGAATTGGGGGCGTGGTCACGGGACGGGCTGACGCAGGACGCGCGCGGGCTGGTGGGCCCGGGGCGCATCGAGTTCCGCATTCAGTCGCCGTACCCGTTCTGCGGCATTCCCGACCCCGGGCGGCCTGGCTTCCCCGCCGCCAAGGGCGTCTGGTTGAGTCTCTCCGGCAAAGGATCGGTCACCGCGGCGGTGACGGATTCGGAAGGGCTCTTCGTTACCGTGGCCGCTACGCAAGGGCCCTTCGACCTGAAGCCCGATATCACGGAACGGCTCAAGGCGCGGTACGACGCGCGGGTCCGGATTGAACTGGCCGCCGACGCGCGGCTGAGCCGTTTCGCGTTCGACGGCTACGTGATGACGGCGCCGATGTCGCTGCCGCGGTTGGTGGAGGGCCGGAACCGGATGGAACTGCGGACGGGCGACAGGCACGGCCTGGGGACGACGCCATGGGTGGTGCCGGTGGACTTCCGCTCGGAAGATCGTTTGCGCGCGACCCTGGTGGGCCTTGAGTCGGGCACGCTGGCTCCATGGAAGCGCGAACGCCTGTGCCTGGCGCCTCCAGCGGACGGCCCCGCGCGCGGCGTGTTCCGCTTCGAGGCACCGGCCGGCCGGCGCTTCGCCTGGGCCTACGCGGTCGCGACTGTGCCCGAAGGGCCGGCAGGTGAGCCATCCCGGCGAGCGACGCTGGAGTGGAGCGTGGACGGCACCACGTGGCAGCCCGGTGCCGACGTCGCCATTCCCAACACGCCGCTGCAATGGGATGGCAGCATCGATGCCGAGACCGTGCTGGCGGACGCGACGTCAGCCATCTGGATTCGCGTCACCAGCGCCACCGGTGTGATGGCGCTCGAATTCGCGGGCCATCTTGCGGCGCCGGCGCTGCCGGGGGAGCTGCGGATCGTCCACCGCTGGCGGGAAGGTGCTGCCGAGCGTGTGTTCGAAGCCCCGGCGGGACAGCAGGTGTACGACGTGGTCTGCGGCCCGGACCCCACGCGGCACACCATCGAGATGGCGGCGCCCCCGGCGCGGGTATGGCGATGACTTACCGGACTTGCAGCAACAGCCCGGTGGGCGGCGGGGCGGGGACTCGGTAGGTGATGACCAGCCGCGGCTGTACGCCCACCTCGTTGGTGTAGTTGCTGGAGCGAAAGCGCGTTTCGCTGTTGGCGGACACGGGAATCAGGGTGACTCCGTAATTGGCGGCGGGATTCACGACCCAGTTTGAGGCCAGGCGCGTCAGGTCCCAGTTGGCGGGCACGAAGGCGTAGATCTCGCTGTTGGTGATGCCGGACGCGGCCTCGTAGTCCGTCGTGGGCGGAACGCGGTCGAAGGGCTGGTCGCCGCTGTTCCACCAGGTGGCGTTGTCGCGGTAGTTGTAGCAGGCGTAGCGCCAGCTCCACGGCTTGCTCATCGGGTACACCACGGTGGCATCGTCGTTGTAGACGTTAAAGCAGTAGAGCGTCATCACGGCGCTGAGCACCTCGGCGTTGACGCTGATGTTGGTGAGGTCGAACCGCAGCAGGGGGACGCGCAGGTCGTTGGTGACCGAGCTCGCGGCGAACTCGCTTAGATTTCGATAACCGTCGTTGTCCGGTTGTGGGGCGTAGAGGAAGGTGTCGCGCACGTCAGCCGTATCGTTGCTGCCCGTCACGACGACGGTATTGGTGACGTAGTGTGGCACGAACCCGGCCCGGATCACGGTCTGCGCCGTGGCGGTGTTGCCATCGTCGTCGGTCACGGTGAGGGCGACGGAGAAGCTGCCGGAATTGGTGAACAGGTGCGACACCAGCACCCCGGACGTGGGGGCGGAGCCGTCGCTAAAGTTCCACACGTAGTTCGTGATGGTCCCGTCGTCGTCCGACGAACGGCTGCCGTCGCCGGAGACAAGTAGCGGCAGAGAGCCGGAGGTGGGGGTCACGTTCATCACGGCCACCGGGTTGGTGGCGACGTAGCCGTTGCCGGCCTGAAGCGCCACGACCCGCTGGGCGTTGAGTTCGCCGCTGCGATCGATCGCGTTGTCTTCGCTCACCAGCACATAGAGCATGTTGCTGACGGCGATGAGATCCGTGACGCGGCTCTTGCCATTGCCGGTCTTGGAAATGCTGAGGTCAAACGCGCGCGGCGCCGGCGCAGCGCCGGGGGCGTGGCCGGCGACGTCGAAGGTGGCGACCTTGAGCCGGGCGTTGCCCACGCCGACGGTGTCGACCCACGCGAGATGAGCGTAGCGGCCGGCAACTACGAGGCGCGAGGTCTCGTACCAGCAACCGGCGGGGTTGGGTGGCAGGTCCGGGTAGGCACCCGTGCGCGCGGCATTGTTCAGCTCGAACGTCCAGCGCACCGTGCGGGCGCTGGCGTCGAACACCGTCAGCGAGGCCGGTCCCGCCGGCGTCCATTCGTTGGTCACCCCGGTCGAGGTGCTCCCGAGGTCGGCGGGCCCGGTGAAGGAGTTGGCGAGGTAGTAGACCACGTAGCGGCCGGCGGTGCCGCAGTCCGTATAGGCGATGTTCGGCCAGATGTCCTGGTAGAGCATGTTCGTGCCGACGCCGAGGCTGTAGCGGTTGCTCTCGGTGTTGGTGACGCGGACGAGTTCCACGGCGGAGGTGCGGCTGGGTTTCCAGGCCGCCCAGATGCCGTCGCCCTGCACCAGCCACGCCTTGTTGCGCTGCCAGCCCTCGTTGGTCGTGCCGCTCTGGTGCCAGGATTCGTTGATGTTGGTCGTGGTCGAGTCCCAGCCGACGTCGAACACCTCGCTCACCGGCATGGCGGTTTCGGCGGCGCCTGGCCCGGTATAGCCGCCATTGACGCGCACATCCGCGTTGCTCATGACCATGCAGGCCACGCGCAGGCCGCGGCTGGAGGTCTTCATCTTCACGTCATAGGGGCTCACCCCGGACTCGTAAGGACCCATGAAATAGACGCGATTGGTGGCGGTGAGGATGCCGCCCCAGTTCTTGAAGCAAGGGAAGCCGGACTCGGTGACCGTCGAGTCGTAGTCGAGGGGGTTGGACATATCGCCGTAGGGCTTCTTCGCCGGCAGCCCGGTGTACTTGTTGGCGAGGCTCGAGCCAGCGGCGGAACTGTGGCCGAGGTCGCGGTTGAGGACCAGCCAGGACGATCCGGCCTGCACATCGAACATGGCGGTGCGGTTGGCGAACAGATTCTGGGCCTCGCCCCACTCGTCGTTGGCGAGCGCCCCGCCGTTGCGGACGTTGCCGGCGCTGGTCGAGTCCCGGCGCTGGTCGTTGCCGCCGCGCAGGTCGGGGAAATTCGTGGCGAGGGTGGCATAGGCGCCGATGGCGGTTTGCACGCTGCCGCTGTAGCTCGCCCGGTTGGCTAGCGGCAGGATGGCGGTGTGGCTGGGCATATCGCCGCCGATGGCCAGAAACAGAATCCCCGTGTCCGGATCCCACGCCGCCACATGCTCGCCCCACGCCGTCTCCGTAGCGTCCCACATGTTCTTGTAGGCGCCGTGCAGCTCGCGGTCGCAGGAAACGCAATTGAGGACCGCGCCGCTGGTGGCGTCGAGGATCGCGACGTTGGCGGTCTGCTTGGTCTGGTTGGCGACGGAGGCGACGAGTCCCAGGTGGCCCTGGTAGTACGTCAGGTTGCGCGCGCTGTGGTTGCCGTTGGTACCGGACCAGCCCGAGGCGGCAGGAATGGTGACCTTGTTGGTGAAGCGCTGGTCCCAGAGGCGCGTCAGCGGCGGCGCAATGTCGGTGGGTGAGGAGGACTGGTGCAGCGCGCCCTCATAGCCCACCCAGGTGCCCGCGGGCGCCACGGCCGGCCCCCCCTCGGCCGGACTGTCGTCGAACACGATCGCCTTGAGTTTTTCGGCCAGGTCGAGTGTCAGCCTGCTGCGCGCGGTAAAGCCGTTGTTGGTGGTTAAGGCCATGCGCGAGAAGTCGCGGGAGCCCGCGCCGCCGCTGGAGGGGTGGGTGCCGTCCGGTCCGATCAGCGTGCCGTCCCACGTGGTGGGCTGGTGGTACTTGATGAGGGCGTAGTAGTCCACATAGGGAATGTCCATGGCGACGGCCAGCGCACGGATGACGTCATTGGCCGTTTCGACGCGCCCGTCCGCCACGTGGGCGCGTTCGGGCGGGATCGTGCTCAGCACGGGGATCACGCCTTGCGCGATGAATCCCTGCACGAAGTTGCTGTAGGCGGTGCGCCAGGCGGCGGGGGACCATCCCGGCGGATCGATGTCGTTGGTGCCGTACATGATCAGCGCCCACGAGTAGTTGCCGGGAATGCCGTTGAGGCCAACGTCGAGGCAGTTGGCGGGATGTCCGGCGGTGACCGCATCGGAGATTTCCCAGCCCGAGTAGCAACCGTAGGGGGGGCCCTTGCCGCGCTTCTCGAGGCCGTTGAGCTGAAAGTACCAGGAATTGTAGTCGGGGTTCGCGTCCCCGGTCAGCCACTGGCGGATCGGCAGATAATCGTGCCCGGTTTCGTTCGCGCTGGGGCCCGGGCAGGCCGGGCCGATAAAATAGGCGGACGAATAGGTGATCGAATCGCCGATCTGGCCCATGCGGCCGGCGGTGCGCGACTGGCCGTTGGTCGTGGCGCGGATGGCGCGGCAGCGATCCTTAACCGCCTGGGTAATGGGACTCATGAAGGCGGTGTTGTCCGCCCACGCCGCCCCATCCCACTGGTAGGCGTCCGCGGCGGCGGTCAGGCCCAACCACGCGGCCACCGCCATGCCCAACCGACCCACTCCCTGATGGCCACCGTCGATGCGCATGCCCCGCCCCTCCATGCGACATGTGTTACATGAGTATCTAGTATGCCCGATCCGGGCGCCGGCCGTCAATACGGTGGATTGGACGCGTGGATTCGACGGTGACGGACTCGGAATCCTTCTGTTAGAATGCCATGTGAATCATATGTATCCTCCTTGGTCAATGTGGTGGCGGCGCCGGAGTTTTCCCGCGCGCGGCGGCTTGGCTGCGGCGATGCTGGCCGCCTGCGCCGTGCCCGCGGGCGGGCAGGTGGTGATTAACGAGTTCATGGCCATCAACG
>CAZWQJ010000066.1:8617-19879 GCA_964635825.1 uncultured Victivallales bacterium | reverse complement strand
TTAGAAGCTCTGATTCAGGTTGGAAATTCGGCTCTAAGAACGCACGGCAGGGGTGTTGAAGGGTGGCATGATGTCTTCGATGCGCGTGGTGTCTGGGGTGGATGGGTGTCCGATGGGGTGGGTGGTGGCGAGTTGGGATTGGGTGGGGGGCGGGGTGTCGCTGGGGGTGGCGGCGGACTTTGCGGGGGTGTTGGCGTTGACGGCGGGGGCGGAGCGGGTGGGGGTGGATATCCCGATCGGGTTGCTGGAGGCGGCGGAGACGGGTGGGAGGGCGTGCGATCGGGCGGCTCGGGGACTGTTGGGGCCGCGGGCGAGCAGCGTATTTCCGCCGCCGGTGCGGGCGGCGCTGGAGACGGGGTCGTACCGGGAGGCGGTGAACGTCAACCGGGCCTCATCGGCGGCGGGGCTGGGGATCTCGAAGCAGTGTCACGGGCTGTTTCCGCGGCTGCAGGAGGTGCACCGGCTGATGACGCCGGCCCTGCAGGAGCGGGTGCGGGAAGTGCATCCGGAGTTGTGTTTTCGGGCGATGAATGGCGGGGAACCGCTGGCCTTCGGCAAGCGCACGATGGAGGGGCGGAACCAGCGGCTGCGCCTGCTGGAAGGCGCGGGCTTTGCGCGGCCGCATCGTCATCTGGCGGTGTTTGCGCGGTCGGCGGTGGCGGAGGACGATGTGCTGGATGCGCTGGCGGCAGCCTGGACGGCGGCCCGCCTGGCGCGGGGCGAGGCGGAGTGTGTAGTTGCGGATCCCCCGCGCGACGCGGCGGGGCTGCGGATGGAGATGTGGTACTGACGACGGGGTACGGGTGGGCGCTGGAAGTAGTCGGCAGTTGCACCACGAAGAACACGAAGGTCACGAATGTGCCCCTCGTGGGTTAGCCACGGTAAGTCCTTGATTGGGAGTGGATTGTGGCGAAAAGTGGCGAAACTATGGGCCTTAGACGCTGTTTTTGGGGGCGAATTGGGGCTGTAGGAGTTCCGGCGGGGACGTGCCTGTTGCCAGGCAAGCATGTGGCACGCGGAACGGTTCTTGAGAGAGATAGAGATGAGCGGGCGCACGACTTCGTACCGGGTCCGTGTTGCTCTGGAGCTGGGAGTGGTGGTCTGGGCGGAGCGGAATGACGCGGAGTGGGGATTCGTTCTGGTTCTCGGCAAGGTTAACGAGGTCGTCAGGATCGGTGCAGTTGTCGGCAACGTTCTCGATCCCCTCGTGAACGTTGCCGAGAACGACCACCGATGGGACGGATTGCGCGAAGGGAGAAGAGCGGAGGGCCGCGAAGGAACGCAAGGAGCGCATAGCAGCCCGTTGAAAAAGCATTACGGAGCGGCGCGGGTGGCACCGCGCCCTCCCAAATATGGGCATGAATCGATGATTGGGAGGGCCGGGTGCCACCCCGGCCGGGTTTTTCAACGGGCTGATAGGGAATGTGGAGGTCGTGATGTTGCGCGAAATCATACGGATTGATGAGGCGGCGTGCACGGGGTGTGGGGATTGCGTGCCGGGGTGTCCGGAGGGCGCGATCCAGGTGATTGACGGCAAGGCGCGGCTGGTGAGCGATCTGATGTGTGACGGGCTGGGGGCGTGCCTGGGGGCGTGTCCGGTGGGGGCGATCACGATCGAGAAGCGCGAGGCGGAGGCGTATGACGAAGTGCGGGTGATGGCGAACATTGTGAAGGCGGGTGCCAACACGATTCGGGCGCATCTGCGGCATCTGCGGGAGCATGGGCAGGTGGAGTACGCCGCGCAGGCGCTGGCGTACCTGGCGGCGCACGGGATCCCGGTGCCGGAGGAGGTTCTCGTGATGCAGGGCGAGGGGCGCCACACGGGATGTCCCGGATCGCGGCCGCAGGTGATGATGCGCGAGCCTGTTATGGAAGGGGCGGCGGCGGGGGCACGTCCGTCCGCACTGGGGCACTGGCCGATCCAACTGCACCTACTGTCCCCGACGGCGCCGCATTACCTCGGATCCCGGCTGCTCCTGGCGGCGGACTGCGTGGCGTTCAGCCTGGGTGATTTTCACAAGGACCACCTGGCCGGCAAGACGCTGGCGATCGCCTGTCCGAAGCTCGATGGTGGGCAGGAGATCTATGTGGAGAAGCTGCGCAGCCTGATCGACGATGCGCGGATCGAGTCGCTGACGGTCATGATCATGCAGGTGCCCTGCTGCCAGGGGTTGCTGCGCCTCGCGCAGACGGCGGCCGGTCAGGCCACGCGGAAGGTACCCATCAAGGCCATCGTGGTCGGCCTCCGCGGGGAGATCCTCCGGGAGCAGTGCGTGTCCTGACGATTGCCGCATGAGTCCCTTTCGTGTCCCTCTCGCGGGTTAGCCACGGTAAGTCCATGTGGGGCCTGTCGAGAACGACCACGGATGGGACGGATTGCACGGATGGAGAAGAGCGGGTGGCCGCGAAGCCGTGCCATGTGCGCATACGGTGTTCAGGCGGGGGGCGGCGTGATACGGTGCGGGTTGGACTGAAATGAAGACACGGGGCGATAAGACGATGCGGCGGGTGGGGCCGGATGGCGCCGACCCCTATGTGGATGCGGTGCTGCGGGCGCTGCCGCCGGACGTGCTGGGGGCCATGCCGGAAGCGCACCGGGCGGCCGTGGCGGATGCGCTGGGGAAGGTGCGGGATGGTACGCGCGCCCGGCACCTGCTGGATCTGCGGGTGCTGCTGCCTCTTTTCTTTGCGCGATATTATGTGGTGATCCTATTGGGTCGAGACCAGCGCCGGCACAGCCGCGCCGTGGCCGTAACCCGCGTGACCGCCACCACGCGCCTGCTGAAAGCCCTCGTGGTCCTGGGCGTGCTGGCGCTGGTGGCGCTGGGTACGCTGGTGGCGGTGTTCTTCCTGCTCTATCTGCTCAAGTGCGCGCTGGGGATCGACATCTTCCCGGATCGGCACCTGTCCGATATTCTCGGGCTCACGCAGCCGTAAGCCGTATGCGCGAGTGGGGCGTGCGGTCGGGGTTAGGATTGGAATTGGGATTGGGATTACGATTCAGTAGCGTCCCATTGGGGATTGGAATGTTGGAAGGATGGAACAATGGGAATGGGGCTGGGCTTTCGATTCTGACAAGCGATGAACTCGGATGCGCACGTGACAGGAAGAATGGGATCCGCTTGTGCAAGTGCTTCATTTCCAACACCCCAACGTTCCAGCATTCCGTTGTTGCAATCCCTATGGGATGCCAATGATTAGGATTAGATCGTTCCGTCCGGACATGTGACGCAAATGCGTGCATCTTTTCGGAAGAACATCGAACACTGAACATCGAACATCCAACGCCGAAGTTCGGAGGGCTGGACTTCGATCCCGCCGATGGCGGGACCAGTGCTTGCCCCGCGCCGCGCGGGGTTCGGCGTTCGATGTTGGATGTTCGACGTTCAGTGGGTTGCGGGCGATAGCCCGCCTTGGGAGTAGGATGGGGATTACGATTAAGATGGGGATGGGGATGGAGGAGGGAGGGTATGATGGATGTGCGGAATATGAATGATGGGACGAAGGCGGAGCCGTATCTGCGCGGGGATTTCAACTTGGGCGGGCTGACGGATCTGCCGGAGTGGTCGGTGGGGCCGCGGGGGGAGATGGGGGCGGTGCTGGCGGCAATTCGGGCGGCCGGGTATCGCGGCGTGCAGGGTGGCGATCCGGCGCTGGCGCGGGCGGCGGGACTGGCGTGCACGGGTGGCGGGCGGGTGGACCGTCCCGGCGACGCGTCGGCGCTCGCGGCGCAGTGGAAGAAGAAGGGCTATGAGGCGGTGACGCTGCATATCGGGCGGGGCCACGAGAGCGATGCGGAGATGGACGCGCTGGTGCGGGCGGTTGTGGCGGCGTCGGCGCAGGAAGATCTGCCGCTGTACATCGAGACGCATCGGGCGACGATTACGCAGGATACATGGCGCACGGTGAAGATGATTGAGCGCAATCCGGACGTGCGGATCAATGCGGACTTCTCGCACTGGTACAGCGGGCTGGAGATGCCGTACGGGGATTGGGAGGAGCGCATGGCGTTCCTGGCCCCGGTGTTCGAGCGGGTGCGATTCATGCATGCGCGCTGCGGCAATAGCAGCCATATCCAGGTCGCGCTGGATCATCCCAGCATGGAGAAGGCCCTGGCGCATTTCCGGGACATGTGGACGCGCAGCTTCGCGGGGTTTTTGCGGACGGCGCGGCCGGGGGATTTCATCAGCTTCAATCCGGAGCTGCTGGCGCCGGCGATCAACTATGCGCAGACGTTCCGGCAGGCGGATGGCACACAGCGCGAGGCCAGCGACCGGTGGCGGGATGCGCTTGAGCTGGTGGCGCTGGCGCGCGAGTGTTTTGCCGCCGCGCGCGGCTAGGGCCGCGTCCCTGGGCGGATGAGGTGCTGGAGGCGGCGGGAGAGGACGGCGAGACCCTCGGCGAGGTCCTCTTTCTGGGAAACCACGTGGTCCGGCAGTTTCAGTTTCACGGGGGTAAAATTCCAGATGCCGCGGATGCCGGCCTGGACCATGAGGTCGGCGGCTTCCTGGGCGGCCGGGCCGGGGACGGTGAGGACGCCGAGGGTGATGCCGGTGGCGCGCACGAAGGTGACCAGTTTTTCGATGGGTAGCACCTTGCGGCCGTGGATGGAGACGCCGACGCGGGTGGGGTCGCGATCGAAGGCGCCGGCGATGCGCAAACCGTAGTCATCGAAGCCGCGATAGCCGAGCAGGGCGGAGCCGAGATTGCCGACGCCCACCAGGACGGCCTTGGCGGGGCTGTCCCACCCCAGGAATTGCTCGATGGCGGCGATGAGGTCGGTGACGCGGAAGCCGCGGCGCGGGGTGCCGATGATGCCGGTGACGGCCAGGTCCTTGCGGACGATGACGGGCTCGAGATCGTGCGTTTCGGCCAGGACGGTGCCGGAGACGAATTCGTGGCCGTCGGCCTGGAGTTCGCGCAGCAGGTGGAGGTAGGCGGGGAGCCGCTTGACGGCGGCGGCCCCGGCCCGGTGGACATCGGCGAGCGCGGCGGCGTCCGCATCGCCGATGCCGACGGCAGGCGTGATCTCGGGCTGGCGTCGTTTGCCTGTCTGGTGTTTGGTCATGGCGTGTGGTGGATGGCGGCCGCACGCCGCGCGTGTCGGTCGTGCCACCCACCGGCCTCACCATACGGTGCGGGACGCTACCAATCAAGCCGATCTCGGTAATTCGTGGGGCGAAAATGGGGTTGCGGGAGTACCCCGCTGACATCGATCGGTCCGGAGAGGGGGGGCTTCCGCCTTCGCCAAGGGAAGGGGCTTCGGCGGTACAAGCCGCGTGCGGACACGTCCGGGGCTTGGCGTGATAGGGGACGGAGCCCGCCCGCGGAGCGGCCGGGCCACCACGTCAACACTGGCCGTGAAGCGGGGATCAGTCGGCCGGCTTTTTATCTCGATCCGATAAGTATTTAACGGCTTTTTAAATACCCATTTAGCAAGTACTTTATAACCTCTTCGTGGTGAATGGTTTATGCACTATATGGCCTGAGCCAGGCAAGCCCGTCCTCCCCTTGACATTGCCATAATCGGTATACTATTATCGATATCACTATACCGATATACAGGTGCATGTGTGGCGAGACGTGGTGAGCGAGTTCGCCGGGGAGGCTGAGCGATGACGGCAATGGTGGAGGAGCCGGTGGTGGAGGCGGGGAATGCGGTGCTGGAGGCGATTCTGGCGCGTCATGGGCGGAAGGCGTCGCGTCTGGTGCCGATTTTGCAGGCGGTGCAGGAGGAGTACCGCTATCTGCCGCCGGCGGTCCTGCGTCGGGTGGCGGAGGCGTTGGAGATTCCGGCGGCGCGGGTATTTGGGGTGGCGACGTTTTATGCGCACTTTGCGTTGGAGCCGAAGGGGCGGCACGTGGTTCGGCTGTGCGACGGGACGGCCTGCCACGTGAAGGCATCGATACCGATTTTGGAGGCGATCCGGCGGCGGCTGGGGTTGGCGGATGGGGTGGCGACGACGCCGGACATGGAGTTTACGGTGGAGACGGTGGCGTGCCTGGGGGCCTGCGGGTTGGCCCCGGTGGTGGTGGTGGACGAGGCGGTGCACGGGCAGATGACGCCGGACGGGGCGGTGGCGTTGATTGAGGAACTGATGGCGAAGAAGGAGGCGGCCACGTGAGCGCGAGTACGAATGGGGCGGAAGGGGGCGGGACGGTGGCCGGCGGGTTGCGGCGGGTGGTGGTATGCGCGGGGACGGGCTGCGTGGCCGGCGGGTCGCTGGCGGTTTACGAGGCCTTCACGGCGCGGATCCGGGCGGCGGGGCTGGCGGTGGTGACGGAATTTCGTGCGGAACCGGAGTCCGGCCCGATTCGGCTGAACAAGAGCGGCTGCCAGGGGTTCTGCCAGATGGGGCCGCTGGTGACGATCCTGCCCGAGGGGTTGCTGTACACGCACGTGAAAGCGGCGGATGTGGAGGAGATCGTCACGCGGACGCTGGCGCAGGGCGAGCGGATTGAGCGGTTGCTGTACGCGGATCCGTCGACGCGGCGGCGCTGTGCGGGGGCAGGGGATATCCCGTTCTACCAGCTGCAGCAGCGGCACGTGCTGAGCCAGTGCGGCACGATCGATCCGGAAAGCATTGCCGAGTACCAGCACCACGGCGGCTACGTGGCGGCGCGCCGGGCGTACACCGAGCTGGCGCCGGAGGCGATCTGCGCGATGCTGCTGCAGGCGGGGTTGCGTGGGCGCGGCGGCGGCGGGTTCCCCACGGGGCGCAAGTGGGAGGCGGCGCGGATTCAGCCCGGCGACGTGAAGTACGTGATCTGCAATGCGGATGAGGGCGACCCGGGCGCGTTCATGAACCGCAGCGTCATGGAAGGCAATCCTCACAGCATCCTGGAGGGGCTGATGATTGCGGCGCGGGCAATCGGGGCGCAGGACGCGCTGATCTATGTGCGGGCGGAGTATCCGCTGGCGGTGCAGCGCATGAGGCGTGCGGTGGCGGATGCCGAGGCGCACGGCCTGCTGGGGGCGGATGTGTTCGGGACGGGGCGGGCGCTGCGCTGTGAAGTCATGGAGGGGGCCGGCGCGTTTGTCTGCGGCGAGGAGACCGCGATGATCGCCTCGATCGAAGGGCAGCGCGGGATGCCCCGGCCGAAGCCGCCATTTCCGTCGCAGCGCGGGCTGTGGGGCTGCCCGACGGTGATCAACAACGTCGAGACGCTGGCGCAGGCGGTGCACATCCTGACGGTGGGGCCGGAGGCCTTCCGCGCGCAGGGGACGGCGGCCTCGCCGGGGACCAAGACGTTCGCGTTGACCGGCCACGTGGCGAACACCGGGTTGGTGGAGGTGCCGTTCGGGTCGACGCTGCGGCGGATCGTCATGGATATCGGCGGCGGGATCACGGACCGGCGTGGAAAGGTGCAGGCGGACGGGTTCAAGGCGGTGCAGATCGGCGGGCCGTCAGGCGGCTGCCTGACGCGCGAGCATCTGGATCTACCGCTGGACTACGACTCGCTGCGCGGGGCGGGGGCGATGGTGGGGTCGGGCGGACTGGTGGCGATGAACACGCAGACCTGCATGGTGAGTATCGCGCGCTTCTTCATGGACTTCACGCAGCGTGAGAGCTGCGGCAAATGTGTGCTGTGCCGCGAGGGGACGCGGCAGATGCTGGCGCTGCTGGACGACATCATCGAGGGCCGCGGCACGCCGGCGACGCTGGACTTGCTGGAGCGGCTGGGGCATGCGGTGCAGAAGGGGTCGCTCTGTGGGCTGGGCAAGACGGCGCCGAATCCCGTGCTATCCACGATGCGGCATTTTAGAGCCGAATACGAGGCGCACGTGTTGCACAAGCACTGCCCGACGGGGCAATGCAAAGCGCTGGCGAAGCCGGAGATCGAGGCGGCGCGCTGCAAGGGGTGCGGCGTCTGCCTGAAGGCGTGTCCGGTGGGGGCGATCACGGGGGCGCGCAAGGAGCCGCACCGGATCAACGCGGAGACCTGCATCAAGTGTGGCGCCTGTGCGACCGCCTGCAAGCCGGGGGCGGTGGTTGGGGTGTGAGTGTGGCGGCGCGCGAACGAACGATAGCGAAGGAATGACGATGAATGCCACCGTGGCGGCGAAGACGATCACGATCGATGGGCGCAGCGTGCCGGTGAACGGCGAGCGCAACCTGCTGGAGCTGATCCGCAAATCCGGAATCGAGCTGCCGACGTTTTGTTATCACTCCGACCTCAGCGTGTATGGCGCGTGCCGGCTGTGCATTGTGGACATCGAGGGGCGCGGGATCCAGGGGGCGTGTTCGACGCCGGCGGAAGCGGGGATGGTGGTGCGGACGCAGACGGAGGAGCTGCGGGAGATCCGGCGCATCACGCTGGAGCTGCTGCTGGCCAATCACGACCAGCAATGCCCGACGTGCCCGAAGAGCGCGGCCTGCCGGCTGCAGGGGATTGCGCGCAAGCTGGGCGTGCGGCAGGTGCGGTTCCACCCGGTGCATGCGCCGGAGCCGCTGGACGAGTCATCCCTTTCGCTGGTGCGCGATCCGAACAAGTGCGTGCTGTGCGGGGACTGCGTGCGATTTTGTGGGGAGATCCAGGGGATTGGGGCGATCGATTTTGCGTATCGCGGGCACCAGGCGGCGGTGCTGCCAGCGTTTGGCAAGGGGCTGGGCGAAGGCGAGTGCGTGAACTGCGGCCAATGCGCGGCGGTGTGCCCGACGGGGGCGCTGTCGCCGCGGTCGGAAGCGGATGCCGTGTGGAAAGCGCTGCACGATCCGTCGCGGACGGTGGTGGTGCAGGTGGCACCGGCGGTGCGCGTGGCGCTGGGGGAAGCTTTCGGGATGGCGCCGGGCACGGACACCAGCGGGCTGCTGGTGGCGGCGCTCAAGCGCATGGGGGCCGACCGCGTGTACGACACCGCCTTCAGCGCGGACCTGACGGTGCTGGAGGAGACGCACGAATTTCTCGACCGCAAGACGCACGGGGGGACACTGCCGCTCTTCACGAGCTGCTGTCCGGCCTGGGTGAAATTCGCGGAGCAGTCGGCGCCAGATCTGCTGCCGCATCTCTCCAGTTGCAAATCGCCGCAGCAGATGCTGGGGGCGCTGTGCAAGGACACGTTGCCGGCGGAGTTGGGTGTGGCGCGCGAGCGGGTGGTGGTGGTGTCGGTCATGCCCTGCACGGCCAAGAAGTTCGAGGCCAAGCGGCCGGAGTTCGCGACGGAAGGCGTGCCGGATGTGGACCACGTGATCACGACGCAGGAACTGGCCCAAATGATTGAGGAGGCGGGGCTGCGGTTCGATGAACTGGATGCGGAGTCCTTCGATCTGCCGATGGGATTCAAGACGGGGGCGGGGGTGATTTTCGGCAACTCCGGCGGCGTGAGCGAGGCGGTGCTGAGGCACGCGGCGGATGCGGTGGGCGGGGGGAAAGTGGCGGCGGCGGATCTGCAGGTGGTGCGCGGCGAAGACGGGCTGCGCCTGGCGTCCGTGACGCTGGGCGGGGTGACGTTGTCGCTGGCGGTGGTGCACGGGCTGCAGCAGGCGCGCCAGGTGGTGGAGCGCGTGCGGCGGGGCGAGCTGGCAGTGGATCTGGTGGAGGTGATGGCGTGTCCGGGCGGCTGCATCGGCGGGGCGGGACAGCCGGTGACGATGGACGGGCAGGCGCGCAAGCAGCGGACGCGCAGCCTCTATGAGGTGGATAAGCGGCTCGATCTGCACAAGTCGCAGGACAATCACTATGTGCGCGAGGCTTACCGGCAGCACCTGGGGGAGATCGGCGGGTCGCGCGCGCATCGTCTGTTGCACACGCGCTACGTGAACCGGCGGGCGGCGGCGACCTCAGGGGCGGGCGCGTGCGGGGCGCCGGCGTGCGGGCATCCACACGTGGAAGGGGCGGGACCATGAGCACGGCGAGAAGCGATGCGGTGGCGGTGGCGGTGGAGTCGGCGATCATCGACGAGGCCCGGATTGCGGCGACCCTGGCGGCGGCGCGTGCGGTGGGGCTGGAGCGCGTGCGTGCGATCCTGGCGCGAGCGCGGACGCTGAAGGGGCTGGAGGCGGAGGACGTGGCCGCCCTGATGCAGGTGTCGGAGCCGGCGCTGCTGGCGGAGCTGTTTGCGGCGGCGCGGGACGTGAAGGACACGATCTACGGCAACCGGCTGGTGCTGTTCGCGCCGCTGTACATTTCGAATTTGTGCGGCAATGAATGCACGTACTGCGCCTTTCGCGTCGGCAACGCCGCGCTGGAGCGGCGGGCACTGGGGACGGCGGAGATCGAAGCGGAGACGCGGGCGCTGATCGACCAAGGTCACAAGCGGGTGTTGCTGGTGGCGGGGGAGGCGTACCCGGCGGAAGGTTTTGACTACGTGCTGCGCGCGATCGAGACAATCTACCGGACGCGCGGCGAGCGCGGCGAGATCCGGCGCGTGAATGTGAACGTGGCGCCGCTGTCGGTGGAGGAGTTCCGGCGTCTGAAGGCGGCGGATATTGGAACGTACCAGTTGTTCCAGGAAACTTACCACCGGCGCACGTACGGGCTCGTGCACCGCTGCGGGCCGAAGCGCGATTTCGACTGGCGGCTGACGGCACCGGACCGCGCGATGGAGGCGGGGATCGACGATGTCGGGGTGGGGGTGTTGTTCGGGCTATACGATTGGAAGTTCGAGATGCTGGCGATGCTGCAGCACATCCGCCACCTCGAGCAGCGCTTCGGCGTGGGCCCGCACACGATCAGCGTGCCGCGGCTGGAGCCGGCGGTGGGGTCGGATGTGGCCGCGCAGCCGCCGCACCCGGTGAGCGATGCGGACTTCCAGAAGATCGTCGCGATCCTGCGGCTGGCGGTGCCGTACACGGGGATCATCATGTCGACGCGCGAGAACGCCGAAACACGGCGGGCGAGCTTTGCGCTGGGGGTGTCGCAGATTTCGGCGGGTAGCCGCTGCGATCCGGGCGGGTACACGGGCGGCGACGGTCAGCAGGCGGAGCAGTTCCAGTTGGGCGATCACCGCACGCTGGAGGAGGTGGTGCGGGATATTGTGGCGTTGGGGTACACGCCGTCCTTCTGCACGGCGTGTTACCGGCTGGGGCGCACGGGGGCCGATTTCATGGATCTGGCGAAGCCGGGGCTGATCAAGCTGCACTGTGCGCCAAACGCGCTTTCCACCTGCGTGGAGTACCTGCTCAACTACGCGACGCCGTCGACGCGGCGCGAAGGCGAGGCGTTTGTGGAGCGCGAGTTGGCGGCCATGGAGCCCGCGGCGCGGCTGGTGGCGGCGCGGCTGGTGGCGGATGTGCGGGCCGGCAAACGCGATGCCTTTGT
>CAZWQJ010000066.1:0-8517 GCA_964635825.1 uncultured Victivallales bacterium | reverse complement strand
GGTGCCGGCGGGGGTGCTGCATGGGGCGCACACCGTGCGGGCGCTGGAGAATTTCCCGCTGAGCGGGCGGCCGGTGCACACCGAGTTGGCGCGGGCCTACGGGGTGGTGAAGCTGGCGTGCGCGCAGACCAACGGGGCGCTGGGGGCGTGGGCGGAGGATCCGGCGAAAGCGGACGCGATCGAACGCGCTTGCGGCGAGCTGGCGGATGGGCGGCTGGCGGGGAACATCGTGGTGGATGCCCTGCAGGGTGGCGCGGGGACCAGCACGAACATGAACGTGAACGAGGTGCTGGCCAACCGCGCCTTGGAGATTCTGGGGCGGCCGCATGGCGACTATGGGCGTGTGTCTCCGCTCGACGACTTGAACCGGCACCAGTCCACCAACGACACGTATCCGACGGCGCTGCGGCTGGCGGCGATCGTGTTGCTGCGGCGGCTGGAGACCAGCGTGGTGGCGCTGCAGGAGGCTTTTCAGCGTGCGGAGGCGCGGATGGCGCACGTGGTGAAGGTGGGGCGCACGCAGATGCAGGACGCGGTGCTGACGACGCTGGGGCGCGAGATGAGCGCGTACGCGGACGCGCTGGGGCGCGACCGCTGGCGGCTCTACAAGGCGGAGGAGCGGCTGCGCGTGGTGAATCTCGGCGGGACAGCGATTGGCACCGGCGTGGCGGCTCCGCGCGCGTACATTTTCAGCGCGGTCGAAACGTTGCGTGAGCGGACGGGAATCGGTTTCGCGCGCGCGGAGAACCTGGTGGATGCCACCCAGAATGCGGATGTGTTCGTGGAGGTGTCCGGGATGCTCAAGGCGCATGCGGTGACGCTGCTCAAGATCTGCGGCGATCTGCGGCTGCTGGCGTCGGGACCGGCGGCGGGGTTGGCCGAGCTGCGATTGCCGGCGCGGCAGGCGGGGTCGTCGATCATGCCGGGCAAGGTGAATCCGGTGATTCCGGAAGCGGTGAGCCAGGCGGCGATGCTGGTGATGGCGCACGATGGGGCGATTGCAGCGGCCTGTGCGGCCGGGAGCCTCGAACTGAATCCTTTTCTGCCGCTGGTGGCGGCGTGCCTGCTGGACAGCATCGAGTTGCTGGCGCGAGCCGACGACATGCTGCGGATGCACGCGGTGGAGGGGATGGAGGCGGACGAGGCGCGCTGCCGGCGCTGGGTGGATGCATCCACGGCGACGGCCACGGCGCTGGTGCCGGCGATCGGACATGCGCGCGTGGGCGAGGCCATCCGGCGGGCGGCGGCCGAGGGGCGAAGCGTGCGCGACGTGGTTATTGGAGAGGGGTGGATTGGCGCGGATACGTACGCGCTGCTGACGGGCGCGGAGGCGGTATGCCGGCTGGGGTCGGCAGCGGAGGTGCCGCATGCATGAGGAAGCCCCGCGCGGATTGCGCCTGCACATCGGAATCTTTGGCCGCCGCAATGTGGGCAAGTCCAGTTTGCTCAACGCGATCGTGCGGCAGTCGGTGGCGATCGTATCGCCGGAGGCGGGGACGACGACCGATGCGGTTGAGAAGCCGATGGAACTGCAGCCGCTGGGCCCGGTGGTGTTCATCGACACGGCTGGGGTGGACGACAGCGGGGCGCTGGGCGAGCAGCGGGTGCGTGGGACGCGGGCGGTGTTCGAGCGCGCGGATCTGGGCGTGGTGGTGACGGAGGCGGGGGCGTGGGGGCCGTACGAGGACGAAATCCTGAGAGCCCTGCGGGCGCGCGGCGTGCCGGTGGTGGTGGCGGTGAACAAGGCGGACCTGGCGGAGCCGGACGCGGGATTTCTGACCGGGCTGCGGGCGCGTGGACTGTCGGCGGTGGCGGTGTCGGCGACGGCTGGCCGCGGGCTGGATGCGCTGCGGGCGGCGCTGCTGGAGGCGGCGGCGCCGCGCATGGAGCCGAACTCGCTGCTGGCAGATCTGGTGGGGCCCGGGGAGCTGGCGGTGCTGGTGGTGCCGATCGACAAAGAGGCGCCGGCGGGGCGCCTGATCCTGCCGCAGGTTCAGGCCATCCGGGATTTGCTGGATGGCGATGCGGCCTGCCTCGTGGTGAAGGAGCGCGAATTGCGCGGGGCGTTGGCACGGCTGCGTACGCCGCCGCGGCTGGTGGTGACGGATTCGCAGGCCTTCCTGAAGGTGGCGGCGGACACGCCGCGCGAGGTGCCGATGACGAGCTTCTCGATCCTGATGGCGCGCTTCAAAGGCGATCTGCCGGCGCAAGTGCGTGGCGCGATGGCGATCGATCAGCTGCGCGCGGGCGACTGCGTGCTGGTGGCCGAGGCCTGCACGCATCACCCGATCGGCGAAGACATTGGCCGGGTCAAGATCCCGCGCTGGCTGACGCAGTATGTGGGCGGGCGGCTGGACTTCGTTCATGTGCAGGGGCGGGACTTTCCTGAGGATCTGACGCCGTACCGGCTGGTCATACACTGTGGGGCGTGCATGTGGAACCGGAGGTCCATGCTGGCGCGCATCGCGCGGTGCCGGGAAGCGAGGGTGCCGATCACGAACTACGGGCTGACGATTGCGTACAGCCTCGGGATCTTTGCGCGGGCGCTGGAGCCGTTTCCAGCGGCACTGGAGGTGTGGCGCACGGCGGGGCGCGGCGTGGCGGCGGCGCCCGCGGGGGTGTCGGCATGAAGGCGGAGTTGACCGATGCGGAGTTGCTCGAGTGGTTGCGCGAGGACGAGGCGTCGCGGCTGGAGATCCTGTGGCGGTGGGCGGATGAGACGCGGCGCGCGCATGTCGGGGACTCCGTGCATCTGCGCGGGCTGGTGGAGATATCCAACCACTGTTCGCGGCAGTGCGCGTACTGCGGGTTAAGGGCGGGGAATCGGAAGCTGACGCGCTACCGGATGAGTGCGGACGAGGTACTGCGGGCGGCGCGCGATGCGGTTGCATTCGGCTACGGCACGGTGGTGCTGCAGGGCGGCGAGGATCCGGTGCTGACCCGCGCGTGGGTGGCGGATGTGGTGGGGCGCATCAAACGCGAGACGCCGCTGGCGGTGACCCTGAGCCTGGGCGAGCGCGAGCCGGAGGAGTTGGCGGCGTGGCGCGAGGCCGGGGCGGATCGCTACCTGTTGCGCTTTGAAACGTCGGACCGGGGGCTGTTCGACGCCATTCATCCGGGGCAGGGCGGACGGCCGTCGGACCGGTTGGCGCTGCTGCGGGTGGTGCGGGAGTTGGGGTATGAAGTGGGGAGCGGAATCATGCTGGGCGTGCCGGGGCAGAGCTACGCGAGCGTGGTGCGCGACCTGCGGCTGTTTCAGGAGTACGACCTGGACATGATCGGGATCGGGCCGTTTATACCGCATCCGGACACGCCGCTGGGGGTGGCGGGGGCATGGGCGGAGGCGCCGGCGGGCGAGCAGGTTCCGGGCAGCGAAGGGATGGTGTACAAGACGCTGGCGCTGGCGCGGCTGCTGCGGCCGGATGCCAACATTCCGAGCACCTCTGCGCTGGCGACGATCAACAAGCGCGATGGGCGCGAGCGGGGTTTGCAGCGCGGCGCCAATGTGGTGATGCCGAATTTGACGCCGCTGGCGTACCGGCGCCACTACGCGATCTACCCCGACAAGGCCTGCATCGATGAATCCGGCAGCACCTGCAACCGGTGTCTGCGCGGGCGGCTGGCGGCGATCGGGCGCGGGTGCGGGAGCGGTCAAGGCGGGCGGCGACGGGTGGCGATGGCGCGCGAAGAGGGGGCCCCTGCATGAACGAGCTGAATGCGATCTACACCGAGAAGCGCGAGTGCCAGGACTGCTACAAGTGCGTGCGCCACTGCCCGGTGAAGGCCATCAAGATTGAGGGTGGGTATGCCTCGGTGATGCCGGAGTTGTGCGTGCTGTGTGGGCACTGCGTGGAAGTGTGCCCGAACCAGGCCAAGCGCGTGCGTGACGATCTGCCGCGAGCGCGTGAGCTGCTGGCCCAGAAGGCGAAGGTGCTGGTCTCGCTGGCGCCGTCCTTCGTGAGCGAGTTTCCCGGGGTGCGGCCGGGGCAGCTGATCCGGGCGCTGCGGCGGCTTGGTTTTGCGGGTGTGTCCGAGACGGCGCTGGGTGCGCAGGTGGTGTCGGCGCAGGCCGCGGCGGCGCTGCGGGAGGCGAGCGGGCGGGTGCTGGTGTCGTCCGCGTGTCCCACGGTGGTGCGGTACATTCAGAAGCACAGGCCGGAGCAGGTGTGCCACCTGACGGCGCTGCTCTCGCCGCTGCTGGCGCACGCGCGGCTGTTGCGTGCGGCGTATGGGCCGGAGATCGGGATTGTGTTTATCGGGCCGTGCATTGCGAAGAAGCTGGAGGCGGAGGCGCACCCGGAGCTGTTGGAGGTGGCGCTGACGTTTGAGGATTTGCGCGGCTGGCTGGCGCAGGCGGGGCTGGTTCCGGCGCAGATGGAGGAAGAGGCGGAGGATCGGTTTGAGCCCGAGCGCGCGGCGGAGGGGGCTTGGTACCCGGTGGATGGCGGAATGATCGCGGGCATGAAGGCCGCCTGCGCGGTGAATGATGGGTCGTGCATGGCGTTCTCGGGGCTGCCGGCGATCGAGAAGGCGCTCAACGGCTTGGACGCGGCGGCGGGCGGGGAGGGACTGTTTCTGGAATTGCTGGCGTGTGAGGGCGGGTGCGTGAACGGGCCCCGGGCGGCTTCGCGCAGCGGGACGGCCGCCAAGCGGCGCGAGGTGCTGCGGTATGGTCGACCCGCGGCGGAGGGAGCCAGCGCGGCGCCACGGCTGGACATTCACGAGGATCACGGCAGCGAGGTGGCCCCGGCGGTGCGATACACCGATGGGCAGATCCGCGATGCGCTCAAGCTGGTGGGCAAGGTCAGCCGGGCCGATGAATTGAACTGCGCGGGATGCGGCTACGATTCCTGCCGCGCGTTCGCGGCCGCGCTGCTCGGAGGCAAGGCGGAGCGCGTGATGTGTGTGACCTACATGCGCAAGCTGGCGCTCAAGAAGGCCAACGCGCTGCTGCACAAGATGCCGGCGGCGGTGGTGATCGTGAACGATGCGCTGCGGATCATCGAGTCGAATGATGCGTTCGCGCGGATGTTCATGCCCGTGGCGACGGACACGGCGGCGGCGCGCCCGGCGTCGCCGGATGGGTTGTCGCTCAACACGGTCATGCCGTTTGCGCATCTATTCGAGAGCGTGATGCGAACGGGTGAGGACGTGCTGGATCGCGACCTGCGGCACCAGAAATCGATTCTGCATGTGTCGATCTTCAGCATTGAGCCGCACGCGGTGGTGGGGGCGATTTTGCAGGACGTGACGGAGCCGGCCGTGCGCAAGGACGAAGTGATTCGCAAGGCGCGGGCGGTGATTCAGCGAAGTCTGACGACGACGCAGCAGATCGCCTGCCTGCTGGGGGAAAGCGTGGCGGAGTCCGAGATCACGCTCAACTCGATCATCGAGTCCTTCACCCCCGACCGGCCCGAGGAGCCAAGGCCACCCCATGACTGGCGCGATCTTTATCGACGTTGATCATTGCCAGCGGGCGAAGGCCGGACAACGGGTGTCCGGTGACGTCTTCGCGTCGCGGCGGGTCAAGGAGGAGGGGCGGGTCATCACGGTCCTGTCCGATGGGCTTGGCAGTGGCGTGAAGGCGGGCGTGCTGGCGAATCTGACGGCGACGATGGCGTTGCAGTACACGGGCGCCTTTGCGGACGTGAGGCGCAGCGCGAGCACGATCATGAGTACGCTGCCGATCTGCGAGGTGCGCAAGATCAGCTACTCGACGTTCACAATCATGGATCTGGATCACAGCGGACGCGCGCGGCTGATCGAGCATGGCAATCCGCCCTACGTGCTGTTGAGGGGCGGGTGTGTGGTGGAGGTGCCGTACGAGGAGCTGGGGCTGGAGGGCTGGGCGGACCGGACGCTGCGCTATAGCGAGGTGGAGCTGCAGCTGGATGACCGGCTGGTGTGCTTCTCCGACGGGATCACGCAGGCGGGGCTGGGGCGGCCGGGAATGCCGTATGGCTGGGGCGATGGCTGCGTGAGAGGGTTCGTGCGCGGCGAGGTGATGAGCGAGCCCGAGCTGCCCTCGCGCGAGCTGGCGCAGCGCGTGGTGGCGGAGGCGCTCGTACAGGATCAGGGCGGTCCGAAGGATGATATGACCTGCGCGGTCGTTCATCGGCGGCGGCCGCGGCGGCTGCTGGTGATCACGGGGCCGCCGTTTGCGCGCGAGCGAGACGCGGAGCTGGCCGAATTGGTGCTGCACCATCCGGGGCGCAAGGCGATCTGTGGTGGGACCACGGCGGCGATTGTGTCGCGGCTGCTGGACCGGCCGGCCGTGGGGATTCCGGGCGGCGGCGAGATGGGGATCCCGCCGGCGGCGCAGATGGACGGGGTGGATCTCGTCACCGAAGGCACGATGACGCTGGCGCGGGTGGCGGAGATGCTGGAGCGGGGCGGGCGGGAGGCGTGGCCGGAGGGGCCGGCGCGCACGCTGGTGGAGCTCATGTTGCAGAGCGACATGGTGGAGTTCGTCGTGGGCACGCGCATCAACGAGGCGCACCAGGATCCGGATCTGCCGGTGGAGCTGGATATCCGCCGCAACATTGTGCGGCGGCTGGCCGGCGCGTTGGAAGCGAAGCACCTCAAGACGACCTCCGTGCGATTCGTGTGAGCGCAGGGGATGGGGGTGTGGCGTACGCGTTCCCGGTCGGAATGCTCGTGCCGCCGGGCGGGGGGCTACCGGCTGGCGGCGGACTCGCCCTGCCTTGCCGAGTTCGGTCTTCTGGGTAGGGCGAGGCGTCTTTGACGCGCCCGCCCGCGGAGCGGCCGGGCCACCTGCGATCACCCGCAGTGAAGCGCAGAGGCGCTCGGCCGGGTTGGGGGGCGGGTGGGGCGTGTGAGGCGTCGACGGTGGTGTGAGATTCGGTTATACTGTGCGGCGACGACGCGGGAGCGAGCGATGCATGGACGCGCACAGCATGGGGGCGGGGGCGGTTGGTCGGGGGCGGCGGGGTGGTGTGCCGCGCTGGCCTTGTGCCTGGCGGGGGCTGCGGTGGAACCGGCGCTGGCGGAGGGGCCGGCGCGCCATGTGATCCTATTCATCGGTGACGGCATGGGGCCGGTGCAGGTGCAGGTGGGGACCCTTTTCGCGGGTGAGGCACTGAGTTTTGAGACGATGCCGTACCGCGCGACCATGACGACGGGCGCAGCAAACGCGCCGGTCACGGACTCGGCGGCGGCGGGTACGGCCATGGCCACGGGGCGCAAGGCCAATAACGGCGTGATCAGCCAGGCGCTGCCGGGCGATGGGGCCGCGCGCCAGACGATTCTCGAGGTGCTGCAAGAGCGCCAGGGGCGACGCACGGGGCTGGTGACGACCGCGTTCCTGACGGATGCGACCCCGGCGGTGTTTGGGGCGCACGAGGAATCGCGCGGATTGTGGAGCGAGATTGCGGCGGACTACCTAACGGCGTCGCGGCCGGAGGTGCTGCTGGGCGGTGGCGGGAACGGGTTGACGCCGGCCGCTGCGGAGGATGCCGGCTATGCAGTGGCGACGAATTGGGCGGAGCTGCTGGTGTTCACGACCAACGGCGCGGAGCGTGTGGCGGGATTGTTCGGCGAAGGCAGCATGCCGTATGCGTGGGATGGTCTCGGCGACTTGCCGACCCTGGAGGAGATGACGGAGGTCGCTCTGGGGGCGCTGTCGGGCGCGACGAACGGGTTCTTTTTGATGGTGGAGGGGGGGCTGATCGACCACGCCTGCCATATTCATGATCTGAACCGCTGCATCGCCGAAGTGCTGGCGTTTTCGCGCGCGGTGGCGTTGGTTACGAACTGGGCGGCGGGCCGGGCGGATACGCTGGTGGTGGTGACGGCGGACCACGAGACGGGCGGGCTGCAGGTGGTGCAGGACATGGGGGCGGGAACGAACCCGGTGGTGTCCTGGTCCACGGGGGGGCACACCGCCACGCCGGTTCCCGTCTATGCCTGGGGTGCGGGCGCGGAGCGGGTCACCAACGTCATCGATAACACGGGCATCTTCGATAGCCTCGTCGCGGCATCCCTGGGGGCCCCCATGGCGATGGAGGTGGTGGTCTCGCCTACGAATGTCATGACGCGCTGGGCCGGGGTCGGCGGGCACACATGCGAGCTGCAGGCGGGTGATCTTGTCTCGACCAACTGGGGGACGCGCCTAACCGTGTATGCGCCACATGGGCCCTTGGTCCTGACGGACACCAACGCGCCGTTGTCCGGCCCCACCTGCTTTCGGTTGCAGACATCATACTAATGTGAGCGATTCCACTCTCTCTATTCACCTGTCCCCACGCGAGCCCCTGTCCCCACGCGAGCCCCGATATCATAGAGGCGCTTCCCTCTGAAGTGACGCGTGACCGGGCCTTATGGCGCGGATTGGGGGGGTGAATTCGACCGCTAAGCGGCCAAAACCGCTGCCTTTTTGTCGCAACAGTCTGCGTGTGAACAGGTTAGCGTGTCGAATGCACGGATGTGTCGAATGCACGGATGCATGTCCCTGCATCGTATCTCCAGGGCTCTGGGGAAACGGCAGGCACGTAGCCA
>CAZWQJ010000065.1:0-20261 GCA_964635825.1 uncultured Victivallales bacterium | reverse complement strand
GTCATGAATAGACTAGTACTGTACTATACCTGCCATGCGACCGCAACCTCCACCACCCTAACACCATCCTAACATCAACCTGCGTTACTACTCCCCATCGCCACGCACACGCGGGCCTCCGCGACACCCTCCGGCGCACTCGGGCGCCACGCGGCGCTGGCAAGGAGTCCACAGCATGCATCGCCGTCAGGGAAATTCGCGGACCATGGTCCTCGTCATCCTGGTCGCCGCCGTCGCCGCCGCCGCCGTCGTCCTCAGCAAGCCCTTCCGCACCCGCTTCCCCACCACACCACCGCAGACCACCGAATGGTCCCCAGCCCACATTCAGCAGGATCCCGTCGGCTATCTCACCTGGGGGCATGCCGAATGCGCAAAAACCGAGGAATCCCTCTCCGCCAGCAGGCTCTCTTTGCGCAACCAACGCAACGCCGCCGATCGCGCGCTCGCCTCCTACACCGCCGAACAAAGCGCCTACCAGCAACTCCTCGAGCAGGCGAAGACCCTCTATCGGCTCACCGCCACCTCCTCCAACTGGCCGGTCTCCCTCCGCGGCATCCCCATGGATGAGTACGCCCTCAAGGCCAAGGTCGTCGAGTGCCATGACAAGCTTGCCTCCCTCGCCGAATCGATCGCCACCCACCAGCAGGCACGCCAGATCCTCGACCGCCGCGTCGAGGAGGTCGACCGCCAACTCGAAGCCGTTTCCCGAATGAAAAGCAAACTCGCCGCCGACCTCGACGTCGCCCGGCTCCGCCAGTCCGTCGACGGCATCACGGCACTCTCCCACCAGCTTCAATCGATCGTCAGCACCTCCGAGGCCCTCGTCGCACCCCGCCAGGACGACATGCGCCTCGAAGACCTGGCCGCCACACCTGCCGACCGTCACGTCAACGAAACCTTCGACACCATCATGAGGCCCTGACCGATGCCCACACTCCGCACGCCCATCCCGTGGCGCCCACTCCTCGCCGCCCTGCTCCTCGCCGCCGGCTGCGGACGCAGTGGCAATCGCCCCCGCCTCCCCTTTATGGCCCGACCCGATCTCGTCATCCTCTCCGGCTCCGAGAACCGCGAACTCGAACCCCTGGTCCAGCGCTTCGCCCACGATCACCATGCCCGCATCACCATGCGCTTCCTCGGCAGCGTCGAAATCATGCTGGCGCTCGAGTCCGGCACCAGCATCGACGCCGATGCCGTCTGGCCCGCCAATGAACTCTGGATCACACTCGGCGACCACGCCAAACTCGTCCGCCACACCGCCAGCATCATGCACTCGCCCGTCGTGATCGGCGTCAAACGCTCCGTCGCCCAACGCCTCCAATGGATCGGCCGCGACGTCACCGTCGCCGACATCCTCGCCGCCGCCGAAGCCGGCCACCTCCGCTTCGCCATGACCTCCGCCACACAGAGCAACTCCGGCGCGTCCGCCTACCTCGGCTTCCTCCACGCCCTCGCCGGCAGCCCCGACGTCCTCCAACTGGCCCACCTCGAAGACCCCGCCCTCCAGGCCAAAATCACCCGCCTCCTCGCCCAGGTCCACCGTTCCTCCGGCAGCAGCGGCTGGCTCAAGGATCTCGTCGTCGAGCGCTATGCCGAGTTCGATGCCATGGTCAACTACGAGTGCATGATCATCGAGGCCAACCGCACCCTCGTCGCACGCGGCGATGAACCCCTCATCGCCATCTCGCCCGCCGACGGCTTGACCATCGCCGACTCCCCCCTCGGGTATGTCGACAAGCACGACCCCGCCAAGGAATCGCTCTTCCGCGAACTCCAGGACTACCTGAAATCCTCACCCGTCCAACACGAAATCCTGGCCCTCGGCCGCCGCACCGGAACCGTCGGCCTCGACATCGCCGCCGTCGACCGCTCCATCTTTAACCCCGAGTGGGGCATCGACCCCTCTCGCGTCACCGCCAGCGTCCCCCTCCCCGCCGAACCCGTCATCCGCCGCGCCCTCGAACTCTACCAGGAGGGAGGCCTGCGCAAACCCTCCGCCACCGTCTACTGCCTCGACTTCTCCGGCAGCATGAAGAACCACGGCGATACCGAACTCAAGGCCGCCATGCGCATGCTCCTGGATCTGCCCGAAGCGCGTCGCCACCTCATCCAACCCTCCGCACGCGACCTCCACATCGTCATCCCCTTCAATGAATCGCCCCGCGACGTCGCCCAGACCGCCGGCAACAACCCCGCCGAACTCGCCCGCCTGCTCACCCACATCCAGAGCCTCAACGCCCACGGCGGAACCGATATCTACGCCGCCGCCGTCCAAGCCCTCGAACTCCTCCGCAGCCGCTCCGACCTCGCCGCCTTCAGTCCAGCCATCGTCATCATGACCGACGGCAAGTCCCAGGGCGACATCCAGCGCTTGCGCGCCTCCGTCGCCGGGCGCGATGCCGCCATCCCCATCTTCGCCATCACCTTCGGCGATGCCGACGACGACCAGGTCTCCCAGGTCGCCACCCTCACCGGCGCCCGCGTCTTCGACGGCCGCTCCAGCCTCGTTCAAGCCTTCCGCGCCGCCAAGGGCTACAACTGACCAACCACCACCACGACCACCACCCGTGAAAAACGCCGCCATCGCGTTCCTGCTGCTGACACTCGGCGCCACCGTCTGGTGGTTCGTGTTCGTCGGCCGCCCCCACCTCCCCAGCGACACCAACGCCACCCTCGACGCCTTCCGGCCCACCTCCGACGTCCAGATCTACGTCGGCGGCGAAAAACTCCTCTTCCTCGAAGACCCCAACCTCCAGCGCCTCCTCGCCGAGCGCTACCACCTGCGCGTCAACCCCGTCAAAGCCGGCAGCGTCGAAATGGTCCGCGACCTCGACCCCTCCGGTAAGGACGCCCTCTGGCCGTCCACCGACATCGCCGTCGACTTCTTCCGCATGCGCGGCATGAAATCCCTCAAGACCGATATCGTCTTCAACAGCCCCATCGTCATTTACACCGGCTGGCCCATCGCCAACGCCCTCATCCGCGAAGGCCTCGTCCAACGCCGCGACGGCGGCGACTACGTCGTCGACCTCGCTCGCCTCCTCGACTTGATCGCCCAGCGCCGAGCATGGAAAGACCTCGGCCTCCCCTTCTTCGGCGCCGTCACCATCCGCTGCACCGACCCCACCCGCAGCAACTCCGGCAATATGTTCGCCGGACTCGTCGCCAACCTCTTCAATGACTCCGAGGTCGTCGACGAACAACATGTCGACGCCATCCTCCCAAAACTCCAGGCCTTCTTCGCCCGCCTCGGCATGATGGAACGCAGCAGCGAGGATATCTTCCGCAAGTTCATCGCCACGGGCGTCAACAACTCGATGGTCGTCGGCTATGAAAACCAGCTCGTGGAATTCCTCCTGGCCAACCCAAACGAGCGCGAAACCATCCTGCGCTCCGTCTGCGTCCTCTACCCCCAACCCACCGTCTGGAGTTCACACCCGATCATCGCCTTGACGCCGAACGGCTCACGCTTGATCGACGCCATGCGCGACAAAGACATCCAGCGCCTGGCCTGGGTCCGGCACGGATTTCGCTCGGGGTTGCCAGGGGTGTCTCAGGACCCCGCCCTCCTGAATATCCCCTTCATCCCCACCACCATCGACTCCGTCATCCCGCTGCCCGGCGCACGTGCCATGGATCGCATCGTCTCGGCTCTCGAAACGCCGCCCTGAACACGCCCCGCGGCTCACGCGAGTGGGGGCCTGGGCACCATGCCGCCGTCCAGCACCCGCCGCAACACCCGCAACAATTCATGGCGCGTGTAGGGTTTCTGAATATAGCCGGCCACGCCACGCCCCAGCACACGTTGCTCCACATCCTGCTCCGTGTACCCGCTGCTCAAGATCACTGGCACATCGCTCCGCAGCCGGTGCATCTCGCCAAACGCGGCGTCCCCGTCCATGTGCGGCATCGTCAGATCCATGATCACCGCCACAATCCGGTCGGCGCACTCACGAAATCGTTCAACGCCCTCCCGGCCATCACTCGCGGTGATCACCTGGAACCCGCTGCGCTCCAGCATCCGCCTGGCGATAACCTTCACCGGCTCCTCGTCATCCACCAGCAGGATCGTCCCGCTGCCGCTCCACCCGTCCATGTCGCCATCCGGCACCCGCGCCAGCGCCGGCTCCATCGACGCCGGAAACAACACCTTGAACGTCGTCCCACGCCCCGGCTCGCTGCTGACCTTGATCGCACCCTTGTGCCCGCGCACAATCCCCAACACCGCCGCCAAACCCAAGCCGCGCCCCGTAAATTTGGTGGTAAAAAATGGGTCGAAAATCCGCGCCAGCGTCGCCGCATCCATCCCGCAGCCCGTATCCGATACTTCCAGCGTCACGAATAGCCCCGGCGCCGCATCGCACAGATACGTCGTTCGCAAAAATGCCGCATCACACTCCGTCAGTCCCGTCGATATCGAAATCACGCCGCTGCGCTCCGCCACCGCCTCCGACGCGTTGATCACCAGGTTCATCACCACCTGCCGCATCTGCGAGGCGTCCGCCAGGATGCTCGGCAGATTGCGCACATAATCCACCTTCAACATCGCCCGCTTGGAGATCGACACCGTCAACAGGTGCGCCATGTCCTCCACCAGCTCACTCAAATCCAGCGGCTCCACCACAAACTTTCCCTTGCCGGAATACGCCAGCATCTGCCGACACAGCTCCGCGGCGCGCACCGCAATCACTTTCACTTCCTGCACGTTCGAACGCCCAGGCGATCCTGCCGGCAGGTCCTCCAGCGCCAGATCGGCGTTGCCCAGCACCGCCATCAGCAGATTGTTGAAGTCGTGCGCAATCCCGCCCGCCAGCAGCCCCAACCCCTCCAACTTCTGCACATGCTGAATCTGCGCCTGCACCTTGCGCGACTCCTCCTCCAACCGCCGGCGCTCCGTGATGTCGTGCACCAGCGCAATGCAGGCCGTCTGCCCCGCCAGCGGAAAGGCCCGCAGTCGCATCTCCACCGGAATCCGGCGGCCACCCTTCGCCACGTGCACCCCCTCCAGCACCACCCGCTCCCCCGCCAGCAATCGTGCCGACACCGCCCGCACCGCCGCAGCCGACTCCGGCGCGCCCAAATCCAGCGGCGTCATCCGCAACAGCTCATCCCGCGTGTAGCCCAGCCGCCGCACCGCCTCCTCATTCACCTCCAGAAACGCGCCCAGGCTCCCCTCCGGGCTGATCCCGTACACAAACAAGGCATCGCCCAGCGCATCCACCAGCGACCGGTACCGCTCCTCCCGCTCCCGCAGCGCCTCCTCCGCCCGCCGCCGCTGCGTGATATCCGAAAACATGCACGCAAATTGCCCACGCACCGGCGAATAGGCCGACACTTCGTAGTACCGCTGCAGCTCGACGCTGTGCTGCTCAAACGTCACCGCACGCCCGCCAAGCGCCACCTCGCCGTAAATCGCGATCCACGACGGCTCCGTGCCCGGCATCACCTCCAGCACACGACGCCCCAGCAAGTCGGCCGCCCGCAAACCCGTCAGCCGCTCAAACGCCGGATTCACCCCCAGAAACCGATAGTCCACCGGCTTCCCATCCGCATCGCACTCGATCTCGTGCAGCGCGAAACCTTCCACCATGCTCACAAACAACTGCCGGTAGTCCCGCTCCGCCTGGCGGTGCGCCGTGATGTCCCGCACCATCCCCATCACCGATGTCACCCCCGCTCCCGGACCATGCTCCGCAAACAGCCGCACGTTCAGCACCTGCAAACCGCCGCGCGCGACGCGCTGAATCTCCCCCTCCGCCGAACGCCCGCTGTTCCACACCGCCTGCAACAGCTCACCCCATGGCATCCCGCTTTCGTCCTTGCCGAAGACCTCGTCGAACGTGCACCCCAATAGCGCCTCCGCCCGATCGCCACGATCCAACATCCCAATCGCCGGACTCACGTACGTGAAGCGGTTCTCCGCATCCAAACGAAAGATCAAATCCGGCGTATTCTCCACCAGGGCCCGGTGGCTCTCCTCGCTGCGCCGCAGCGCCAGATTCGTGCGCCGTCGCAGGTGCTCGACCCGCCGAATCCGCCGCCGGCTCAGCCACACCGCACACCCCAGCCCCGTGCAGGCACACAACGCCAGACCACCGCCCGCACGCAGCGAGCGCCTCATCGTGTTCAGACGCACCATGTGCGCATCCGCACGCAAATCCACGCCCACGATGCCCGCCTGATTCCCCGCCGAATCGAAAAAGGGCGCATAGCCGCTCAGGTAGGCGCCCCACCGATCCACCACCGGCTCAGAGTCCGCCCCCGCTCGCCCAGTCATCAGCGCCTCCAGCAGCGCCGGTGCCGGGTCTTCATACAGCTGCATGATCGGCGAGTGGTCCTCGACCCCGTCTCCATCGGCATCCCCGCGCGCCGTCGCGTCCAGCACGATGTGCACAGCCCCATCCCGCAGCACCATCGTGTAGAGAAAGCGTATGTCCGGCCGCGCACGCAGCACCCGCCGCAAGGGATCAACCGCCCGCTCGTAAGCCGGCGTCACCTCCTGGCTGGGATCCGTGAACGTGCCGTGCAGGTCCCCATCCACAAAACTCGCCGCCGTCTTGGCGGCGCGCACCAGGCCATTGCGCACCTCTTGGTCGAAGGCCCCTATCCCCTGCCGATACACCACCCCCATGCACAGGCCCACGATCAGAAAGGTCAGCACGCCGGCGGCCAGCCCTTCCAAGGCCGGCGGTGTGCCTGAACCTCGTTCGGTCGCAGGGGATTCGTCATCCCTCATGCTCATGCACTCCCCCTGCCGGCTCCCGATGCCAGCGTAGCCGCGCAGCATGAACCCCTTTCCAACCCCCTGTCAATTGGAAGCGTCCTGCATCCGCCGCGGCCTCCGCCGCGTTTTTCATTGCTTGCCCAGCCCCCTCGTCCGTACAGTGCGCGAGTCGGTGCGCGGTGCACGTCGCCGCGGACAACTAGCGAGGACGCATGACCGGTTTTACCCTGCGCGATATGATCCTGAACGGCTGGCCCGTGCTTTCCGTTCTGCTCGGGATGTCCATCGTCTCCATCACCGTCATGGTCGATCGCGGACTGGCTTTCCACGCCGTCCGTTGCGACATCCAGGCCTTCGTCACCAACTGCCTGCGCCTGATGGAGAGCCACGGCCCCGAGCACGCCTACAAGCAGTGCGCCCGCTATCCCCTCCCCATCGCCGTCGTGGTCGCCGCCATCCTCTCCGCCCCCTCCACCCGCGAGGACCGCGAGCGCGCCGCCCAGCATGCCCTCCAGTCCCAGCTCCACCACCTCGAAACCTTCCTGCCCGCCCTCGCCACCGTCGCCAGCACCGCCCCCTTCGTCGGCCTGCTCGGCACCGTCATCGGCATCATCAAGGCCTTTCAGGACATCGCCGTCAGCACTGGCGGCGGACCCCAGGTCGTCGCCGCCGGCATCGCCGAGGCCCTCATCACCACCGGCTTCGGCCTGTTCGTTGCCATCCCCGCCGTCGTCGCCTACAACATCTACGCACGCAAACTCCAGCGCCTCGCCCAACAGGTCGAAATCTCCATCTTCGCCCTGATCGAGAAACTCGAGACCATGGGGGAGACTCACGGTGAACGTTTCCGGCTCCAATAGTAAGGGCAAATACGCCCTCCTGGCCGAGATGAACATGATCCCGTTCATCGATATCGCCCTCGTCCTCCTCATCATCTTCATGGTCATGACGCCGTTCCTCGTCGAATCCCAGATCAAGGTCAACCTGCCCCGCAGCGCCACCTCCGATCCCCGCGACAGCCAGCAGGAAAAGCCCCTGCGCGCCCATATCCGCGCCGATGGTTCCATCTACCTGGAAGAAAAGCCGGTCGCGGATGAACTCGTGGAAACCACCCTGTCCGTCCTCGCCACCGACCCCGCCAACCAGGGCATCCTCATCGAAGCCGACAAGGCCGCCAGCTTCGAACGCGTCGTCCTCGTCATGGGCGCCGCTAAAAAACTCGGCATCGGCAAAATGAGCGTCGGCGTCATCGAAGAGAAAAAGCCGGCCCCAAAACGCTGATCCCCTTGCTCCCCGGAGCCCCGCCATGACCGATGGCCTTTCCTTCTTCGTCAGCGTGTGGATCAAGTTCTCGTTCGTCTTTACGCCCTTCTTCGCCCTGTCCATGTTCCTGAGCCTGACGGAGGGCTACACCGAACACCGTCGCCGGCGCCTGGCCCTCGGCGTCTGCGCCGCCGTCGCCTGCCTGTGCATGATCCTCTTCTTCGCCGGCAATCAACTGTTCGAACTCTTCGGCATCACCCTCAACGCCTTTCGCATCGGCGCCGGCGCGCTCCTGTTCCTATCCGCCGTCGCCCTCGTCCAGGGCAATGCATCCTCAGCCGGCGCCAACCGCGATGGCAACATCGCCGTCGTCCCGCTCGCCATGCCCATCATCGTCGGCCCCGCCACCACGGGCACACTCCTGGTATTGGGTGCGGAATTGAATGGCGTCGCCGCGCGCGGTCTCGGCTGCCTGGCCATGCTCCTCGCCGTGGCCGGCCTCTGCGTCATGCTGCTGCTCGCGTCATGGATCCAACGCTCCCTCGGCAACCGGGGCATCGGCATCCTCAGCAAACTCACCGGGCTCATCCTCGCCGCCCTCGCCGCCCAAATGGTGATGACCGGCATCCAGGATTTTCTCGCGCGCTGATGGCCCCGCGCACGGTCTTTCCTTTTGACTGTTTTCGAACGCGGTCGGGACAGCTTGGCCGCCGCAGGCCCGGCGTAGGCGGGAGCCCGCCCCTCCAAGACACCGAAAAGGCCTGTATTCAATTTGGAGGGCCGACCTCCGTGTCGGCCGTGTGTCCGAAAGGGGCCACAAGGAAAGACCGTGCGGCCCCGCGCCGCCCTCACTCGTCCACGTTCACCTCGACCGTCACGCCCCGGCGCTCGAGCAGCGTGCCGTCCATCCGATACAAATTCACGAGCGCCCGCCGGCTGTTGGTCACGCCCCGCGCGTACGCCAGTTGCGCCACCAGCAGATCGCGCTGCGCCTGCGCCAGCTGCAGCGTCGTCGAACTCCCCACCGCCAGCTTCTCCTGCTCCGCCTTCGCCGCGTCCTCGCGAAAGCGCACCGTCTCGGCGCTGGCGGCCACTTCCTGCTGCGCGCTCACCACGTCCAGGTAGGCCGTGCGCACATCCACTTCCGCCAGCTGCTCCAGATTCGCCAGCGCCGCCTCGGCCTGCCCGACCCCCAGCACGGCCCGCCGCGCCTGCGCATGCTCCGCGCGCCGCCCCCACGGATACTCCAGCTCGATCCCCACCCGCGTCTCTTCGGCATCGTCCGGCAGATCGCGCACCGCATCGTCGAACGCCGCCGCGTACCCCGTGCGCCCCAATCGCGCAAACACATCCAGCCGCGGCAGCAGCCCGCTGCGGGTCCGCACCACCTCCAACTCCTGGCGATCGCGCGCCAGCCGCGCCTGGTTCAAGTCCGGACGCTTCGCGCGCGCCACCCCCACGTGCGCGTCCACCGGCTCCAGCGTCGGCGCCGGCATCGCCAACGCCTCCGCCGGCACCAGCTCCCGGTTCCATCCATCGTCACCCGGGGCCAGCACCAGGCTCAACAGCCGCAGATGCGCCGCACGCGCCGCATTGGTCGCACGCACCAACGCCTCCGCCCGCGCCGCCTGCTCGGCCTGGCTGGCCGCCAGTTCCAGCACCGCTACCGTACCCACCCGCACCCGCTCCTGCATGTCCCGGAATTGCTGCTCCGCCACCGCCAGCGCATTGCTGTGAATCTGCACATCTTCCAGCGCCAGCGCGTAGCCCCAGTACGCGTCCTCCACCCGCGCCACCAGCGCCTCCGCATACCCGCGCAGCTCGAAGGCCGACCCCGCCGCATCCAGCCGCGCTTGACGCAGACTCGCCAGATTGGCCGCCACCCGCCGCCCCTGCAACAGCGATTGCGTCACCGAAATCCCGGCCCCCACCGAATCCAACTCCGACGGCGCGCCGTCGGCATCCAGGCCCACGGCCCGCCCCTCCACGTCCACGCGCGTCCCCGTCGGCAACCGCACGCCCGCGCCCACCGTGGCCGACACCGTCTCATAGCCCCCATTCGTCGGGATGCTCCCCATCACCGTGTTCAGCTCCCCCTCGGAATCGGCACGCTCAACGCCCGCCCGCAGCGTCGGATCAAACGCCGCCCGCTCCTCACCGATTCGCGTCGCCGTCATCTGCGCGCCCGCCCGCTCCACCACGAGCCCGCGGTTGTTCTCCAGCGTCAGCACAATCGCATCCGCCACCGTGATCTGGCGCACCTCGGCGCTGTTCGACTCCCCACCCACTGCCACGCCGCCCGCCACCAGCAGCACCGCCACCAGCAGGCGGACCCATGCCGCCCCTCTCATCACACCGCCCGCGTCCCCTGTGCGTATCATGTCAGTCCTCCACCGGACGATCCGTCTTCAGAAAATCCACTTTCGCCGTCAGTTCCGGCGTCAGGTAGGCGTCGGGCTGCTCCACCTGCACCTTCACCTGCAGCGTCCCTTTCGCGCGATCCGCCTCCGGCGCCAGCTCCGCCACGTACCCGCGATACGCGCGGTCCGGATACGCTTCCGGCACCACCCGGCACGCCTGCCGCAAATGCACCCGCGGCGTGTCCGCTTCGTTGAGATCGATCTCCACTTGCAGGTCCGCCAGATCCGCCATGGCCAGAAAGGCCGTGCTCGGACCGTTCCCGTCGCCAAAGCTTTGCGGCGTCACCAACTCGTTCGGATTCACCAGCTTCTCCAAAATCACGCCGTCGATCGGCGCCCGAATCGTGCACCATTCCAGGTACGTCGCCGCCAACGCGCGCTGCCCCGCCGCCACCTGCACCTGCGCCTCCGCCATCCCCACGTCGCGCTCCGCCGCATCCAGCGAGGCCGAACTCTCCACCTGCCGCTGCGCCAGCTCCGATTGCCGTGCCAACTGGGCCCGCGCATGTTCGCGCTGAGCCTCCGCCAGCGCCACCTGCCCGTCCGCTTCCGCCAGGCGCGCGCGCTGCTCGGCATCGTCTAGCCGCACCAGCACCTCGCCCGCCTTCACACGGTCCCCCTTCTTCACCCCGATCCACTGCACCGTCCCTTGAAAGCGCGGACTGATCTCAATCCGCTCGCGCGGAATCACGTAGCCGCTCACCGTCAGCACCACGTTGGTATCCGCGACAGCCACCGCCACCCCGCCCGTGCTGCTTCCCGCCCCGGCGCCGCCACCCCCCACCGGCACCGGTGCTCGCTCCGATTTGCCCGTGCTCAGAAACACCACGAGCCCCACCGCCAGCACCACCAGCACGCCCACAATCATCCCCAACGGCCCCAACCGCCGCCGGCTCTTCTTCGCCGCATCAATCGCCAGCGGCGACCACTCCTGCTTCCCCGTTTCCATCATAGTCCCACTCTCCTGATCCCGTTCTTTGAACAGCTACGCCAAACTTCGACGTTGGATGTTCAATGTTCAGTGTTCGATGTTCTACACCGCCCGCAGCGCATCCAGGATCGGTCGCCGCGCCGCCATTCGCGCCGGCAGCAGCCCCCCCACAACCCCAATGCCCAGCGCAAATACCATCCCGTGTCCCAGCAGCTCAGGCGTTATCCGAAATTCGAAGGCCACCTCCGCGAACGTGGACCACCCAATGGTGCCCGTCGCGACCCCGTTCAGCGGCAACGACAACAGGCACCCCAGCGCGCCTCCCAACAGCGCCAACAGGACGGACTCCACCAGAAAGGCCACGTAGATCTCCCGCCGGCGAAAACCCAATACCCGCAGCGTCCCAATCTCGCGCGTGCGGTTGCTGACCGATGCATACATCGTGTTCATCGCCGAAAAGGCCGCCCCCACACTCATGATCGCCGCCAGAAAGCCACCCAGAAACTGGATCGGCCCCGCCGACTTCGTCTGCTCGCGGTAGTACTCCGTCTCCCCCAGCACCCGCACCTGCAGCGCACGATCAGCCTCCAGCCGCGCCACCAGCGCCGGCCCCGCCCCATCCGCCGCCCGCAACAGCACCGACCCGTAAAAATCCCGGTTGAAAACATCGCGCGCCTCGTCCGCATCCATCCAGATCTCGGACTCATACGCCGTCTTGCCCGCTTCGAAGATGCCCACCACCGTCCAGCTCGTGGCGCCGGACTGAAACTGCTGGCCCACCCGGCAATTCGCAAAGCGGTCGGCTATCTTCCGGCTCACCACGCACTCGCGCAACCCCGGTTGCAGCATCCGCCCCTCCACCATCCGCACCTGCGGCCGCAACGATAGCCCCGCCGCGCGCATGCCCCGGATCAGGACGTTCGCACCACCGCTGCCATCGATCCGGTCCAGGTAGATCAGCAGGATGATCTCCGCCGAGACCAGCGGATTCCCCGCCTCGTCGCGCGCGATGCCCTCCAGGTACCGAACCCGCTGCACATCCGCCCGCGCAATCTGGCTGCTGGATTCCGCCGTCGAGCCCTTGCGCAGCAGCAGCAAATTGCGCGCATCTCCCGTCACCACGTAAGTCGCCTTCAATCCCTGCGCCAGCGCCATCACCATCACAAACACCGCCACCACCAACGCCACGCCCAGCGCCGTCGCCAGTGTCAGCCGCCAGCGCTGCCGCAAATTGCGCAGATTGTACTTCAGAGGAATGGCCATGGCTCAGTCCAGCTCCCGCAACCCGCCGATGATCGTCGCCCGAATGGTCGCCCACGCCGGCAACAGGCAACTGGTTACCCCCAGGAATGCCGCCAACAGCAACCCGCCCGCCACAATGTGCGGCGTTACCTCGAACTTGATGAAGAAGCCCTGGCTCAGCTTGTACATGTCGATCGAGTTGAAAAGCGCCGCCGCCCCGCCGCAACCCAAAACGCCGCCTACCATCGCCAGCCCGAACGACTCCGCCAGCAGCAGCCCAAACACCCGCAACCCGTCGAACCCCACCGTCTTCAAAATCGCAATCTCGCGCGCCCGCTCCCGGATCGCCATGCTCATCGTCCCCGCCGTCACCAGAATCAGCGTGAACACAATCACCGTGCTGATCGACCCGATCAACATCTTGATGTTGCCGAACATCGAAATGAACCCAAGCTGAAACGCCCGCTCCGTCTCCGTCTTCGTCTCCGCATCCGTATTCCGGAAGGTCGCGTCGATCGATTCGATCATCGACGGAATCGCCTCGGCCGACGCCGCCTGGATCCAGAACGTACCCACCAGCCCCGGATTCCCCAGCAATTCATCGAAGTAATCATGGTGAAAGAATAAGTTGGTTTCATCGATGCCCTGCCGATACACCGCCCGAATCACCAACTCCGGATCGCAGGGCCACATCGTCCCCTGCAGCGTAATCCGATCGCCCAGCTTCAGACCAAAGCGCTCCATCGTCTTGATCCCCACCGCGCACGCCGTACGCTCCCTAATGAACGCCTCCAACTCCAACGGATCCACCACCGACTCATTGAACACCCGAAACACCTTGTCCGCCTCGCAGGCAAACTGCGGGAAAAAGTTGCGCTCATCCTTGTACACGCCGCCAAACCAGGTGAAGCGCGTGCACAGGTCAACCCCCGGGATCCGTTCGATCCGCGACTGGTACTTCACCGGCAGCACGTTCGCCAGCGACACCCGATGCCGCACCACCAGCCGCGTGGCCGCCGCCTCCGAACTCGCCGGCTGCGTCAACTCGCGCAGCGCCGTCTGCAGCATCGTGTAGATGAACAGGCTCAGCGCGACGCTCAGGATCGTCAACGCCAGCCGTCGCTTGTTGCGCAACGCGTTGCGTACAACAAAGCCCAGCACCGTCACGCCGCCCCCCCGCCGTTCGTCAACTGCCCCTTCTCCAGATGAACCACCCGCTTCGCGTAGGCCGCCGCCTTCGGGTCGTGCGTCACCATGATCACCGTCTTGCCACCCGTCGTATTCAAACGGCTCAGTAACTGCAGCACCTCCGCCGCCGAATGCGCATCAAGATTCCCCGTCGGCTCATCCGCCACGATCAGCATCGGATCCGTCACCAGCGCACGCGCAATCGCCACGCGCTGTTCCTGCCCCCCGGACAACTGCCGCGGCAGGTGGTGCCCCCGATCCCCAAGCCCCACCAACTCCAGCACCGTCCGCACGTGCTCCCGCCGCTCACGACCATTCAACCCCGTCAACAACAACGGCATCTCCACATTCTCCGCCGCCGTCAAAACCGGAATCAAATTGAACGTCTGAAAGACAAACCCAATCTGTCGATGGCGCCAGTCCGCCAGCGCATTCTCCCCCAGCCGCGCCACGTCCACTCCCGCCACATGGCACTCCCCCGCCGTCGGCCGATCCACCCCGCCAATCAGATGCAGCAACGTGCTCTTGCCCGAACCACTCGGCCCCATCAACGCCACAAACTCGCCCCGCTCAATCTCCAGCGACACCCCGTCCAACGCCGTCACGTCGATATCGCCCTGCCGGTAGACGCGGCTCAACTTGCGGATGCGCACCAACGGCTCGCTCATGTCGGCCCCTGCACAAAAAAAGCGGTGCCGGCCGAGCCGACACCGCTTCCATTCTCAATCGTTACAACCGTACTAGCGACGGCCGCCCTGGAAATCGCGCTTGTCGCTGCGGTCCGGCCGGCCACCACCGTAGCCGCCGCCACCGCCGCCGTAGCCGCCACCGCCACCGCCGCCGTAGCCGCCACCGCCGCCGCCACCACCGTAGCCACCGCCGCCACCGCCACGGGGACGATCTTCCTTCGGACGCGCTTCATTCACGCGAAGCGAACGCCCCAGCAGATCCTTGCCGTTCAGCTCGGATACCGCACGGTTGGCATCATCCTGGGAACCCATCTCCACGAACGCGAACCCGCGCGACTTGTTCGTGTACTTGTCCATGATCACGTCGCAGCTCAAGACCTTGCCCACCTGCGCAAATGCATCGCGCACGTGCTCGTCCGTTGCCTCATACGACAGGTTACCGACATACAACTTCGTACCCATAGCGTCTTCCTATCTTCCTTCTGTCTGCTGTACGAGTCCTCGGGGGCGGGTCCCCATTCCTTGCGCGACGGACCCTCCCGACGCCACTCGCGCCGCGATCCCGTCACACACCTCGCTTCGAAGCTCTCTCCAAGCAGGCTCGGGCATCATAACAGAACCGCCGCCGATGCCAGTCTTTTTTTTGAGGAATTTCGCGCCCCAAGGCTACCAGACAATCATGCAGTCCGGCAGCCACGCGCGAATGCGCTCCCGCACCTTCGGCACGATCGGGTTCCCCGTCAGCTTCAGAATCCGCAAGTTCTTCAAATCCTGCACCTCCGCCGGAAGCCCCGTCAGCCGGTTCCCCGTCAGGTCCAACCCTTCCAACCGCGAAAGGTTGCCGATCGACGCCGGCAACTCCGACACCTGGTTGTACTCCAACCCCAGTGTCCGCAGTTGCTCCATCGATCCAAGCTCCGCCGGCAACGTCAGCAGCGCGTTCTGCCCGAGCGAAAGCAGCTCCAACCGATCCAGGTTCCCGATCTCCGCCGGCAAATAGCTCAGGCGGTTCCCCTGCAGATGAAGCACCCGCAACCCCGCCAAGCCCCCGATCTCGACCGGCAACGCCGTCAGCGAATTCTGATTCAGACTCAACAGCTCCAACCCCGAGAGCCCCCCAAGTTCCGGCGGCAACGCCGCGATCCCGCAGCGGTCCAGGGTCAGCTTGCGCAAGGTTGTCAGCCCCAGCACCTCGCGCGGAAAAGCCAGCAACGGATTCCCATCGGCATAGATCCCCTCCACCGAACCCAGCCCAGCCACCTCGGCCGGCAAAAGATCCAACCCCACATCGCGCAGATTCACGTTGCGCGCTTCAGCCGGTATCGTCGCCGTCGGCTCCACGATCGCCACCGGCACGGTTTCACCCGGCATCACCACCGGCCCCGTCGCCGTCGATCGACACCCCGCCAGCAAAACCCCACCCAACAACATCCACGCCGTTCCCAATGTCTTCATGCGTCAGTTCCCTCCACGAATGCCCCCACTCTAGCGCCATCGCGGAAAAGGCAGAAGGAAGAAGTGAGAAGGCAGTGGCACCCCCCAGGCACTGCCTGAAACTCCGAACTTCAGTGTTCAGTGGCGCCGCTGGCGCAAAGCTGCCAGATGGAAAAGGGCATGAGAAACGATCCCCCATCTTTGTCGGGAGCTTTGTCGGGAGATTTGTCGGCGTATCCATACGCCCAACAGCCGCTTTCGACGAAGCTCGCGACAAAGCTCGCGACAAGGTTTCTCAGACGAGTGTTCTTCCTTCTGCCTTCTTCCTTCTGCCTTCTGCCTTCTTCCTTCTTCCTTCTGCCTTCTGCCTTCTGCCTTCTGCCTTCTGCCTTCTGCCTTCTGCCTTCTTCCTTCTTCCTTCTTCCTTCTTCCTTCTTCCTTCTGCCTTCCCCTACACCTCCACCACATCACTCGGGCGCTCGGCGTAAGTCAGCTTGATCTCCACATGCCCGTGCCCCGCCGCGTCCAGCAATCGTCGCACCGTGCCCACCGCCACCTCCGGCCGGTTACAGTCCACACTCAAGTGCGCCAGAAAGACATACCGCAGCTCCGGCCCCGCGACCGATGCCAGCAACTCCCCCGCTTGCGCATTGGATAAATGCCCCTGCCGCCCCAGGATGCGCTGCTTCAACGACCACGGCCGCGACGAGTTCCGCAGCATCTCCTCGTCGTGGTTGCTCTCCAGCACGATCGCCCGGCACCCGCGCAGGCGCTCCCGCACCGCATGCGTCGCCATCCCGATGTCCGTCACCAGCCCCACCCGACTGCCCGCATGCTCCACCACATACCCCACCGGATCGAAGGAGTCGTGCGGAACCGAGAACGGCTCCACCGTCAGGTCCCCCAACGGGAAGGGCACCCCCGTCGCGAACACCTGCCACGCCACCGGCCCCAGCTTGCCATCGCGCTCGATCGCGTCGATCGTCCCCGCGTTGGCGTACAACCCAATCCCGTGCCGCGTGTGCAGCGTCTTCAGCGCCGCCCGGTGATCGTCGTGCTCGTGCGTCAGACAAACCGCATGCACCGACGTGACGTCCACCCCCAGCTGCTCAAAGCGCTTCTGCGTCTCGCGCCCGCTCAACCCCGCATCCACCAGGATCCGCGTCGTCGGCGAGGCCACATAGATGCAGTTGGCCGCACTCCCACTCGCCAGCACACACACCGTCAACGCCATGGTCACCCTTCCACGTCCACCGTCAACAAGCCCCGACCCCCGGATTCCGCTTGAGAAACACGCGCAGCCCGCTATAGTGATGAAGAGGGACCGGAAGCCGGGCGCGCCCTTGTCTCAAGGCGCCGGACGGTAACAGAACGGAATCGGGCATGCCAAGCCAAACACTCTCGCTCTCACAGTCGCAGCGTCTGCAAATGATGCTGGCGCCCCAGTTGCGCCAGTCCCTGGAAATGCTCCAGGTCCCCATCCTCGAACTGCGCGCCATGATCCAGAAGGAACTGGAACAGAACCCCACCATCGAGGAGGCGCCCGAACAACGCGAATCCATCGAAATCGAACCCGGCAATGGCGAGGTCAACGAAAAGGAATCCCGCGAGGCCCTCGATTTCGATCACGAATTCGAAACCCTCGCCAAGCTCGATGACGAGTGGCGCGAGTACTTCTTCCAGAACGCTCAGAACCGCCCCTACACCGAGGAAGATGAGGAAAAGCGCCAGTTCCTCCTCGACTCCATTCCCCAGTTGGTCTCCCTTCAGGAACAACTGCTGGAGCAGTTGCAGTATGCCGGCCTGTCGGAAAGCGATCGCCAGATCGGCGAACTGATCATCGGCAGCGTCGATGACGATGGCTACCTCACCACCAGCGTCGAAGACCTCGCCTCCAGCACCGGCAGCGACCCCGAACATCTCGGCGACATCCTCGCCGTCGTCCAGGACTTTCACCCTACCGGCATCGGCGCCCGCGACCTGCGCGAATGCCTGCTGATGCAGCTCAACCGCCAACTGAAGCCCGACCCGGTCGCGGTCGCCATCGTCCAGGACCACCTGGATGCCCTCGGCCACCGCCGCTTTGCCGACATCGCCCGCGCGCTGAAGATCTCGCCAGACGAGGTCCAGCACGGCGCCAAGATCATCGCCACACTCGATCCCAAGCCCGGCCGCATCTTCAGCGAGGACCCCACCACCTACGTCCTGCCCGAGATCGTCGTCCAGAAAATCGACGGCAAGTACGTCATCGTCCTGAATGACGATCAGCTCCCCCACGTGCGCATCAGCAACCACTACCGCGAACTGATGGGCGATCCCACCACCAAGCCCGACGTGAAAACCTACATCCAGGAACGCATCCGCGCGGGCGTCTTCCTGATCAAGAGCATTCACCAACGCCAGAAGACCATTCACCGCATCGCCAGCGAGATCGTCAACACCCAGCAGGAATTCCTCGAGTACGGCGTCTCGCACCTGCGCCCCCTCACCATGGCTGAGATTGCCGCCAAGGTGGGCGTCCACGAAACCACCGTCAGCCGCGCCGTCTCCGGCAAATACATGAAGGCGCCCAACGGCATCTTCGAACTCAAGTACTTCTTCACCCCCGGCATCCGCACCACCGACGGCAATGAAGTCTCCAATAAGACCGTCAAGGACATCATCAACACCCTCGTCGCCGGGGAACCGGGCGACTCACCGCTCTCCGATCAGGAAATCATGGCGCGACTCCAGGAACGCGGCATCCCCATCGCCCGGCGTACCGTCGCCAAGTACCGCCTCATGCTGCGCATCCCGCCCTCGCACCTCCGCAAACGCTACTAGGCGCTTGCCCCTCGCCGCACCGCGCGGTACACTTCACCCTTCAATCGCATGTCCACCTTCACCAAACCGGAATTGCGTCGCACCGCCTGGGTCGCCGGCATCGTCACCGCCGTCGGCTTCATCCTCGTCCTCGCCACCAGCGGTTCACACCGCCCCGAGGATTTCTGGCAACCCTACATCCTCGCCACCGGGCGCATCGGCGCTCTGCTCCTCATCTTCGGATTCATCTGGACCGCTCTGGCTCTCGCCCACCTGCGCACCTCCTTCTTCGACCCAACCCGCCCCATGGATGGCGGCCAATTCGGCGGCGCCGTGGCCGCCGTCCTCGTCGCCGTCGTCATCCTCATCGCCGTCCTCTTGCCCCGCATCCCCCGAACCACCCCCTCCCAATTGTCCGCTGACCCCAAACAGCGCGCCATCACCGTCTCCCTCGAACACAACTTCCGCTCCTTGGTCGCCCTCAGCCTGATCATCGCCGGAGCAGCCGTCCTCTACGTCCCGGGCCGGCGATTCTTCGGCAAGTAAGCCAACGCGCCCACCCACGGCGATGAGGGCCCCATGCGCCGCCGCCTCTTCGATTACTCCAGAGTCCCCCAGCGGCAGCGCGTGCGCATCTTCGCGGCCATGCTGTTCTGGACCTTGCTCGCCGCTCTGCTCATCCGCACCTATGGCGTGCAGGTGTCCATCGTTCAGGGCCCCAGCATGGAACCGGCCCTCCATGACGGGCAGCGCGTCATCCTCTGGCTGCCCACCTTCCGCCGCCGCCACCCGCACCGCGGCGAAGTCGTCGCCTTCCGCAAACCCGGCGATTCGGCCAGCGTCAAACGCGTCATCGCCCTGCCCGGCGAAACCGTCGAATTCAAGGACGGCGCCGTGTTCATCGCCGGCGTCCGCCTGCAGGAACCCTATCTGCCGCCCGGCACCATCACCGCCCCCGGCGCGCTCGCCGGCCATCGCGTCCAAGCCGCACCCGACTGCTACATCGTGCTCGGCGATAATCGCAACCACAGCACCGATAGCCGCCACCACGGCGCCATCCCCAGCACCTGGATCATCGGCAGCGTCCACGAACCCCACACACCACCCTTGCCACCTCCCACCCCCACCCCCTATCCTGCCCGAGAATCTTGATCACTGACACCCAACACCTCGTCTGAGAAATCAGGTGAAAATGGCGAAGAGATTCGCGTGTACGAGTACGTGTACGATTATGGGATTGGCTTCCCCCGCCATACTCGTACACGCCGATCTCCCATCTGTCTCATGCCACGCTTCATCTGGCGGCATCGCGCCAGAAGCTCCACTGACACCCAACACCCAACACCCAACACCGATAACCGATAACTCCCCCCCACCCCCTCCCCCCTATCTTGACCGGGGAGTGCAAATGACGTTTGATGAACCGCAGAATATCGAACAAGGATCGGCGAACAGCGAAGTCCAATCTGAACTTCGCCGATCTGAGGTTCCTTTGTTCTGCGGTTCCCTCCGCACCCTGACACCTGACACCTGACACCTGACACCTGACACCTGACACCTGACACCTG
>CAZWQJ010000064.1:5773-20293 GCA_964635825.1 uncultured Victivallales bacterium | reverse complement strand
AGTACCGGGCCGACGAAACGCGCCTGCCGGTGGTGGCGGAATCCGCGCGCTGGCAGAATCACCTCTACCCCGGCCTGTGGTCGAACAACGTCGAGGCGATCCGCAGCGGCTTCTTCGATCTGCGCACGCCGATCCTGATCGCACAGTTGCGGGAAAAGGGCTGGTACCCACCGCTGGACCCGCCGGCCTTCAGCCAGCAGGGCGGTGCCGTGGCGCCGGGATTCCTGCTGGCGATGAGCGCGTCGAACACGATCTTCTACACGCTGGATGGGCGTGACCCGCGAACGCCGGGTAGCGGAGCGCCAGCGGGCGATGCCTACACCGGTCCGATTCCCATCACGCTGGCGACAACGGTCAAGGCTCGTGCCCAGGCGGGTGGCGAATGGAGTGCGTTGGCCGAGGCGTTCTTCGCGCCCGAGGCGCCGGCGGAGCTGCGGGTGACGGAGCTGATGTTCCACCCGCGCAACCCGCCGCCGGGGGTGACGAATTTCACGGCGCAGGATTACGAATTCATCGAGCTGCGCAACGCCGGGGACACCGTGGCGGGTCTGGTGGGCGTGCGGTTCGCGGAGGGGATCACATTTGACTTCGCGAGTGGCGCGGTCCGCAGCCTGGCTCCCGGGGAGTACGTGCTCATCGTGGCCGATCTCGCGGCGTTCCAGGCCCGCTACACGAACTGGCCGGCGCTCAACATCGCCGGCGAGTACCAGCGCTACTACCACTTCCCCATCAAGACACTGTCGGATGGGGGGGAGGAGGTGCGGGTGGGGGACGGGCTGGGGCGGACGCTGGTGCGCTTCACCTACAACGACGCGCGCGGCTGGCCGGAGGCCGCCGACGGCACCGGGCACTCGCTGGTGCCGCTTGTGTTTGACGATCAAACCGAGGCGCTCGACTACGGTGGCAATTGGCGGGCCAGCGCCTTCGTCGACGGCTCGCCGGGCGCGCCGGATCCCGAGCCGGCGCGCGAGGTCGTGCTCAATGAAGTGGTGGCGCATACGGACCTCTCCGACACCAACTTCCCGGGCTACGACTCCAACGACTGGCTGGAACTGTTCAACCCGGGAACTGGCGCCGTGAGCCTGGTGGGCTGGTACTTGAGCGATGATGGCGACGCGCTGGACAAGTGGGCCATTCCGCCGGGAACGACGCTGGCGGCCGGCGCGTGGATCGTCTTCGACGAGATCAGCGGATTCCACAGTCCGCTCACCAACGGCTTTGGACTGAACAAGGCGGGGGAGACCGTCTTCCTGAGCTATCTGCCGGGCGGCGGCCGGGACCGGGTGGTGGACGCGGTGCGCTTCAAGGGGCAGGAAAACGACTGGAGCCTGGGGCGCTACCGCGATGGACAAACGTACTGGTACGCGCTGACGCCGCGGACGCCGTGGGCCGCCAATGCCGCGCCCACCTCGGGCGTGGTGATCAGCGAGTTTCTCTATCATCCGGCAACGACAGGAGACGAGGCTCTCGCCGAATTCGTGGAAGTCCGCAACGCCGGGATCGTGACCACCCAACTGTGGTCGGCGGATGGACCGTGGCGGATTGACGGCGGCGTGGCCTACACGTTCCCGGCGGGCACCACGCTGGCGCCGAACGAACGCGTGGTGGCGGTCGGGTTTGATCCCGTCAGCAACGCGACGGCGCGGGCGGCGTTTCTCGCGGGCTACGGGCTGACCAACGGCGAGGTGCGCCTCTTTGGGCCCTACAGCGGGCAACTGGACAACCACACCGCGCGGCTGGCGCTGGAAAAGCCACTGGCGCCGGACTTGCCGGAAGACCCCATGATCGGGGTGCTCGTGGACGAGATCATCTACTTCGACCGCGCACCCTGGCCGCCGGACGCGGATGGAACGGGGCACTCGCTGCAGCGCGTTTCGCCATGGGTATCGGGACGCGACCCGGCCAACTGGACCGCGGCGTACCCGCCGACGCCGGGGAGCAGCGCGGCGGACGATACCGACGGCGACGAGCTACCGGATGCCTGGGAGCGGCTGCACTTCCGGAGCCTCACCCGCGATGGCGCGGCGGACTGGGACGGCGATGGCCAGCCCGACGAGGCGGAGTTTGCCGCCGGCACGGAACCGACCAATGCCGCCAGCAACTTCCGACTCACGATCGCCGGCGCCACCAATGCGGTGGTGGTTGGTTTTCAGGCCGTCCTTGGCGAACCGGGTTCCGAGGGCCAGGTGCGGTTTTACACGCTGGAGAGTGCCACAGGCCTAGTCGACACCACGTGGTGGGGCCTCCCCGGGTACACAAACCGAGAGGGCTTGCAGGGCGACGTGCGCGTCACCAACCCGGCCACGCCACGCGTGCACTTCTTCCGTGGCCGGGTGTGGCTGGCGCCCGCGCAATGATGCGTGCTTCCCGGCGTGCCCGCCGTGGGCTATCCTGCCCGCGAAATCGCGCCGGAAACGGGTGGCTCCCGGGCGCATGGAGGTCTATGTCTTTTCCCCCGGTTCCTCGTTCCGTGTTGGTGACGGGCTGTTCGTCGGGCATTGGCCTGGCGACGGCGGAGATGCTGGCGGCGCGCGGCTGGCGCGTGTTCGCCACGGCGCGCGCGCCGGAAGATTTGGCGATGCTGGCGACGAAGGGTCTGGAGCCGGTCGAGCTGGATGTCTCGCGCAGTGAGTCGGTGCAGCGGGCGGCGGCGCTGGTTCTGGAGCGGTCGGGCGGCGCGCTGGGGGCGCTGGTGAACAACGCCGGCGTGGGGCAGCCGGGCGCGCTGGAGGATCTGGATCGCGACGCCCTGCGCCAGCAGTTTGAGGTGAATGTATTCGGGCTGCAGGAGCTGACGACGGCGCTGATTCCGGCCTGGCGGCGGCAGGGCTCGGGGCGCATCGTGAATGTCAGCTCCGTGCTGGGGCGCGTGGTGATGCCGTTCATGGGCGCTTATTGTGCCAGCAAGTTTGCGGTGGAGGCGCTGTCGGATGCGCTGCGGGTGGAGCTGACGGACAGCGGGATCGCGGTGTCGATCATCGAGCCGGGCCCGATCATCACCGCGTTTCGGAGCAATGCGCTGGAGAAGGCGGAGCGGCATGTGGACGCGGCGCGCTCGCGTTTTGGCGGGATGTTTGTGCGTGAGTTGGAGCGGCGCCGGACGCGGGTGAAGAAGCCGGGATTCTGGAACAAGCCGCCGGAGGCGGTGGCGCGCAAGATCGTGCATGCGCTGGAAGCGCGCTGCCCGCATCGTCGCTACTGCGTGACGCCCGGGGCACATGCGGGCGCCTGGTTGAGCCGCCTGGCACCGCACGCGCTGCTCGACGCCATTCTCTCTGCGCGCGTGCGGCGGCTGCAGCGGGGCTAAGCCGGAACGATTCCATACGGAACCGCTGATGCACGCAGATGAACGCAGATAGCGGGTTCGCAGTCGCATCTGCGTTCATCCGTGTTCATCTGCGGTTCCTGGTTCGTGATTCTGCGGTTCGAGCGCCGACGAAAGGGAAAGACTTGGAGCGGGTGTGGGTTGGGGGTAGGATGGTGACGGCGGCACGGAGACCCACATGGCGGCGCACCAACACACCATCCTAATCGTCGGCGATGATTCCCGCGAGCGCGATGCGCTGTTTGAATTGCTGCAGCAGAACGAGTACCGGGTGCTGAAGGCGGCGACGTGCGAGCAGGCCCTGGACTGCGCGCGCAAGCAGAAGCCGACGGTGGCGTTGATCGATCTGTGGCTGGCGGATCTGCCCGGGCATGTGGTGCTGCACGGCATTCGGCAGGCGGCGCCGGATACGGAGTGCATCGCCCTGCTCACCAGCCCGGCCCAGCAGGACGGCGCCTACGAAGCCCTGAAACTCGGCGCCTTCACGTTTCTGCGCCGCGCCTATGACGCCCGCCAACTGTTGACCACCATCCAGCGCGCGATCGAGCGACACGAGCTGCGCGGCAGCATCGACGAGATCAAATCGCGGCTGGCGGTGCTGTTCGATGCGCTGCCGGCGGGTGTGTTGATCGTCGATGAACACACGGGGATGGTGGTGGATGCCAACCCGGCCGCGGTCAACCAGATCGGCGCGAAGCGGGAGGAGATCGTCGGCTCGATGGTGCAGGCGCGACCGATGGAGGGGGCGGGCGGCGGCGGCGCGCGTAGCGCCGGGACCCCGGCCGGCAGCACGCAAACGGGGAAGCGCATTCCGGCGACACGCACGGTGGCGGCGCTGTCGATCAACGGCCGGCGGCATCGCCTGGAGTGTTTTCTGGATGTGACCGGGCGGCTGGAGGTGGAGGACCAACTGGCGGCGGCGGTGGCGGTGAATGCGCTGCTGGGCGAGGATCTCCAGGACCTGGTGCTGACGGTGGACCGCGACGGGCGAGTGCAGCACGTCTATCAGCGCCCGGCGGCGACGGATGGGGCGGTTGTGGAGCCGCTGGCGGAATCGGCGGCGCTGGTGCCGGCCACGGCGCGGGAGCGCTATCGGCAGGTCCTGCATGATCTATTCCGGGATGGGCGCTCCGGCGCGTTCAGCGGGGGCGCGGCTCCATTCGAAGCGTGGTCGATCCGGGCCGAGCCGGTGCGGGCGCGCGGCGAGATCGTGGGTGCCGCCGTGCGCGTACGCAATCTGGCGGAGCGCGAGCGCGCGAGCCAGCGGCTGCAGGCGCGGCGCGTGGCGCTGGATGCCACGCGCGAGGCCGTGCTGATGCTGACCGCCGAAGGCACGATCATGGATGCGAACGCCGCGGCCTGCCGCCTGCTCGACTCGCTGGCGGCGGAATTGATCGGCAGCCCGTTCTGCGATCTGGACCATCCGGATCCGGTGCAGCCGTGGTCGCGACTGTGGACGCGGGTGGTGATGCACGAGCGCGTGGATTACGAGAGTCGCCTGCGGGTGCGCGAAGGCGGGATGGTGCCGGTGCAGGTGACTCTGCGGCATGTGCTGGTGGATGGGGCGGCGATGGCGCTGGCGATTATCGAAGACCGCCTGCGCGAAGAGGCGGCGGCGCATGCCGTCCGCGAAGTGGCGGCGCACGAGCGGTCGTTGCTGGAGGCGCTGCTGGACCCGGTGTGGCTGCTGGATCGAAGCGGGCATGTGCGCAATCTGAACGAAGCGGCCGTGCGCCTGTCGGGGCAGCCGGCGGCGGAGCTGGTCGGGGCTTCGTATGACCAGGCGATTGCGCCGGCGCTGGCGCGGGCGCGCCAGCAGCGCATGGATGAGGTGTACATTCGCGGCAAGGCGGTGGAGTTCGAGGACCAGACGGCCCAGGCCTACTACGATGTGCACATCAGCCCTATTCGCGATGAAGATGGGGCGGTCAACCTGGCGGCGGTGCTGGCGCGGGATGTGACCCGGATGCGGAGCCGACAGGCGCAGTGGGTGGCGATGTGGGAGCACAGCCCGCTGGGAGTGATCATGCTGCAGGCCGAGTCCACGCCCGCGGCGAGCCCGGCGGATGACGCGGATCGGGGGGCGATCGAGGCGCTAACCGTGCAGGAGGCGAACGCGTCGGCGCTGGCCTTTTTCGGGGCAGACAAACTGGAGGCCCTGCAGAGAAGCTTTGCGGGGTGCTTTTCGCCGGAAGCGGCGCGGGCCTGTGCGGCCGCCCTGGCGGCGTTACGATCCGGCGGCGGGGGGATCGAGGATTTTGAGAATGGGTTTCAGGCGGGGGATGGTGCGGAACGCGTCGGCGCGGTACGGCTGGTGGCGTTGCCTTCCGGTGCAGACAAGCGGTGGATGCGGATCCAGATGATGGTGGTGGACCGCACGCAGCAGAAGCTGGCGTTGGGGCAGATTCTGGAAACCAGTGCGCAGGAACGGCGCCGCGTGGGACAGGAAGTGGAGCGTACGCTGGTGGGGCCGTTGAGCGCGCTGGCGGCCAGCCTGGAGGCTGGTGGCTCGGCGGGGGCCGTGGATGCGCCGGCGGTTCTGCAGGCGGTGAAGACGATCCTGGAGCATGCCCAGGCGGCGACTGTGAGCCTCGCGCGAACACAAGCGGGCGAGGTGGGTCTGATGGCGGCCCTGGGACGCCTGGCGGACGATGGGCGTCGCCTGTGGGGGATCGAGTGCCGATGCCAGGTGCGGTCGGCCGCGCTGATCCAGGATGGCGACCTGAGCCGGCACCTGTTGGCCATTGCCGGCGAATCGCTCGACTATGTGGCCCGCTGCCGCCGCGCCAAATCGGTGTCGATCCAATTGTCTTCTTCACCCGGCGAGGGCACGCTCACACTCCGGGCCGATGCCCAGGGCCCGGAATCCGCGGGAGCAGACGAGGACGACATGGCGATTCGACTGATTCGCGTGCATGCGGAGATGATTCGCGCGACGTTCACCATGGCCACCCATCCGCGCGACGGACTCACCCTGCAGTGCCGGTTCCCGCTGGGCTAAAACGCGATGACGCGGTAGTAGCAGTTGTCGGCGACCTTACGGAAGAGCCCGGTGGAGAGGTTGCCGTCGTCGTAGAGGGCATCGACTTCGGTCATGTACGCATCGCCCGGTGGCGTCGTGGTGAAGAAGACGCCGATGCCGGACGCGACGCCGCCGTTGTCCTTGGTGGCATCCCAGGATCCCCCGATGGGAGTCTGGCGCGCCCAGCGGTCGGGGCGGACGTAGCCTTCGAGGCCGGTGGGCAAGACGCCTTCGGCGCTATCGTCGAGCAGCGTACCCGTGGTCGTCGTGTAGTAGTCGGCGGCGTCGGAGAAGATCCGCAGATCATTCACGAACGCGGTTTGCCGCGAGCGTTTGCGGCTCTGGGCAAAGGATGGAATCGCCATGGCCACCAGCAACCCGACGATCATGACCACCATCATGATTTCCACCAAAGTGAAGCCAGCCCTGTTGGACCGGTACCCGCTTAGCATGTTCATCATCAACACTCCTTTCGGCCCTTGCCCATGAACTGATTAGCAGAACCCATGCCACCGTGGCTGGTACGGGCTCCAAGCCGCACATTTGGCCAGGGGACAGGCAATTTGGGCGCGGAAGGGTGGAATACTGGTGAAATTGCGTTGCTCGCGTGGGTTGCTGTGGCATAATTCCCGAACCAGCCTCGCAAAAGGGCTGGTTACGCCGGGTGTTTTTGCAGTTTTGCGATTATTAGAGAGGGTTTCCCTATGGCACGCCGATCCCCATCCAAGTCTCCGTCCGCCCATCGCCAGTACTCATCAGCGGTGACGGATGGTGTTGAGCGCGCCCCCGGCCGCGGCATGTTGCGGGCGGTTGGATTCTCGGACGCGGACTTCCGGAAATCCCAAGTGGGGATCGCGTCGACGTGGAGCATGCTGACGCCCTGCAACATGCACATCGACAAGCTGGCCGTCTATGCGGAACAAGGCGTGAACAAGGCCGGGGGGAAGGGTGTTATCTTTGGGACCATCACGGTGTCGGACGGTATTTCGATGGGCACGGAAGGGATGAAGTACTCGCTGGTTTCGCGCGAGGTGATTGCGGATTCGATCGAGACGGTGGCGGGCTGCGAGGGGTTTGATGGGGTGATCGCCATCGGGGGTTGCGACAAGAACATGCCGGGCAGCCTGATGGCGATGGCGCGTCTGAACCGTCCCGCCGTGTTTGTCTACGGGGGCACAATCATGCCGGGCACGCACCGTCGCAAGCATGTGGATATCGTCTCGATCTTCGAGGCGGTGGGCGCGCACGCGCGTGGGGAGATTGGCAACCGGGAGTTGAAGGACATCGAGTGCGCGGCGATTCCGGGGCCGGGGTCATGCGGGGGGATGTACACAGCCAACACGATGGCCTCCGCGATCGAGGCCCTGGGGATGAGCCTGCCGAACAGTTCCGCGCAGGCGGCCATCTCGCGCGAGAAGCGCCTGGATTGCGAGAGTGCGGGCGCCGCGGTGATGGGGCTCATCCGGCGCGGCATCCGCCCGCGCGACATCATGACCCGCGATGCATTTCTGAATGCCATCACGGTGGTCATGGCCCTCGGCGGCTCCACGAACGCAGTCCTCCACCTGCTCGCCATTGCCAATTCTGCTGGGGTCAAATTGGAATTGGATGACTTCACGCGCATTGGCCGCCACGTGCCGGTGCTGGCGGATCTCAAGCCCAGCGGGCGCTTCGTGATGGCGGAGTTGGTGAAAATTGGCGGGACGACGCCGCTGATGAAGATGCTGCTCGATGAGCACCTGCTCAACGGCGACTGCATGACGGTCACGGGCAAGACGCTGGCCGAGAATTTGAAGGCGGTGAAGCCGTACCCGGCGAACCAGGAAGTGATTCGTCCCTTCGAGGATCCGATCAAGAAGGAGGGGCATCTTGTGGTGCTCTACGGGAGTCTGTCGCCCGAAGGTTCGGTGGCGAAGATCTCGGGCAAGGAAGGGCTGGTCTTCAACGGGAAGGCGCTGGTCTTCGATTCCGAGGAGGTGGCGCTGAAGGCGATCCTCGACGGCACGGTCAAGAAGGGGCACGTGATCGTGATCCGCTACGAAGGTCCGAAGGGCGGGCCCGGGATGCGCGAGATGCTATCCCCGACGTCGGCGGTGATGGGCAAGGGGCTTGGCAAGGATGTTGCCCTGATTACGGACGGGCGGTTCTCTGGAGGCAGCCACGGGTTTGTGGTGGGGCACATCACGCCGGAAGCCCATGTGGGTGGCCCGCTGGCCCTGGTGCGCAACGGGGATTCCATCTGCATTGATGCACAGAAGCGGCGCCTGGATTTGAAAGTTTCAGAGGCGGAACTCAAGCGTCGCCGTGCGGCGTGGAAGCAGCCGGCGCCCCGCTACACCCGCGGAGTGCTGGGCAAGTATGCACGCACCGTGGGCTCCGCGTCGACGGGTGCCCTGACGGATCTCTGATGGGCTGGCGCGGCGCGCGCGGGGTTCGTATGATGCGCGCATGCACCGGGCGCGCGCGGGAGGAAAGCAGGGCGGAGAGCGGGCGGGAATACTGCTGCGCGCCGTGCTGCTTCTCGTGGGGCTGGCGTTGATTCCCATGGGCGTGGCGGCCACCCAGACGCTGCTGGCCTTGATCGTCACCGTGCGCACGGACTCCACCTCGCTGATTCCGCCTTCCACGCTGGCGATCGGCGGCGGGTATGCACTGTGGATGCTGGTCTACTTCACCATGCCCCGACCCGTACGCGCCTACGTGCTGGCCCATGAACTGACCCACGCGCTCTGGGGGGCGGCCATGGGTGCGAAGATCATGAACATGAAGGTCGCCAGCCATGCCGGCAGTGTCACCCTCTCCAAGACCAACGTGTGGATCACGCTGGCCCCCTACTTCTTTCCGCTCTACACGGTGATCGTGGTCGTGGCCTTCTACCTGCTGGGGATGTTCTACGACGTGGCCCGCTATCAGCTCCTCTGGCTCGGGCTCGTCGGCTTCTCCTGGGGCTTCCATCTGACCTTCACGCTCAGCAGCCTCATGCAGCACCAGAGCGACCTGGTCATCTATGGGCGCCTGTTCTCCTATGCGCTGATCTACCTGATGAACGTCCTGGGCATTTGCGCCTGGGTCGTCATGGTGTCGAGCCCGACCTGGGGAGACGCCATGAAGCTGGGTGGATTCTACCTGCGCGAGGTCCATGCCTGGGTTTGGGATACCGGGCGGGCGCTTGCGGCGCTGGTCATGCAATAACGGCCGCCGGCCGCGCGTTAATCACCTGCGGAGGGGCCGTGGGTGCTGGGGGCTGAATGATGGATCTATCCGATCTTGAACTCGTGGAGGCCTACCGCCATGGCGATGTCGGCGCGCTGGATCGGCTGGTGGCACGGCATCAGGATGCCCTCTTCGGGTATATCCTGAACATGACCGGGAACCGCACCGAGGCTGATGACGTGTTTCAGGATGTGTGGCTGCGGGCGATGCGAAGCGTGGGGAGCTATCAAGACCGGAACTTCGGGGGGTGGCTGATGCGGATCGCGCGCAACCTCGTCATCGATCGGCACCGGCGCCGCAAGCCGACGCTGTCGCTGGATCAGGAAGATCCCGACGGGCGCAATCTCGCGCAGACGCTGGCGGCGCCGGACACGCCGCCGGCCGGCGCGCTGGCTGATCGCGATCTGGGCGACCGGATCGCCGCGGCGGTGGCCTCGCTGCCGGTGGAACAGAAGGACGTTTTTGTGATGCGGGTGAAGGCGGGGCTGTCCTTTAAGGAGATCGCGCGCATTCAGAAGGTGTCGATCAACACGGCGCTGGCGCGCATGCAATACGCGCTTTCGAAGTTGCGGCCGCTGTTGCGGTCGGAGTACGCGGAACTGGGGGCCGAGTCATGAAGAAGACGCTGGATCTGGAGCAACGGCTGTTGCTGGCGGAATCGGGGGAGCTTTTGCCGGAGGATGTGGCGGCGCTGGAACGGGAGCTGGCGGCGGATGCGCGGGCGGCCGCGCAGCGCGAAGAGCTGCGGCGCCTGCTGAGCGCGGCGGCGGCGGCCCTGCCCTCTGGCCGGCCGAGTGCGCCGGTGTTGGCCCGTGTGCATGCCGCGGCGGTGGCCACCCCGGTCGGGGGTCGTGGGCTGCGGATTCTGCCGCGGCCGGTTTTCCTGCAGGTGCTGGCGTATGCGGCGGCATTGGTCGTGGCTCTTTCGGCCTGGCTCGTGGTTGGCATGCGCGGTGGCGCACCCGATCGCATCGCCGAAATGCACGCGCTGGTGGTCGTTGCGGGCGAAAATGATGTGGCCACGGAGCTGGGGCTGGCCGCGGACTCGGATGCCGACGCGAGCTTGCGCGCGCTGGCCTCGCAGTTGCTGGCGCTGGAAGGGATGACGCCGGAGGAGGCCGGCACGGCAGACGCGGGGGACGATGAGGAGGCTACTCCAGCCGGGGCGCCTTCGCCCACAGCTCTTCAACCCCGTAGTACAGTCGCGCCTGCGGCAGGAATATATGGATGACCACGTCCACGTAGTCGAGGACGATCCAGCCGGATTCGGGTGAGCCCGAGTTGCGATAGACCGACACGCCGACTTCCCTGAGCGATTGCAGGACCGAGGTGGCCATCGCCTTGAGCTGCGGCCCGCTGCCCCCCGTCGCCACCACGGCCATGTCGGTGACATTGGTGACTTTGCGAACATCCAGCAGGACGACATCGCGCCCGTGCCGAGCGGTCAGCGCCTCGCGCGCACGCTGCGCCAGCTCCACGGTTTGCGGACGGGTGGCGGCACTGCGGGCGGGCTTCTCTATTTTCTTAGGCGTCATCGTACGGGTGCTTCTATTGGCGGTAGAGCCCATGCTCGGCGATATACATTTCGACTTCCGCAGGAACAAGGTACTTGATGCTGAGCCCTTCGGCAACCCGGTAACGAATATCGGTTGATGAGATATCGAGGTGTCGGCTGGGAACCACGTCCTGAAGCAGCCGTTCTGCCCAGGCTGGATCGAGCTGCAGATCGGCGGCGCGGGGGGGGATTTCGTAGCCGGGGCGGCCGAAACTGATGAAGCGGCAAAGCGGGAGCAGCTCCGCGATCCGGCGCCATTTGTGCAGATCGACCAGCATGTCCAGGCCGATCAGAAAGAACAGGTCCGCCCCGGGGTGCAGGCCGCGCAACTCGGTGACCGTGTCGATCGCGTACGAAACGCCCTCGCGCTCGAGTTCCAACGCGCAGGCCTCGAAAGACGGATTCCACTCGATGGCCGCTTCAATCATGGCCATGCGGTGCTGACCCGAGACCACCTGCGCGTTGGTTTTGTGGGGCGGTGCGGCGCAGGGAATGAAGAGGACCGTCGTCAATTCGAACCGCTCCAGGGCATCCTGCGCCAGAATCAGATGCCCGATGTGGATCGGATTGAATGTGCCGCCGAGAATCCCCACCCGCTTGCGGGCTGTCGCGCTCATGATATCCCCCTACCGGCCCATTATGAGGCCGCCCCGCGCTCGTTCAAGAGAGGATTCCACATTCAGGCTGGCCGAATCCAAAGAATTCCGGTTAGGATTTCCGGCTTGGTGAGGTTGCGGGTGGCGGGAGAAGGCCTGCAAGGAGAAGAGCATCATGTCGGGATCCATGGCTACAGATTCGAGCTGGCAGCTGCGCGTTGCGTCGTCCGCGTTGGAGGGGCAAGGCGTCTTTGCCCTCGAGCGCATCCCGGCGGGGGCGCTGGTCACGCGGTGCCGGGGCATCAGGCAGACGCTGGAGCAGGTCGTGCCGGGCGCGCGCGTCATGCAAATCGGCCACGGCGACTATCTCGCGGAAGACACGCAGAATCCCAGCGTCGACGATTTCATCAACCACAGTTGCACGCCGAATCTGGGCTTCGTCGATGGCACGCCCACCCACTACGCGCTGCGCGACATCGAGCCGGGCGAAGAGCTGTGCTACGACTACAGCACCTGCATGAATGAAGCGGACTGGTCCGTTCCCTGCCGCTGCGGGACGCCCGCCTGCCGGGGCGCCATCAGCAGCCACTGCGACCTCCCGCCCGCCGAACAGACCCGCCTCAAGCCGCGCTCCCTCCACTACCTGCGCGAATAAGGGCTGGTGCTACAACGGCCCCGCATCGCCCGCGGGAATTGACTCGTAGATGGCTTTGGACAGGACGGCGAAGGCGGCACTGCCGAACTCCTTGTCGTCCATGTAACGGGTGACGATCTTGTCGTTGTCTGCCATGCGCTGGACCATGAGGTCCTCGATGAGTTGGCGGAGCCCAAGCTGAAATTTATCGAAGGGGTTTGCCCGCCGGAGTTTGACGACCCTCTCGTTGGCGGCGGCCTTCTCGCGGATCTGCTCGAAGAAGAAGCGGTCCTCGTCGGTGAAATTGGTCCCAAAGCGCTCGTTCAGCACCTGGATGATTTCGGACAGGGGCACCTTCTGATCCTTGGTCTTGCCGGAGCCAACGTCCGTGGGGCTCTTTACGCCCTCGGGGTCTCCTTCGCGCAGGGTGATTTCCCCGGAATAGATCCGCTGCAACCGGTAGTATTGCAGCCCGACCTCGTCACCGATCTTGACGCGTTCGGAATCGCGGTCGATTTGGAGATGCGGCAAGAGAAAGCGCCCGAAGCTGTAGAGCATCTCCAGCCCTTCATCGCCGTAGGGGATAATCTGGCTCATGAAGGAGTAGATGTTGACGTAGCCGTTCAGCTTCTCCCGGAATTCACTGCGCCGGGTTTCCTCGGTCATCGCCTTGAAGCGGTCCACCGCGGGCTGAAGATGGAGTTGCATGCCGGCATGATCCTGAGCGCTTTGGCGGGCGGCGGGCTTGTAGAAGATGCGGGCGAACGCTTCGACCTCGCTCCAGAAGTAGACTTGCGCGGCGTCCAGTTCGTGCCGCAGGCGCTCCAACTGGTGCGGATCCGATCTCTCCTGCAGGCTGGTGGCGTCATAGTAGGGCTTGAATGCGCGGTAGATGTCCTCGGCCTTGTTGACGAAATCCAGTACGAACGGGCTTTCCTTGCCGGGGATCTTGCGGTTCAGGCGCGACAGTGTCTGCACGGCCTGCACGCCATCGAGCCGCTTGTCCACGTACATGGCGCACAGCAAGGGCTGGTCGAAGCCGGTCTGATACTTGTTGGCCACAAGCAGGACTTGGTAATCCGGGGAACCAAACCGCGCGGGCAACTGCTTTTCGCCGATGGATTGGCCGGTGACGCAGTCCGTGTTCATTCCCGACTCGGTGAACTCCATGCCGGAGTCAGGGTCCCGAACCGTGCCGCTGAATGCGACCAGGACGCGGATGTCGCCGATCTTGTTTTCCGCAAGGTAGCGTTCGAATGCCTGCCGGTAGCGCACGGCATGCAGGCGCGAGGAGGTCACGACCATCGCCTTTGCCTGCCCGTTGAGGTGTCCGCGGACCTTTTGTCGGAAGTGCTCCACCATCACCTCGGTCTTCTGTTCGAGGTTATGCGGGTGCAGGGACATGAACCTGGCCAGAGCCCGCGCGGCCTTCTTCTTCGGGAGGTTGGGATCGTCCTCGATGGCCTTCACCAACCGGAAATAGGTGGCGTAAGTCGCGTAGTTCCGAACGACATCAAGGATGAAGTCCTCCTCGATGGCCTGACGCATCGAGTAGAGATGGAACGCTTCCGGCAAGCCGTTGGCGCCGCGCCGCCCGAACAGCTCCAGCGTCTTGCCCTTGGGCGTGGCGGTAAACGCGAAGAAGCTCAGGTTGGGTTGGTGCCCCCGCGATTCCATGACCTGGTTGAGGCGATCTTCCCAATCCGGCTCCTCCTCGGGGTTTTCCGCGTTGGCCGTCGCGCCGAGGATGGCCTTCAGCTCGCGTGCCGTCTCGCCGGTCTGGCTGGAGTGCGCTTCATCCACGATGACCGCGTAGCGTCGCCGGGCGATCTCCTTCGCCCATAGGTCGGCCTGCTGCCGCTCCGGAGCGGAGGCTTGCTCCTGATTCTCCGCGCCGGCGGCGTGGAGAAGGCCGCGCAGGACGAAGGGGAACTTCTGCAGCGTCGTGATCACGATCTTGGTGCCATCAATCAGGGCTGCTGCCAGTTGCTTCGCGTCCTCATCAATGGCCTTCACCACCCCTTGCACGTGCTCGATCTGATAAATCGCGTCCTGCAACTGCCGGTCAAGCACCTGGCGGTCGGTGATTACCACCACGCAGTCGAAACACTTCACGTCGTTGGAGTCGTGCAGGCTGGCGAGACGATGCGAGAGCCACGAAATGCTATTCGTCTT
>CAZWQJ010000064.1:0-5673 GCA_964635825.1 uncultured Victivallales bacterium | reverse complement strand
AGGAAGTGCGTCTTCTCCCCCGCCAGCCGCGTGGTCATGTGCACTTCGTCCGGATCGGCGGCGAAATGAACGAGCGCGCGCTTCTCGAATTCAAACAGCGGCGCGCGCGGATCGCGGTCGTCCTTGTACTGCCGGACCGCATGCCTCCAGCTCTGGCCCGTGCCGGGGTTCTTCAGCTCGATGGTGGCCACCGGCAGGCCGTTCACCGCGAGCACCATGTCCAGCGTGCGGTTGTCGCTGGGGTGGCAGGGCACCTGGCGCGTCACGGTCAGGCGGTTCCTTTCGAACAAAGCCAGCACCTCGTAGTTCGCGCCATGGGCAGGCTTGAAGTACGCGAGCCGGAAGGTCTTGCCGTAGAACCGGAAGCCGTGCCGCAGCACATGCAGCGAGCCCTTGGCGTCCAGTTCCTTGACCAGCGTGGTGAGCAGCAACGCTTCCAGCCCCGCCGCGTGCTGCGCCTTCATCTCGGCCCATAGCTTGGGCTGCGTGTCCGCAAGGAACGCGAGCACCTGCGCCGGGAACAGGGCCCGATCCTGGTCCCACTCCGCGGCGCTACCCGCCTTCCAGCCGCCGCGCGTGAGGAGGATTTCCTCGACGTAGGCCTCGAAGGCGCGTTCGTTGGTCTGGCTCATGGGGTTCCCTTCAGTTCGACGGTGTGGATTTCCCGCAGCGGCAGCGCGGTGATGTTCTCCGTCATCGGGTAGCGCAGCGTCCCCGGATAGACCGCCCAGAGATGCTCCAACTTCAAATCCTCCAGCGCGATGTGCATGGACTTCGTGGTGGTTGGCGCGTCCGTGCATTTGAACTCGAATCCCCACCGCCGGCCGCGCCGCAGCAACAGCAAGTCCAGCTCCGCCCCGCGCTGCGTGCCGTAGAAAAAGGCGTCGCGCTCCCCGTGGGCGATGAGCGTTTGTTCCAGCGCAAAGCCCTCCCAGCTCGCGCCGTAGGCCGGGTGTCGTGGCAAGTCCAACGAGTCGCCCAGCCCCAACAGACTGTGGAGCACCCCGCTGTCCCGCAGATAGACCTTCGGCGATTTCACCAGCCGCTTGCCGAGATTCTCAAACCACGGCGGCAGCACCCGCACCATGAAAGTCCCCGCCAACACATCCCGATAGCGCTCCACCGTGGGCCGCTTGCTACCCATCGCCACCGCCAGCCGGGAGGCGTTCCAGATTTGCCCGTGATAATGGGCCAGCATCGTCCAGAACCGCCGCAGCGCCTCCGGCGCCACCTCGATCCCCAGCACTGGGATGTCCCGCTCCAGAAACGTCCGGCAAAACGCCTCGTGCCACTCCATCGCATCCGCATCCGTCTCTGCGCCATACGCCGGCGGAAACCCGCCCCGGAACCACAGCCGGTGCAGACTCTCCGCGCCCGTCTCCGCGAGGGAAAACCCCGAGACATCTACAAACTGAATCCGCCCCGCCAGCGTCTCCGACACCCCCTTCACCAAGTCCCACGACGCACTGCCCAGCAGCAGAAAGCGCGTCGTCCGGCCCGGGCGGTCACACAGCGGGCGCAGCACCTCAAACAACCACGGCAGACGCTGCACCTCGTCCAGAATCACCAGCCCCTCGCATCGGTCCAGCACCGTCTGCGCCCCTTTTTCCAGCGCCGCGCGATCTGCCGGTAGCTCCAGATCAAAGCGCGTCACCGTTCCCTTCCACTCCTCGGCCACCTGCCGGGAAAGCGTCGTTTTCCCCACCTGCCGCGCACCTAGGACGGCGACCACGGGCGCATTCCCCAGTCTTCGGAGGATGTCTTCAATGATTGGCTGGCGTTGGATTTGTTGCATATTGACCCCTAGTGGGCTCAAAATACTACAATGTGTCTAAGTATCAAGAAAAGATTGTAGCAAAATGACCCCTGCATGGTTCGATATACTACAATCTCATCATTCGGCGGCGGGGACGGGCCCGCGCACGTCAATCTTGCCGGTCACCGCGGCGGTGATGAGGGCGGTGCGGTATTCCTGCAACCGCTCCACCGCCTCCTCCACCTTCCCCACCAACGCATCCAACTTCGCCGTCTCCACGTCCAGATACGCGGCAATGGCCGCTTGCTCGGGGAGGGGGGGAACGCAAATCCAGAAGGCGTGGATCTGACCGACATTGATTCGCCGGAAGGTCGAGCCAATCATCAGTGACTCGACCTGCTCCATGAGCGGAGGGGAACGGAACAGGTAGAGCAGAAATTTCGCATGATGATTCGGGGCGCGAATCAAACAGACATCTTGTCCCATGCAGAAGCGCTCCTTGGTGGTTACCAAGGCAGCATCGCCAACGGTTGCATTGCGGCTGTAGATGATGTCTCCAAGACGCGGACGCCGGTCGCCCTCAATGAGCGTGAGATACTCGTCTTTCGACGTTTGTTTGGCGTTACTGAGATCGACCTCGAATCCGTGAACTTCCCGAATGCTCGCCAGTGGTATTCCATCGTCAATGAACGGAACAGTTCGGTGCTTGCAGTCGAGAATGTGCGCCTTACGGCGAAGTTGTGCGACTTCCCAATGCTCCGGAATATCCCCCAGCCAATCCACCCCAGAAGGTTTGAGTGGGGTGGCCGCGTTCAAACCTCGGGTGACGGTGCGGGAGATGAGCGCGGTGCGCTTCTCCTTCAGCCGCTCGATCAACTCCCGCTTCTTCGCAAGCAACCGGTCCAGTCGCCCCGTCGCACGGTCCAGAAAGGACGCGATGGCGCGTTGCTCGGCGGGCGTGGGTAATGCGACGCCCAGCGCACCGAATTTATCCACCGTAAAATGGGCGATGGTGGACTTGTTGCAGATAATCTCGAACCAGCCCTGCGATGCTGCGTGCGCGAGAACATACAGGAGGAAGCTAGATTCGTTCCCCCCCTGCGGTCTGACGCGATGGAGTGCGTTCTGAATGATTGTCCCGTCCGGTGCGCCGCGAACAACCGCTGCACGGCCAACATCGCCGCCCTCGCAAACCAGCAGGTCACCATCTCTCACTGCATACTGCCACCTCTCCTTCTTGTTCGTCCACATGGTCGGCAGCTCCGCAACACGAACGTGTTCCCACTGGACGTGCTGAGACTTGAGATACGGAGTTTCTCCGTCGTTCGGGCTGGACGGCTCAGGTTGGAGCATCTTCCCGAGTTGAATCGAGTAGCAGAACTTCACGCCTTGAGCTTCCCAATGCACCGGCACGTCGCCGAGCCATTCGACGCGGCTGGATTTGGTGCGCGGGTAGGCGGGGAGTTTCATGGGGGGTGGTTTCAGGGACGGAAGGGACAGCGGGGACGGAAGGGGTGCTTCATGGTGGGCCATCTTGTTGGTGGCGTGCGGCGAGGCGGGCGCGGGTCATGCGTTCGCGGAGGCCGCCTTCCTTGAGGAAATCCTGTTCCAGGCGCTTGAGTTGTCGGTCCAGCAGGTAGGTGGTCACTTTAATCAGGCCTGCGATCACGTTGGCGCAAATGGCCGGGTCGGGGTGTTCGACGCCCTTCTTGAAGGTTTCGTAGTTTGCGCCGGGGATGCGGTTGAGGTGTCGCAGGCGCAGGGCGTACGGGTGGTCGGGCGGCCATTCCTCGATGCCACGGTTGCGCAGGAAGTCGCGGTAGTCTTCCAGCAACTCCTTCAGGCTGGCCTTGGCCACGCCGGTGAGTTTGATCTCGGTTTCCTTGGACGTGCCGCTGGCTTCGCTGCCTTCGAGGATGTTCTGTTTCCCGGAGCGGGCGGCCTGCACCATCTGGTCGTGGGTGCGGCTGCGCTTGTCCACGAAGCGGTCGCAGAAGCGGAGCGTGGCGTCATAGACCACCAAGGCCTTCTGGTAGGTCAGCAGCTCTTGGTAGCCGCCGTGGGGGGGGATGAAGCCGTCTGGGGAGGGTTTCATGGCTGGCGAGGGACGGAAGGGCCGAAAACGACGCAAGGGCCGGGAACGCTTTGTGTCCCCTCTGTCATTTCCGTCGCTGGTTTCACGCGGTCACCTCCTTGAGCATGGCCACGATCTCTCCTTCGAGCCTCTTGATGTCGGTCTCGATGACATCCAGCGGGCGCGGCGGTTCGTAGCGGTAGAAGTGGCGGTTGAGCGGGATCTCGTAGCCGACTTTCGTCTTGGTGTGGTCAATCCACGCATCAGGCACGTGGGGCAGCACTTCGCGTTTGAAGTAGGCGTCGATGTTCTCCTTGAGCGGGACGGTCTCGGTGTCGCGCAGGTCGGCGTCGGGCTCGGGCTGGCCGTCGCGGTCGCGGCATATCTCGGCGGTTTCGTCGCGCTCGCCGAGGGCGGCCACGACGGCCTTGAGCTCCGCGGCGGAAAGGCGGGGATTCTTAACCGCAGATAACGCAGATTTACGCAGATGGGAAAAGAAGGCTTCACGGTCTTTGTAGAGCTTGTCTCCCAGGGTGCGGAGGAAGGCGCGAATCTCATCCTGGCGCCTCTGGCCGGCTTCGATTTCCTGCTGGCGGGCGGCGGGGGCTTTCTTGGCACTCGTGGCCAGGTTCTTGAACCCGCTCTCGTCTTCGAGCCGGGCAAGTCGCTCCGCGCTCACCTGGAAGTTCAGCCGCAGCGGGCGTTCGACGGTGATCTTGTGGTAGCCAAAATCCTCGTTATCGAAGAGTTTGCTGACCACACGCTTGCGCGGCACGGGCGCGTGGGTGATGGGATCTTCCTCGGTGAACGTGCGCGTCTGGCCATCGCGGCACTCGCCGAAGATCCTGGTGAGATCGCCGATGTGATCGGGATCCTTCTCCTTGTCGGCGGGATCGCCGATGCGGCGGCGCTTGTTGCCGAGGCTCTTCTCCATCTGCACCCAGAACTGGCGGGCGTCGATGAGCTGCACTTTGCCTTTACGGGGCTTCTCCTTGCGATTCGTCAGCACCCAGAGGTAGGTCGAGATGCCGGTGTTGTAGAAGAGCTGCTCGGGCAGCGCGACGACAGCCTCCAGCCAATCGTTTTCGATGATCCATTGGCGGATGTTGCTCTCGCCGCCGCCGGCGTCCCCGGTGAAGAGCGGCGATCCATTGAAGACGATGGCGAGGCGGCTGCCGCCGTCCTGCGGGGCCCGCATCTTGGCCAGCATGTGCTGGAGGAAGAGGAGCGCGCCGTCATTGACCCGCGGCGTGCCGGCGCCGAAGCGGCCACTGAAGCCGAGCGTGTCGCGCTCCTGCTCGATGGAACGTTGCTGCTGCTTCCACTCCACCCCGAAGGGCGGATTCGCCAGCATGTAGTCGAACGTCCATTTCTTGCCTTCGGGCGTGCGGGTGTAGCCGTCCTTGGTGAAGGTGTCGCCAAGGATGATGGCGTCCGCGTCCTCGCCCTTGATGAGCAGGTCGGACTTGCAGACGGCCCAGGCTTCGTCGTTCCAATCCTGGCCAAACAGCTTGGGCTGCGCGTCGGCGTTGAGGTCGCGGATGTACTTCTCGGCAACCGACAGCATGCCACCGGTTCCGCAGGCGGGGTCGTAGATGGTTTTGACGACGTGGCTGCGGGCAAGGTCTCGCTCCGGCGCGAGCAGGAGATTGACCATGAGCTTGATCACTTCGCGCGGGGTGAAGTGCTCTCCGGCCTCCTCGTTGGATTGCTCCGCGCCGATCCGGATTAGTTCCTCGAAGACGTAGCCCATCTGGATGTCGTCCACGCGGGCGGGGGATAGAACCACCTCGGCGAAACGTTAGACAACCAGATAGAGCAGATCCTTCTCCGCCATCTTCGC
>CAZWQJ010000063.1:0-20305 GCA_964635825.1 uncultured Victivallales bacterium | reverse complement strand
CAAATCCAGTTTGGTTGCGGCCTTCAGAGGCCGCGCTGAGCAACATGCGGGCTAAACCGGGCGGCGGTCGCCACGGCGCGCAGAATCGATTGCTTGTTGACGGGCTTGGTCAGGTAACCGCCGGCGACGCGGATGGATTTCAGGAGGTCGATGCCGGACAGCCCGGGCAAGCGATATTGGTCACGACGACATCGTGTTCCGTCGCCACGGAAATCTGCCCGCGCTCCCAGCGGTCACCGATCTCATAGAGGGACCGGTGTACGACATACGATCGATAGTCATCGCCCATGTGTGGGGGCGAGGGGCCGGGCCTGTGGAGATGACGACCGACACGGCTTGCCCGACGTAGCCCTGGGCGTAGGAGGGAGGTCGGCCCTCCATGGATGAATCAGGCCGGTGTGGTGAGCCGTGCCGGAGATGCGCCCGCTTTGGTCTTGTGGCGGGGGTGTGGCGTCAGGGGATGCGCACGATGTAGCCGCCGGACTTTTTGTCGGCCTCGAGGGTGACGAGGCCGCGGGACTGTGCTTCCAGCAGCATTTCGTTGAAAGAGCGGAAGCCATAGGCGCGTTCGCTGAAGCCGGGGTGGCGGCGCTTGATGGCCTGCTTGATCATGGAGCCCCAGACGGCGTCGTCGGCATCGCGGTCGCCGGAGACGGCTTCCAGAGTTTCCACCAGGAGTTCCAGAGCCTTTTCGAGGGAGGGGCCTTTGGCGGGGGGCGCGGAGTTGTCCCCGTTGCGCGGCTCGGCGGGCGGCGGGGGCGGGGACCCAGGCGCGCGGCGGCGGGCGGGGCGGTCGCGCACGAGATCATCGTAATAGATGAACTCATCGCAGTTGTTGATGAAGAGGTCGGAGGTGGAATTCTTGACGCCGACGCCGATGACGGTTTTGGCATTCTCGCGCAGTTTGCTGACGAGGGGAGAGAAATCCGAATCGCCGCTGATGATGGCGAAGGAATCGACGTGGCCCTTGGTGTAGCAGAGGTCAAGGGCATCGACGACCATGCGGATGTCGGCGGAATTTTTGCCGGACTGGCGCAGGTGGGGGATTTCGATGAGTTCGAAGGCGGCTTCGTGAAGGTCGCGCTTGAATGCCTTATAGCGATCGAAATCGCAGTAGGCCTTCTTGACGACGATGTGCCCCTTGAGGAGGAGGCGTTCCAAAACCTTCTGGATGGCGAACTGGGGGTAATGGGCATCGAGAGCGCCCAAGGCGATGTTTTCCAGATCGAGGAAGACGGCGATGGTGGAGCCGGAATCGGTTGCATTCATGAGGCGATGGTAGCAGAAGCGTGGCGCCATGGGCAGTGGAAAAGGGGCGGAAAACTTCCTGGCGGTCGGAGGTTGCCGCAGGCGTGAAGATTCGCTATGAAGGCGTTGGCGGCGCTGAGCCACGGGCAGGTGGTGTTGCGACGGTTCTGAATGAAACGCTAACACGGCATGAATACGGTGGTGACGGTTTGTCGGCACGATCGCCAAGCCCAGTGTGGTGAGAGGCAAAGCTAAACGGCGGAGCGCGAGGAGGGTGCCATGGTACGATTCAGCGACGACGTGGCGGAACATGATCGGGCGACTCGCGAAGTGGTGATGTGGGCGCTGCGGCAATGCCAGGCGCTGACGCTGTCGCGGCTGGTGGAGGCGACAGGCGTGGATGCGCGTGAGATTCGTGAGGCGCTGCGCCTGTTGCAGCATGACGGGGTGCTGGACGTGCTCGAGCCGGTTGCGACCGAAGCGGGTGCGAGAGCCGGGGAGCAGTGGGTGTACTACCGGCTGCGGCGCGCCGGGGATGCGGTGTTCGGCTGGCAGCGTGAGGTGGAGGTAAAGCTGCCGGTGGGGCGGATGCATGACGCGGGCCAGCAGTTCGGTGCGAGTGGGGAAGACCCGGGCATGGCGACGGGGAAATGGCTTGCTGGCGGGCGCATCGGCGCTATGATCCGTGCGCGTGAACGCCAGAGTGGACAGCGGATCCGATCGTGAGGGTGCGGGCAGCGTCGGCGTTGTCCGAACGCAGAGCCTGCGCCTTGATCTTCCGGTGGGCGGGCTGGAGTTGGAAAGCGGCCAACGCCTGACCGAAGTTGACGTTGCCTACGAGACCTACGGGAGCCTCTCCGCCGCGCGCGACAACGCGGTGTTCATCTGCCACGCGTTATCCGGAAATGCGCATGCGGCTGGGCGCCACGAGCCGGCGGATCCGGATGAGCCTGGCGCGTGGTGGGATGCGATGATCGGTCCCGGCAAGGGCATCGACACGCGCCACTACTTTGTGGTGTGCGCCAATATCCTGGGCGGCTGCAAAGGCACGACCGGACCGGCCTCAACGAATCCCGCGACCGGCAAGCCGTATGGCGCCGCATTTCCGCCGATCACCGTGGGCGACATGGTGGTGGTGCATCGGTTGCTGTTGCTGCAACTTGGGGTGACGCGTCTGGCGGCGGTGGTGGGTGGGTCGCTGGGGGGGATGCAGGTTCTGGACTGGGCGGTGCGCTTCCCCGAGATGATGGATCGGTGCATTGTGATTGCGTCCTCGGGCGGGCTATCGGCTGAGGCGCTGGCCTTTGACATTGTGGGGCGCAAGGCCATCCAGTTCGACCCGGATTGGCAGGGCGGCGATTTCTACGGGACGGGCCGCAAGCCGGACAAGGGATTGTCGCTGGCGCGCAAGCTTGGGCACATCACGTACCTCTCGCGCGAAATGATGGCCGAGAAATTTGGTCGGGAGCGATGGACGACGGAGGCGTTGGCGGCGGGCGAGGGGGATGAGGGCTTGTGGCAATCGCGGCTGAACAAGTTCCAGGTGCAGACGTATCTGGAGCATCAGGGTGAGAAGTTCACGCGCCGGTTCGATGCGAATTCGTATTTGGTGATTACGCGGGCGATGGACGAGTACGACCTGGCGTCGGGTGCGGGCGGGCTGGCGGGGGCGCTGTCGCGGATCCAGGCGAAGATGCTGATGGTGGCGGTGAGTTCCGACTGGCTGTTTCCGCCGCGTCAATCGACGGTGCTGGCGAATGAGATGCTGCGGGCGGGCAAGCAGGTGACGTATTGCCTGCTGACCTCGGAGCACGGGCATGACGCTTTCCTGGTGGACGTGCAGCATCTCTCGCAGGTGATTAGCGCGTTCATGCCCTGGGTGGGCGCAGGGCGAGGGGCCGGCGACGATGGCGGCGGCGGGGCGCGTCCGCGGCAGGAACGTGGCGGGCCCTCGCATCGGATGTCGCGCGAGACGGTGGAGCGCGCCCATGTGGATCGGGAGTATGCGGCGATTGTGCGGATGGTGAGCCCGGGGAGCCGGATCCTGGATGTGGGGTGCGGCAGCGGCAACCTGCTGGCGCTGTTGGCGGAGCGCAAGGGCACGCAGGGGATGGGCGTGGAGATCGACGTCGGGCACGTGATCGATGTGATCGAGAAGGGCTACGAGATTTTCCAGGCGGACATCGATGCGGGGCTGGCGATGGTGCCGAACGGGGCCTATGACTACGCGATGCTGAGCGAGACGCTGCAGGTGGTGCGGCGGCCGCGGGAAGTCTTGCTGGAGATCCTGCGCGTGGCGCGGGAGGGCATCGTCTCGTTTCCGAATTTTGGCAACTGGCGGCATCGGGCGTCGCTGTGGCTGCGCGGGCGCATGCCGCGTGGCGGGGCGCTGCCATATGCGTGGCACGAGACGCCGAACATCCACCTGTTCACGTATCGCGATTTTCTGGATTTGTGTGCGTCTGAGCAGATCGATGTGCTGGAGACGGTGCCCTTGGCGGAGACGGCGCTGGGCCGACTGGCGGTGGGGGTTGGGGCGGTGAACCTGGGGGCGGATTCGGTGCTGGTGCGCATCAGCAGGCGTGGCGCGGCGGCGACGCACGGGAAGGCGGGGACAGCGTAATGGACTTTGATACGAAGATGGGTCGACTGCTGCCGACGGTGGCACAGCAACTGGTGGCGGGCTGGCGATTTCCGGGTGGCGGAGATCCGGACGCGTGCCAGAAACTGGGCGGCCGCCAGGCGGTCCAGCGCGTGTTGCACGACCTGATCTCGGTATTATTTCCGGGGTGCCATGGCGAGGAACCGCTGAGCGGGTGCGACTGCAACGGGCAGGTGCAGGCGTTGCTCGACGACGCGATGCGGCAGTTGACGGGGCAGATCACGCAGGCGCTGGCCTATGAGCACCGGGTTCGCGGCGGGGGCGCCGACGTGCCGGAGACCGAATTCAAGCGGCGGGCGGAAGGGATTGTCGGCGAGTTTGCGGAGGGGTTGCCGGCGATCCAGCAGCAGCTGCAGTCGGACATTGTGGCGGCCTACGAAGGGGATCCGGCGGCGAAGTCGGCGATGGAGATTGTGCTGAGTTACCCGGGGCTGTACGCGATCGCGGTGCACCGGGTGGCGCATACGCTGGCGCGGCACCAGGTTCCGTTGCTGCCGCGGATCATGTCCGAGTGGGCGCATTCGCAGACGGGGATCGACATCCATCCGGGCGCGGCGATCGGGCCGGCATTTTTCATCGACCATGGGACGGGCGTGGTGGTGGGGGAAACCTGCCAGATCGGGTCGCACGTTAAACTGTATCAGGGGGTCACGCTGGGGGCGCTGAGCTTCCAGAAGGACGATCAGGGGCACCTGGTGAAAGGCATCAAGCGGCACCCTAATGTGGGCGACTACGTGGTGATTTACGCGGGGGCGACGATTCTGGGGGGCGAGACCACGATTGGCGCGCACTCGGTGATTGGGGGCAATGTCTGGCTGACGCGATCGGTGCCGCCGCACTCCAAGGTGTACAATCAGCAGCCCGAGCCCCTGATCCGGTTGCCAGAGCGGTCTTGACGCGGGGGGGCTGCAAATTGTAAATAGCAGGTTTGCCCTGTGAGAGCCGGTGGTGTTTCCCCGTGTCGTATGGCGCGGATGAGGCCATCGTGTTCGAGCGGGGTACGGCCGCATTTGCCCGATGGTGTAATGGCAGCACACGGCCCTTTGGAGGCCTGAGTCCAGGTTCGAGTCCTGGTCGGGCAACCAGTTCGGATACGGGCGGGTTGGCCGGATGGGGGTTGAATGGCGGGTTGGCTTGACGGCGTGCACGATATGAAGATTTTCTCGGGGTCATCGAATCCGGCGTTGGCGGCGCGAATTGCGGCGTATTTGAAGACGTCGCTGGGTGAAGTGGACATCAACCGCTTTCCCGACGGCGAGGTTTTCGTCAAGGTGCGTGAGAACATTCGCGGGCGTGACTGCTTCATTGTGCAGTCGATCTGCAACCCGCCGAATGAGAATTTGATGGAGCTGCTGATCATGATGGACGCGATGCGGCGGGCGTCGGCCCGGCGCATCACGGCGGTGATTCCGTTTTACGGGTATGCGCGGCAGGATCGCAAGGACCAGCCGCGGGTGCCGATCACGGCCAAGCTGGTGGCAAATCTGCTGGTGGCGGCGGGGGCGAACCGGTTGCTGACGATGGATCTGCACGCCCAGCAGGTGCAGGGGTTCTTCGACATTCCGGTCGATCATTTGTATGCCTCGCCGATCATCGTCAAGCACATCCGGGAGAAGAAGCTGCACAATCCGATCATCGTATCGCCGGACATCGGCGGGGTGAAGGCGTGCTATGCATACTCCCAGTTGCTTGGTTGCGGGCTTGCGATTGTGGCCAAGCAGCGCAAGGGGCCATCCGAGGTGGAGGTGTTGACGGTGGTGGGGGAAGTGGCGGGGCATGACGCGGTGATGGTGGACGACCTGACGACGACGGCCGGCACGTTGTGCTCGGCGGCGGAAGCGTTGAGGCGCCACGGGGCGGAGGGCATCTATGCCGCGGTGAGCCACGCCTGCATCACCTCGCTGGGTATCGAGCGGCTGAAGAAATCGGCGATCCGGGAACTGGTGGTGACGGACAGCATTCCGCTGAAGGAAGACCTGGGTTTTCCAGTGACGGTGCTGTCGGTGGCGGAACTTCTGGGCGAAGCGATTCTGCGCATCCACGAAGACCAGTCGGTGACGTCGTTGTTCAGAATGTAAGGACAAGGAAAGGGAACGGGGCGCTATGGCAATCGAGATTGTGGCGGTTAAGCGGGAGAAGTCGGGGTCGGCGGCGGCGCGGCGGATGCGGGTGGCGGGTCGGCTTCCGGGCGTGATTTACAACCGCACGGGAACGGTGCACCAGGTGGAGCTGCACCTGCACGAATTCGAGATGATGCTGCGGCACCATGCATCCGAGAACCTGATCGTGGACGTGCAGTTGGACGGTGCACCGCTGGGCAAGGCGCTGCTGAAGGACGTGCAGCACCACCCGATCACCGGCCACGTTCTGCATGTGGACTTCCTCGAGATTTCGATGACGGAGAAGCTGCGCCTGAGCATTCCGGTGGAACTGGTGGGCGAGTCCACGGGCGTACTGGACCAGGGCGGCATCCTGGAGCACGTGCTGCGCGAGATCGAAGTCGAGTGTTTGCCTGGCGACCTGGTGGAAGTTTTCAAGGTGCCGGTGACGGCGCTGAAGTTGAACGAGTCGCTGCTGGTGCGCGACCTCAACCTGGGTGCGGCGTACACGGTGCTGACGTCGGGCGCGCTGGCGGTGGCGTTGGTGACGGAGCCGAAGGAAGAGGAAGCGCCGGCGGAAGCGGCGGCGGCGGCTGGTGCGGCGGCCGAGCCCGAAGTCATTCGCAAGGGCAAGGAAGATGCCGAGGGCGCCGAGGAGCCGGCCAAGGGTGGCGGCAAGGAGAAGGCGCCTGCGGCCGGTGGCAAGGAGAAGGCCGCGGGTGGCGGCAAAGAGAAGTCCGGCGGCAAGGACAAGGGTGGCTGAGGGTGATTTTGGGTGCCGGGTGGCGCCGTGGGTGGTGGTCGGGGTGGCCGCGTGAAAATTGTTGTGGGGTTGGGCAATCCCGGCAAGGAGTACGAGCGTACCCCTCACAACGCCGGTTTCATGCTGATCGATGCGCTGGCGGCGAAGCACGCCTGCGGGTTGCGCGGCAGTTGGCGCTTTCGGGCGCGGACGGGCACGGTGCACCTGGGCGATGAGCGGGTGCTGCTGGTGAAGCCTGAGACGTTCATGAACCGCAGCGGGGAGGCGGTGGCGGCCATTCTGCGCTGGCAGAAGGCGACCCCGGCGGACCTGATGGTGGTGCTGGACGATGCCGACCTGCCGCTCGGGCGGTTGCGGATCCGCGCGTCCGGCAGCAGTGGCGGGCACCGGGGGCTGGCCTCGATCGTGGCCTGCCTGGGAACCGAGGCGTTTGCGCGGCTGCGGCTGGGCATCGGGCGTGGGGGGGCGGATGGCCGGCCGCTGGTGAATTTTGTATTGGGCGCGCTGCCGGAAGCCGATGGCCAATTGCTATCGGCCGGGGTGGGGCTGGCGGTCGATGCCGTGACGTGCTGGGTGACTCAGAGCCTGGATGCGGCGATGAATGGCTTCAACGGCCGCACAGGGGCGGCTTGACTTCGGGGGTCGAAGTACCCTACATATACAGTTTGCCCCGCGGGGGGGGATGAGAAGCGGTGCCGGCGTTGGGCGCGTGCCGTAGTGGAATGCGAAGACAGGAGCAGGGATTGAATACGTACGACGTTCTGTTCATTTTTCCGAGTGCGCTGGCTGAAGACGCGCTGGCCAAGCTGGTCGAGACCGTGCACCACGAGATCGATCGCCAGGGCGGCAAGATCGAGCGTGAAGACCGCATGGGGCGCCGACCGTTCGCGCGTCCGATCAACAAGAAGGAAGAGGGATACTATCTTCGCTTGTGGATGCGGATGAATCCGGAGCTGGTGACGATATTGCTGGGTCGCCTGCGGATGGTGGATGAGATCATCCGCGTGCAGGTGCGCCGGTTGGACGGTGAGATTCCGCAGCCACCGGCGCCGGCCGATCTGGCGGCGAAGGCGCCCCTGATGGGTGCAGCGGCCGAGGTGTACGCCGATGGCCAGTCTTAACAAGGTTCTGCTGATCGGCAACATCACGAAGGACCCGGAGGTGAAATACCTGCCTTCGGGGATCGCCGTGGGTGAGTTGCGGCTGGCCGTGACGGAGCGGTTTACGGGCAAGGACGGCGAGCAGAAAGAGCAGACTTGTTTTGTGGATGTGGTGGTGTGGGCGCGTCAGGCCGAGACTTGCGGGGAGTACCTGCGCAAGGGCTCGCCGATCTTCGTGGAAGGGCGCCTGCAGTTGGATCAGTGGAAGACCAAAGAAGGTGAGAACCGCAGCAAGCTGAGGGTGCGCGCCGACCGCGTGCAGTTCCTTAGCAAGCCGTCATCGGACGGCGCCGTGCGTGACGGCGGCGGCGCTGGTGGTGCGGTGGAGCCGGACCCGGGAGTGGGTACGGAACCTGCAGCTGGCGGGGACACGGGGCCGGCAGGGGACGACGACAACCTGCCGTTCTGATAGCGATGGATCAACGTGCGGGGCCGCTGGCCGCCGCGACGAAGGGGAGGACAGAGCGATACCATGCCGAAGAAAGTCAAAGCCGAGCGTGGCGCGGGGCGCCGGCGCAAGAGCAAAGAAGAGGGGCCGCGCAAGCGTTCGCGTTTCCTGGAAGGCGTCAAGACAATCGACGTCAACGATTTCGATTTCATGCGCCAGTTTATTACCGAGCACGGGAAAGTGATACCGGCGCGGTTGACGGGCGCGACGGCGCGGCAGCAGCGGCTGCTGAAGCGTGGCATTCGGCGGGCACGGGCCATGGGCCTGATCGCCTGAGGTTAAGGAGAGGTAATGGCAACCGAAGTTCTTTTGATGGCGGACGTGGCGGATTTGGGTACGGCGGGTGACGTGGTGCGGGTGCACGACGGCTACGCGCGGAACTATCTGATGCCGCGCAAACTGGCGGCTCCGGTGACGGAGGGGATGCGGCGGCAGTTGGTGAAGCTGCAGGAGCGCCGTGTTGCGCAGGGCAAGCAGGAGCTGCAGGTGGCGCAGGAGCTGGCGAACCGGCTGGCGAGTGCGTCCTGCACGATTCCGATGAAGGCCTCGAGCGACCAGAAGTTGTATGGCTCGGTCAGTGCGGGCGACATCGCCGCGGTGCTGAAGGGGCAGGATTTTGAGTTGGACAAGGCGCAAATCCTATTGGAGGCGCCGATCAAGGAACTAGGCGTGTTCTCGGTTCCGGTGAAGCTGCACAACGAGGTCCAGGCGACACTCAAGGTGTGGGTCGTCGAGGAGTAGGACCATGGCGATGGAGGCAGGCTCCGCACCTCCGGCGCGCCGGGCCGACCGCCTGCCTCCGTGCAGCGAAGACGCTGAGCGTGGCGTGCTCGGGTCGATCCTGCTGGACGCCTCGCGCGTGATGGATCAAGCCATCGCGGCGCAGCTGAATTCCGATTCATTTTACGTTCCGGCGCACCGGGTGGTGTACGAGACGATGTTGGAGATGGTGGCGCAAAGCACCGTCATCGACATCCTCACGGTGACGGAGCGGTTGCAGACGCTGGGCCGGTTGGACGGCATAGGCGGGGCGACGGCGCTCGAGCGGTTGGTGGATTCGACGCCCACGGCGGCGCACGCGGACTACTACATCGACTTGGTGCGGCAGAAGCATTTGCTGCGCAGCATCATTGCCTGCGCGCGGTCGGCGGAGCAGGAGTGCTACGAGACGGCGGACACGGCGGACCAGGTGCTGGGGCGCACGGAGCAGGCGTTCCTGAGCATCACCGAAGGGCAGCACGGCACGATGGTGGCGTGGCCCGAGGCGGTGAAGTCCACGTGGGAGCATATCGAGCGCATCCTGAGCATGCACCGCGGGCTGACGGGCCTGTCGAGCGGGTTCCTGAATCTCGACCAGAAGATGCAGGGGCTGCGTCCCGGTGAAATGATCGTGCTGGCGGCGCGTCCGTCGATGGGCAAGACGTCGCTGGCGATGAACATTGCCGAGAACGTCTCGCTGGGGAAGAGCGATCCGGACCGGCACCCGCACCCGGTGGGCATATTCAGCCTGGAGATGTCCTACGAAGCGCTGATCATGCGCATGTTGTGTTCGCATGCGGGGGTGCGGGCGTTTGACCTGGCGAGCGGCATGGTGGCCTCCGGGCCGGCGCATGCAAAGCTGACGACGGCGGCGTCGGTGCTGATGAAGGCGCCGATCTACCTGGACGATACGGGTGGTCTCGACGTGATGGAGCTTCGGGCGCGTGCGCGCCGGATGAAGAAGCGCCATGGGGTGGAGCTGATCGTGGTCGACTACCTGCAGCTGCTGCACTCCAAGGAATTTTCGCGCCAGGGGCGGCAGATTGAAATTGCGGATGTATCGGGCAACCTGAAATCGATGGCGAAAGAGCTGAAGGTGCCGGTGCTGGTGTTGAGCCAGTTGAGCCGGGCGCCGGACCAGCGCGACAAAATGGGCAAGCCGAAGCTTTCGGATTTGCGGGATTCGGGTGCGATCGAGCAGGATGCGGACGTGGTGCTGATGTTGCGGCGGCCGTGCAAGTACGAGGGAGACCCGGAGAGCCAGGACCCGACACTGGCGATTGTGGATGTGGCCAAGCATCGTAACGGGCCCACGGGCGAGGTGACGTTGAATTTCCAGGAAGACTTTACGCGCTTTACGGATCGGCAGACCGGAGTGGACGACATGTCCGGCGGCGCGTTCGTCGGGGAACCGGAAGAGGTGCGGGAATGAGAATTTCCGGGTGGCGGCATGTGGGGTGGGTCGCGGTGCTGGCGGCGTGGTGTGCGAGCGTGGCGCCCGAGGCGTGGGCGGTGGAGGCGCCGCTGGTGCAGGCGGTGGTGGTGACGAACGTGGGCCCGGGGCAATTGGACGAGAGCCTGGTGCTGGCGTACCTGTCGCATCGCACCGGTGAACCGCTGGACCGGTCGCGGCTCTCTGCCGACCTGCGGCGGTTGCTGGATTCGGGGCGCTTTGCGAATGCGACGGTGGAGGCGGAGCCGGTTGGGGATGCGCTGCGGCTGGTCTACAGCGTGGCGAACCGATGGAAGCTTTCGAAGCCGCTGGAAGTGAAGGGCCACGAGCACTTCCGCAAGGGCAAGATCCGTGATTTCATGGCGTTGGAAGTGGGCACGATGGTGGATGAGCAGGTGCTGGCCGCGGGCGCCAAGCGGGTGGAGCGTGAATATCGCGACGACTTCTTTCCGAATGCGCACGTGCGGTGGGCGCTGATTCCCGAGGATGCGACGCAGGGGCTGGCGCGCGTGAAGCTGACGATCGACGAAGGCAGCAAGGCCAAGGTGAAGAAGCTGGTGTTTGAGGGCAATGAGGAACTCGATGACGACACGCTGAAGCGGTTGGTGAAGCCGTTGACGTGGTGGAATCCGATCTCCTGGTTCAAGCGGGTGCACTACGATTCGCAGGCGCTGGAGGATGCGCGGCTGACGGTGCAGAAAGAGTATCGTGACCGGGGCTATCTGGATGCGCGGGTGGCGACGCCGCGGGTGGTGCCGCTGAAGGATGCCGGGCGACTGCGGCTGGAATTCGATATCGTGGAAGGGGTCTGCTACCGCCTGGGAGCCCTAACCGTGACGGGCAGCGGGGTGGCGCTGTTTCCGCAGGAAGATTTTCGTGCGGTGGCCAAACTGAAGCAGGGCCAGATTGCGGGCGAGGGGGCGATCCGCACGGCCGGCACCGACCTGCGGGACTACTTCGGTTCGCGCGGGTACATCGACACCAGCGTGATTCCTCGATTGGAAACGGATGCGACGAATGCGACGGTCGCGATTTCCTATGAGATTGAGGAAGGGCCGCTGGTCAGCATCCGCAACATTGTGATCCGGGGCAACACGCGCACGCGCGACAAGGTGATTCGGCGAGAGCTGCTGGTGTATCCGGGCGAGATTTACAACGAGGTCAAGGTGCGACAGGGCGAGCGGGTTCTCAACAACCTGGGGTATTTCGACACGGTACGCAACCATCACGAGGACACGCGCATTCCGAGTGAGAAGGACCTCGTGTACACGGTGGATGAGAAGCGGACGGGGCAGTTCATGATTGGCGCGGGGTACTCCAGCGTGGACCAGATCATCGGCTTCATGGAGATCCAGCAGGGCAACTTCGATCTGTTCGGCTGGCCGCATGTGACCGGCGGCGGGCAGAAACTGAAATTGCGCACGGAGTTCAGCGAGCGGCGCAATGAGTACACGTTGTCTTTTGTGGAGCCGTGGTTCCTGAACCGCAAGCTGTCGCTGGGGCTGGACCTGTATCGGTCCGAAGTGGACTACGACGATTACGAGCTGAACCGGACAGGGGCGGCCGTGAGCCTGGCGCGGCCGCTGCCTGGCCCGAACCGCGTGCAACTGCAGTACCGGATCGAGCGCAACGAGATTTCCAATGTGACCGATACGAATCGGTACATTTACGCCGACGAGACGGAGGACGATTACTACTTCACGCAGGAAGAGGACTGGACGAAGAGTTCGCTGGGGCTGACGCTGACGCATGACACGCGCAACAACCCGTTCGTGCCGACGCGGGGCAAGCGGGCGGTGCTGGGGGCGGAAGTGGCGGGCGGTCCGATGGGGTTCGATACGGACCTCTACGATCTTTCGGCCGTGGGCATGCACTACACGCCGCTGTGGTGGAAGCACGTATTGACCTTGCGCACGCGGTGGGAGACGGTTGAGGCCTATGGCGATTCGGAGGAGGTTCCCATTTCGGAGCGCCTGTTTGCGGGCGGCGGGCGCACGATCCGGGGCTACGATTACCGCGATGTGGGGCCGAAGGTGGTGCGTGCGGACGATCCTGGCGTCTCGCGCCATGTGGGTGGCCAGAGCCTGGCGACGGCGACGGCGGAGTACAGCATTCCGATCGTGTCGGCGTTGCGGATTGCGACCTTCTACGACATCGGCAACGTTTGGCGTGACGCGTACGAATTCGAGCTCGATAACCTGGCGAGCAGCGCGGGCGTGGGGCTGCGTCTGGATCTGCCGGGGTTCCCGATTCGGATCGATCGCGCCTGGGCTCTCGAGAAAGACAGCAACTTGACGGACACGGATGACTGGTCGTTCTGGATTGGTTTTGATTGAAAATGCCGCCGTGTGCGGCACCTACATGCAGGAGAAGCTCATGAGTGGACGGGTTTGGCTGATGGCGGCAGTGACGGGGGTCGTGCTGGGGCTCGGCAGCGTGGTCAAGGCGGAGGAGCAGCGCCTGGCGGTGGTGCGGCTGGAAGACTTGATGAAAGCGCACCCGGAGACGACGCCGGCGGAAGCGTTGCTGGACAAGGAGCGGGACGATTTTGAGACGGAGCGGCGCGAGATGCTGGACGAGCGTGATCGGCGCAAGGCGCTATTCGATGCGGCCCGCGACGATGCGGAGAATCCGGCGCTGAGTGACGAGGCGCGCACGGAGAAGCTGAAAGATCTTGAGGCCAAGTACAAGGCGGTGCGGGAGTATGAGCGCGAGATTCAGGACACGCAGGCGCAGCGCCAGCGGGAACTGAACGATCACGGGCGTCGGCTGCGGGAGCGGATCGTCGAGCAGATTCAGAAGGTGGTGAAGAGCTACGCCGCGAAGGAAGGCTACACGCTGGTGCTCAACTCGGAGAACGCGGGCATGAACGCCTTCGGGACGGTGATGTACAACAGCGAGTCGCTGGACATCACAGATGCGGTGCGGGAGCGCATGCTTGAGGAGTACAAGAAGTCCGGTGGGGTGAAGGACGCGAGCCCGACAGCGGCACCCTGAGGCCAGCGGGAACAAGGCAGACACAGGCGTGGCCGATTGGCCGTGCAACACGTCGCGAGGGCATGGGCATGAAACTGTCTGAGATAGCGGCGGCAATAGGCGGGACGGTTACGGGCGACGCGCAGATGGAGATCCACGGTGTCGCCAGCCTCAACGAAGCGGTGGCGGGGGATCTTTCCTTTCTTGCGAATCCGAAGTACGCCGCGCTGATGGCGCAGACGAAGGCGTCGGCGGTGCTGGTCAGCGCGGACTGGCAGGGCACCAGCGAGACCGCATTGGTGCGCGTGGGCAATCCGGACCGATGTTTCATGCAGGCGGCCCTGATGTTGGCGCCGCCACCTGTGAAGGCCGCGCCCGGGATTCATCCGACGGCCATCGTGGCGCCGGATGCGGTGCTGGGCGAGGGTGTGAGTGTGGGGCCGTATGCCGTGATTGCCGCGGGTGCGCACATTGGGGCGCGGACGGTGATCGGGGCCCATTGCCTGATTGGCCAGGAGAGCCGGATCGGCGATGATGGGTTGCTGTACGGGTTGGTGAGCGTGCGCGAACGCGTTCGCATCGGCCACCGCGTCATCATTCATCATGGCGCGGTGATTGGAAGCGATGGCTTTGGCTACGTGCCCGAGCAGGGGCGCTGGTTAAAGATTCCGCAGATCGGCACGGTGGACGTGGGCGATGATGTGGAAATCGGGGCCAACACGACGATTGATCGGGCGCGCTTTGGCAAGACGGTGATCGAGGATGGGGTGAAACTCGATAATTTGATCCAGATTGCGCACAACGTGAAGGTGGGTGCGCACACGGCGATGGCCGCCCAGGTGGGCATTGCGGGCAGCACGGTGGTGGGGCGCAACGTGCAGGTCGGCGGACAAGTGGGGATGGCCGGGCACATCAAGGTCGGCGACGGCTCGATCATCGGGGCGAAGGCGGGCTTGTCGAAGGATGTGGCGCCGGGCGCCTTCATGTTCGGCGAGATTGCGGTGCCGATGGCGAAGTACCGTCGCATCCACATGTTGACGATGCGACTGCCGGAACTGAAAGAGCGGGTAGTGGCCTTGGAGGCGCGCCTGGCGAAGTTGGAAGGCGGCGCAGCGCCGCAAGCGGAGTGATGCCATGAAAGTGCTGGTAACAGGCGGCGCGGGCTACATCGGGAGTGTGACGAGCGAGCTCTTGCTGGACAAGGGGCACGAGGTCGTTGTCTTCGACAATTTGGAGCGAGGCCATCGGGAAGCGGTGGATGCGCGTGCGCGGCTGGTGCTGGGCGACCTGCGCAACCAGGGGGAGATTCAGGCGGCGATGCGCGAGGTGCGGCCGGACGCGGTGGTGCACTTTGCGGCGTACGCGCTGGTGGGCGAGTCGATGGAGAAGCCGGAGCTCTACTTCCGCAATAATCTGGCGGGGGCGATGAATCTGGCGGAAGCGATGCTGTCGTGCGACGTGGGGCAGATCGTGTTTTCGTCGACGTGTGCGACCTATGGCCAGCCGGCGGAAGTACCGATTCGTGAAGAGACGCCGCAGCGGCCGACGAACCCGTACGGCGAGTCCAAGCTGGCGTTTGAAAAGGTGCTGAGCTGGTATCACGAGCGGCGCGGCATGAAGGCGGCGTATCTGCGTTACTTCAATGCGTGCGGGGCGACGAAGCGATTCGGCGAAGACCACGAGCCGGAGACGCACATCATTCCGAACGTGTTGAAGGTGGCGTTGGGGCGGCGCCCGGACGTGCAGGTGTTTGGGGACGATTACGACACGCCGGATGGCACCTGCGTGCGGGACTACATTCACATCGTCGATCTGGCGCAAGCCCACATCCTGGCGCTCACGGGTGGTCATTCGGGCCCGTTCAATCTGGGAACGGGCAATGGCTATTCGGTGAAAGAGGTGATTGAGGCGGCGCGGGAGGTGACCGGACACGCCATTCCGATGAAGATGTCGGAACGGCGGCCCGGGGATCCGGCGCGGCTGGTGGCGGCGGCGGGTAAGGCGCGGACGGTGCTGGGCTGGAATCCGGTCTATACGGATATGCGGGCCATCGTGGAGAGCGCGTGGGCCTGGCATCTTTCGCATCCGAATGGGTATGCGCACTAAGACAGAGGCTGTGGCGGGGCCAGCGCGCTCGCTGCCGTGGCTGGCGCGCGACGTGGGGCGTAGGCTGGTGGCGGCTGGTTGGACCGTGGCCGTGGCGGAATCGTGTACCGGCGGGCTTCTCGGTGGTATTCTGACCTCGGTGCCCGGCAGTTCGGTGTATGTGCGCGGCGGGGTGATCGCGTACGCGAATGCGGTGAAGACGGGGATGCTGGGGGTTCGCGCGAGTGTGCTGCGGCGTGAGGGTGCGGTTTCGGCAGCGGTGGCGCGGCAAATGGCGGCGGGCGTGCTGACCCGCACGGGAGCCGATTGCGGGGTGGCGATCACGGGGGTGGCGGGGCCGGGCGGTGGAACGGAGGCCAAGCCGGTGGGGTTGGTGTTTGTGGCGGTGGCGAGCGCGGGCCGCGTGGTGGCCCGGGAGTATCGATTTGACGGAAGCCGCGCGCGGGTGCGCCGGGAGGCGGTGCGGGCGGCTTTGATGGTGTTGCGGGAATACGTGCGCGAGACGGATAGCGCCTGCGGGCGCCTTTCGAAGGAGTAGGACATGGCGAAGAAATCGGACGACAAGGGCGCGGCAGGCGGCGGGATCGAGGCGGTCATCGCGCAGATTCGCAAAGAATTTGGCGAAGGGGCCATCATGCGCATGGGCGGCACCGACGAGATGCTGCCGATCGCGTGCATTTCGACCGGCGCTTTTTCTCTGGATCTGGCGCTGGGTGTCGGAGGTTTGCCGCGCGGGCGCGTGGTGGAGTTGTTTGGGCCCGAGTCCTCGGGCAAGACGACGCTGGCCTTGCATGTTATTGCCAACGCGCAGCGCAACGGGGGCATGGCGGCGTTCGTGGATGCCGAGCATGCGATGGACCCGACCTACGCGAAGATGATCGGCGTCAATATGGATGAGTTGCTGGTGTCGCAGCCGGCCTCGGGCGAGGAGGCGCTGAGCATCACGGAGACGCTGGTGCGGAGCAACGCGCTGGATGTGGTGGTGGTGGACTCGGTGGCGGCGCTGGCGCCGCGGGCGGAGTTGGAAGGGCAGATGGGCGATTCGCACGTGGGCCTGCAGGCGCGCCTGATGTCGCAGGCGATGCGCAAGCTGACGAGCGCCATCTCCAACGCGCGCACGCTGTGCATCTTCACGAATCAGATTCGCGAGAAGATTGGCGTGATGTTTGGCAATCCGGAGACGACGCCGGGTGGGCGCGCGCTGAAGTTCTATGCGTCGGTTCGGCTGGACATTCGGCGCATTGGTGCGCTGAAGGACACGACCGGGCGAGTGATTGGCAACCGTACGCGCGTGAAGGTGGTGAAGAACAAGGTGGCCCCGCCTTTCCGCGAGGCGGAATTCGACATCCTGTACGCACGGGGCATCTCGTGGGAAGGTTCGGTTGTGGATTCGGCGGTTGAGTTGGGGGTCATCACGAAGCGGGGTTCGTGGCTGGCGTTCGATGGCGAGCAGATCGGTCAGGGGGCGGATGCCGCGCGTGACATGCTGGAGAAGAATCCGGAAGTCATGCAGAAGATGATTGCGGCCATCAAGGCCAAGGGTGTCGAGGCGGTTGCGGCCTCGACGGCGACGGAAGCGTGACGAGAAGGGCCGGGCGCGGGGTCGCGCGCGGGCCAGGGTTGCTGCCGCGGCCCATCCTTTGCGGGATGGGCCGTTCTGCGTGAACGTACTGCATTGGGACGGGTGTGCGAGGGGATGATCGATGAAGGCGCATGAACTGCGAGAGATGTATCTGAGTTTCTTTCGGAGCAAGGGGCACACGACGATTTCGGGTGCGTCGCTGATTCCGGAGAACGACCCGACGGTACTGTTCACGACGGCGGGCATGCACCCGCTGGTGCCGTATCTGCTGGGGGAGCCGCACCCGGCGGGCAAGCGCCTGTGCAACGTCCAGAAGTGCATCCGCACCGGCGACATCGATGCCGTGGGTGATGCCTCGCACCTGACGTTCTTCGAGATGCTGGGCAACTGGTCACTCGGGGACTACTTCAAGGAAGAGGCGATTGCCTGGTCGTACGAGTTCCTGACATCGAAGCAGTATCTGGGGTTCCGGCCCGAGCAACTGCACGTGACGGTGTTTCGTGGCAACGCGAATGTGCCCATGGATCAGCAGTCGATCGCGATCTGGAAGAAGTTGGGGATTCCCACCGAGCGCATCTACGCGATGCCGGAAGAAGACAACTGGTGGGGTCCGGCGGGCAAGACCGGGCCATGCGGACCGGACACGGAGATGTTCATCGACACGCGGCCGGCCGCGGGTGCGGGGCGTCCTGGCGAGCCGGGGGGGCGCTTTTTCGAGATCTGGAACGACGTCTTCATGCAATACGAGAAGAAGGAAGACGGGCAGTTCGTGCCGTTGCGGCAGCACAACGTGGACACGGGAATGGGCGTGGAGCGTACGATCACGATGCTGCAGGGGCGGACATCGGTGTACGAGACGGAACTGTTCGCGCCGATTCTGGCGGCGATTGCGGATGGTGCCTCGCATCGCATGGAAGAGAGCGACGCGATCCGACGGGCCTACCGGGTGGTGGCCGACCATGTGCGCAGTGCCGTATTTATTTTGGGGGACGATCGCGGCGTGGTGCCGGGCAACCTTGGGCAGGGGTATGTGCTGCGGCGGCTGATTCGGCGGGCGGTGCGCTATGCGCGCCAATTGGGTCTGCGGGAGGGCTTTTTCCGGCCGGTGGCGGAGAGCATCCTGGCGAACTACCGGCAGGCGTATCCGGAGCTTGAAACGCGGCGTGAGCTGATTCTGACCGAACTGGCGGGAGAAGAGGCGAAGTTCGAAAAGACGCTGGACCGGGGCACGGGTGAGCTCGACAAGGTGATTGAGCAGATGCAGGCGCACGGCCAGAACGTTCTGCCTGGGCGCGTGGCGTTCCGGTTGTACGACACCTGCGGATTCCCACTGGAATTTACGGAGGAGATTTGCCGTGAGCGCGGGTTCACGGTGGACCACGAGGGTTTTGAGAAGGCGTTCGACAAGCACCGCGACGTTTCGCGCCAGGGGGCGGACCAGTTGTTCAAGGGCGGGCTGGCGGACAACTCGGAGGCGACGACGCGCCTGCACACGGCGACCCACCTGCTGCACAAGAGCCTGCAGACGGTGCTGGGCGAACACGTGAAGCAGAAGGGATCGAATATTACGCCGGAGCGCCTGCGGTTCGATTTTTCGCATACCGACAAGATGACGCCGGAACAGATCAAGCAGGTGGAGGATCTGGTCAACGGCGCGATTGCGTCGAAGCTACCGGTGAGCATGGCGGTGATGACGCTGGAAGAGGCACGAGAGCAGCACGCGATGGCCTTGTTTGCCGGCAAGTACGGCGAGCAGGTGAAGGTTTACCGCATGGGGGACTTTTCGCTGGAAGTGTGCGGCGGGCCGCACGTGCAGAACACGGCGGAACTCGGGCGTTTCCGGATTGTGAAAGAGGAATCCTCGAGCGCCGGGGTGCGCCGGATTCGCGCGGTACTGGAATAGGCGGGACGTCGACGGGCATGCCGCCCTGCGGGAGGGGGCATGCCACGCGGACGGAGGGAGCGCGGGCGATCAGAGTTGCGTGATCGTGGCGCTGACGCCATTGGAATTGGCGTCGGTCACGGTGATGATGTTCTGGCCGGCGGCGATTTTACTCTTGTAGATGGCCGTCGTATTGGCTTCGGTCAGGGTGCCCAGGTCTGGATTCAGCACGGTCCAGGAGTAATCGGGCGCGCCACCCGTGACGGTGAAGACCACATCGCTTTCTACGGCGGCCTGGAGCTGAACGCTATTCGGCGTGATGATCGGAATCGACACTTCCTCTTCTTCATCATCGTCGTCCTCGCAGGCGGTGCCCACGAGCATCAACGCGCAGGCGCAAACGGTGACGAACCCCCACAGGAATCGGCGATCAATCGAGAGCATGACGTACCTCCAAAGATAAGTCCGTCACTGTATCCATGGGTGGGGGCGTAATGCAAGTGCGGACGCTGGGTATACAGATTGAGGATTCACCACGGAGGCACGGAAACACGGAGATCACGTGCTGCGCACGAAGATGAAGTAGACGGCGCCGAGCAGGCAGAAGCCGGCGTAGACGTAGTTCATGCTGAAGGGTTCGCGCATGTAGAAGATGGCAAAGGGGACGAAGACGGCGAGGGTGATGATCTCCTGCAGGATCTTGAGTTGGCCGAGGGAGAGCATCTGGTGGCCGATGCGGTTGGCGGGGACTTGCAGCATGTACTCGAAGAGGGCGATGCTCCAACTGACGAGAATGGCCACGATCAAGGGCTTCGACTTGAGATGCTTGAGGTGGCCGTACCAGGCGAACGTCATGAAGACGTTGCTGAGCGTGAGTAGAAGAACGGTCTGAAGAGTCCGGCTCATGCCTGCGCTATATACCCCCGACCGCTGAACGCGTCCATCTTCATTGAGGTTGGCGGGGTAAGCGTCGTAGGCGAAGACGCGGTTGCGGCTCCGGCCGGTGAGTTTGCTGGTGATGCCGGCCCGCATTTGGCGGTCGACGGCCTTGGATGGAGTGGGGAATGTCATGCCGGTGGTTGAGCATGGGACGCTGGAGGAAGGCGGCCAGCGCTCTTCAGCCGGGCAGGCATGTCGTCGGTGAGACCGATGTAGGTCTGCTCGGGG
>CAZWQJ010000062.1:0-20646 GCA_964635825.1 uncultured Victivallales bacterium | reverse complement strand
AGGCCCTCATCGGGGCCGAGGACCATCAAGGTGGTGGCGCAGGCGTCGGCCTGCATGCAGGTGGGGGCGAGGACGGAGGCACTGGTGACGCGATTGCTGACGGGGTATCCGGTGCGTGGATCGAGGATGTGGGAATAGATGCGGCCGTCTTCCTCGAAGTAGTGGCGGTAGTCGCCGGAGGTGGCGATGGCGACATCGCGCAGATCGAGGCGCATGAACTCGCCGCTGCCGGGGAGTGAATCGAGCGCGGGCACATCGACGGACACGCGCCAGGGCTGGTCGGGGGCGCTTTGACCGCGGGCGCGGATTTCGCCGCCCACATCCACGAAGACATGGGCGAAGCCCTTCTGGGCGGCCAGGTCGACGATGCGGTCGACGGCGTAGCCGGGGGCGATGGCATTCAAGTCGAGTTGGATTTCGGGCCGGGCTTTGCTCAGGGATTCCTGTCCGGCGATGGCGAGGGCGTTGTGGCCGATGTGGCTGAGTGCGGCGGCGATGGTGGCGGGATCGGGACGGTGTGCATCGGTGGGGTCCTGGCGGTAGAAGCCCCAGCATTCCACCAGCGGCTTGATGGTGGGGTCGAAGGCGCCTCCGGACTGGGCGGCCATGGTCAGCGCGGCGCCGGTGACCTCCACGAGCATACGGCCGACGGTGACGGCCTCGGTGCCGGTGTGGGCATTGAAGCGGGAGATGTCGGTGGTGGGATCGTAGGTGGACATCTGGCGGGTGATGTCCGCGAGGAGTTTTTCGACGTCGGCCTGGAGTTCGCGGGCCTTGCGCTCGGAGAGGTGGGAGGGGCCGAGTTTGACGCTGTAGGTGGTGCCCATGGTGGCGCCGCCGAACTCGTAGCGGCGCGGTTCGCGGGCGGAGCGCAGATAGGGCCACATGACGAGCACCGCGAAGACGGCCAGGAGGATGAGGGTCTTGCGCGGGCTGAATGGCGGGCGTTTCATGATGGGGACGGCGTTAAATCCGGAAAGCGCAGAGCACTACGGAAGGCGCGAAACACGCGAAAACATGGGGATGGAAACGTCTGGTTCCATGTTCACTCGGTTTGGCCGCCTGTTCAAGGGGCGGCCGACACGGAGGTCGGCCCTCCAGGGGTGCCGTGAAACGGGATTTTTAAACAGGCTTCTAGAACTCGTCGAAGGCGATCATATCGGGCTCGACGCCGAGGTTGGTCAGCATCTTGCGCACGGCGCTGATCATCATGGGCGGGCCGCAGAGATAGAATTCGATTTCGGTGGGGTCGGGATGTTTGTCGAGATAGCGGTCCAAGACGACCTGGTGGATGAAGCCGACGGGGCCGGTCCAGTTGTCTTCGGGGAGGGGTTCGCTGAGGGCGATGTTCAATGAGAAGTTGGGGAATTCGCGGGCGATGGAGGAGAAGTCCTCCTCGTAGAAGATTTCGCGTTTGGAGCGGGCGCCGTACCAGAAGCTGACCTTGCGGGAGGTGCGGCGGGTGTGGAAGAGGTCGAAGATGTGGCTGCGCATGGGGGCCATGCCGGCGCCGCCGCCGATGTAGATCATTTCGCGCTGGGTGTCCTTGGCAAAGAACTCGCCGTAGGGGCCGCTGATGGTGACCTTGTCGCCGGGCTTGCGTGAGAAGATATAGGACGAGGCGATGCCGGGGAGGACGTCCATATTGCGCGGGGGGGTGGCGATGCGGACGTTCAGCATGATCTTGTTGCCTTCGGCGGGGTGGTTGGCCATGGAGTAGGCGCGGAAGGTGTCCTCCTCATTTTTGCCGCGGAGTTTGAAGAGGCCCATCTTGTCCCAATCGCCGCGGAAGAGTGGGGGGACATCGAAATCGGAGAAGGCGACGTCGTAGCGGGGGATATCGATCTGGATGTAGCCGCCGGCGCGGAAGGAGAGGCTTTCGCCGGGGGGCAGGGTGACGACGAACTCCTTGATGAAGGTGGCGACGTTATCGTTCGACAGGACGGTGCAGGGCCACTTCTTGATTTCGAGGACATCGTCGGGGACGACGATCTTCATGTTTTCGCGAACTTTGACCTGGCAGGAGAGGCGGGTGCCGGCCTTTTGTTCGGGCTTTTTAATGAGGCCGGTTTCGGTGGGGAGGATGGCGCCGCCGCCCTCGAGGACCTTGCACTTGCACATGGCGCAGGTGCCGCCGCCGCCGCAGGCGGAGGGGACGAAGATGTTTTCGGCGGCGAGGGTTTTGAGGAGCGAGCTGCCGCGGCCGACGTTCAGGATTTTCTTGCCGTCGTTGATATCGATGGAGACGGTGCCGCTGGGGGTGAGTTTGCTGGAGATGGTATTGAGGATGATGACGAGCAGGACGATGACACCGGTGAAGACGGCGACGGCGGCGATGACGAATACGGGATCCATACGCGTGCCCTACTTGGTGCCGAGACTGATGCCCGCGAAGCACAGAAAGCCGATGGCCATAAAGCCGGTGACGAGGAAGGCGATGCCGAGGCCGCGCAGGCCGGCGGGGACGTTGGAGTAGCGCATTTTCTTGCGGATGCCGGCGAGGATGAGGATGGCGAGCGCCCAGCCCACGCCGGAGGCGGTGCCGAAGACGGTGCTTTCGACGAGGTCGTACTTGCGTTCGACCATGAAGAGCGCGGCGCCGAGGATGGCGCAGTTGACGGCGATCAGGGGGAGGAAGATGCCGAGGGTGGCGTAGAGCGGGGGGAAGAAGCGGTCGATGACCATCTCGGCGACCTGGGTGAGGGCGGCGATGACGGAGATGAAGCAGATGAAGACAAGGAAGGAGAGGTCGAGCTTGGCGAGGGCATCGACGCCGGTCCAGGCGAGCGCGCCGGGGTCGAGGAGGAAGTACTTGATGAGCCAGTTGACGGGGCAGGCGAGGGTCATGACCAGGATGACGGCGAAGCCGAGGCCGGTGGCGGACTCGACCTTCTTGGATTGGGCGAGGTAGGAGCACATGCCCAGGAAGAGGGCCAGCAGGATGTTCTCGATAAAGATCGAGCGAATGGCGAGGTTCAGCAAGTCCATGTGGAGTCCTCCCGGAGCTGGTTCCTCACGACGCTTCCTGGTGCTGCTTGGTGACGAAGGTGCGCTGGAGCCAGATGAGCAAGGCGATGACGATGAAGGCGCCGGGGGGCAGGACCATCAGGAGGTTGGCGGGGTAGGAGGCGGGAAGGATGTGATGGCCGAGGATGCTGCCGGAGCCGAGGATTTCGCGGATGGCGGCGACGATGGCGAGGACCATGCTGTAGCCGAGGCCATTGCCGATGCCATCGAGGAAAGAGGCGCCGGGCGGATTCTGCAGGGCGTAGGCCTCGGCGCGGCCCATGACGATGCAGTTGGTGATGATGAGGCCGACGAAGACGCTGAGTTGCTTGCTGACATCGTAGAGCATGGCCTTCAGCACCTGGTCGGCGACGATGACGAGGGTGGCGATCAGGCACAGTTCCACGATCATGCGGATTTTGGCGGGGATCTGTTTGCGCAGGAGCGAGATGAGAAAGCCGGAGCAGCCGGTGACGAGGGTGAGGGCGATGCCCATGACGAGGGCGGTTTTGAGCTGCGTCGTGACGGCCAGCGAGGAGCAGACGCCGAGGATCTGGAAGGTGACGGGGTTGTTATCCAGGAGCGGGTCGGTAAGGAGCTTGGTTCCCTTGAGTGCCATGGGTCACCCTCCCTGCTGCTTGAGTGTCAGGAAATACTTGTAGTAGACGGCGAAGTCGCTGTTCACGAACGCGGTGATGCCCTTGCTGGTCATGGTGGAGCCGCTGGGGCCATGGACGGATGAGGCATCCACCTTTTCGCTGGGTTTGAGGACGCGGAAGTATTGGACAGCGTTATCCTGGACGAGGACTTTGCCGGGCCACTGATCCTGGAAGGCGGGTTTTTCGATTTCGCCGCCGAGGCCGGGCGTTTCGGCGTGGTCGTAGAAGGTAAGGCCGAAGATGGTGGAGAAGTCGTCCTTGAGGGCGAGGTAGCCCTTGCAGACAGACCAGAGGCCCATACCGCTGACGTGAATGGCGTAGAGTTTGTGGCCATCGTCGCCGGAAAATTCATAGTAGGGGTAGAAGTGCTTGAGGCCACCGAGGTTTTTATCGCGTCCGTTGATATCTTCGGCGGAGAGATCCTCGACGCGCTTGTCGGTGAGGGTGCCTTCGTGGTTGAGGACGTGGCCGACGACGCGCTCGGAGAAGAGGGCGGCGACCTGGGTGTCGGTCATGAGGCGTTTGCCGGTGGCGTCGCGGACCTGGACGCCGAAGACCTGAAGGACCTTACCCTTGAAATCGGCGAGCTTGTTGGCTTCCTGGCGTTCGCGCAAGGAGGAGTAGGTGCCGGCGAGGAGCAGGCTGCACACCAGGCAGACGACGGCGGCAAAGCCGACGGTTTTCAGATCCTCACGCACGGCGCGTCCTCCGTTTGATATGGGCGGAGACGACGTAATGATCGATGAGGGGCGCCGTGATATTCATGAAGAGGATGGCGAGCATGACGCCTTCGGGGTAGGCGGGGTTGGCGACGCGGACGATGATGGTGAGGAGGCCGATGAGGATGCCGTAGATCCACTTGCCGGTGTTGGTGGCGGCGGCGGAGACGGGGTCGGTGGCCATGAAGACGGCGCCGAAGGCAAAGCCGCCGAGGACGAGGTGGTAGTGGGGGGGGAGCTGGGCGAGGGCGTTGGTGGGGGCGCCGATCCAGTTGGCGAGCAGGCCGCCGCCGAGGAGGCCGATGACGCAGGCGGCCATGATGCGCCAGGAGCCGATGCCGGTGAGGATGAGGATGATGGCGCCGATCAGGCAGGCGATGGCGCTGGTTTCGCCGATGCTGCCGGCCTCGACGCCGCGGGCCATGCTGGCGAAGGTGTGGCCGGCCTGGGCGAGGGCCTCGACGGCGGAGACGCCCTGAGGGATGGGTTTGATGACGGCGAGGGTGGTGGCGCCGGAGTAGCCCGCGACGGCTTCGCCGCCCTTGGTGAGGACGGTCCAGACATCGCCGGACAATTGGGCGGGGTAGGCGAAATAGAGGAAGGCGCGGGCGGCGAGGGCCGGGTTGAGGATATTCATGCCGGTGCCGCCGAAGACTTCCTTGCCGAGGACGACGCCGAAGGAGATGCCGACGGCGACCTGCCAGAGGGGGACAGTGGGGGGAAGGGTCAGGGGGAAGAGGAGTCCGGTGACGAGGAAGCCCTCGTTGATTTCATGGCGGCGCACGCAGGCGAAGAGGACTTCCCAGAAACCGCCGACGATGTAGGAGACGAGGATGATGGGCAGGACGATGCGGGAGCCGCGGATCATGTCGGCGGCGAGCCCCTGGGGGGCGCCGGCATTCCAGAGGTTGTATTGGTGGCCGGCGTTCCAGATGCCGAAGAGCACAGCCGGGATCAGGGCGAAGACGACGGTGATCATGACGCGCTTCAGGTCGACGGCATCGCGCACATGGGCCCCGGTGGTGGTGACCTTGTCCGGGGTGAAGAAAAACCCGTCCTGGGCCTCGAAAAGGGGCTCGATTTTGTGGAACTTGCCCTTGGGAGCGAAGAGGGGGCGCAGTTTGTCGTGGAGATCCAGAAGGAATTTCATAGGCCCTCAGCCTCAATCTGTTGCAGGCCCTTGCGGATGATGGTCTGGATCTCGGTTTTGCAGGGGCAGATAAAATCGCAGAGGGCGAAGTCTTCGGGGTCGGTTTCGAGGATGCCGAGTTTGATGGCTTCTTCGGTATCGCCGGCGAGGACGGCGCGGATGAGGAAGTCGACCAGGATGTTGAGGGGCATGACGCGGTCATAGAGGCCGGTGAGGACCATGGCGCGGTCGCCGCCGTTCTTGCTGGTGTTCAGGGCCCAGGAGCGGGAGCGGGCGAACCAGGTGGACAAGTAGGTGGGGAGGAAGCTGAGGCGGTCGAGGCCGGGGGCGAGCCAGCCCAGGAACTCGCGGTTATGTCCTTCGGGGATGGCGTTGATGGCGCCCTGGAAGAAGCTGAGGGCGGCGTCGGGGGGCAAGATGGAGCCGGAGAGGACGTTGCCCTGGATGAGGCGGAAGTCACCGGGCAGGAGGCTGGCGTCGAGCAGGGGTTTCAGGCTGGCGCCGGCGCGGACGCGGTAATGGCGGCGGGCTTCAGGGCGGACGCCGGTGCCGCCGAGGGCGACGATGCGGGTGGGGGGGAGGCGGCCGTCGAGGAACAGGCGCCCGATGCGGACGGCGTCGGCGGCGCGGACGGTCCAGACGACATCGGTTTTGGCCATGGGGGCGACGCGGCTGATGTGGACGCTGGTGTTGCCGGAGGGGTGCGGGCCCGAAAAGGTGTGGATTTGCACGTGCTGAGCCGCGCGCAGGGCGGGTGCGGCATCAGGGCCGACGCAGAGGTGAACGGCGCCATCGGTGAGCTGGGTGAGCGCGTCCAGGCCGGCCTGAAAGGCGGTGGGGTCGTCGGCGACCACGACCGCGGGATCCGGCTCAAACGGGGCCGTATTCATGGCATTGACGAAGATGGAGCCGGGCTTTTTTTCGGGGTCGGCGATGCCGGAGAAGGGGCGCTGGCGGATGAGGACGATGAATCCGGAGTCCACCAGATGGGTGAGCAGGGCGCGGGCACCGGCTTTGGCGAGTGCGGCAGGGGCGTAGGGGGGGAAGAGGGTTTCGGCGGCATTGTCGCGGTCGGTGCGGATGACGATGCGTTCGACGAGGCGCCGGTCGCCGCGGACGATGGATTCGATGGTGCCGGCGGCAGGGGCGCGCAGCTTGAGGGCCGGGTTGCGTTTGTCTTCCACGAGCGGGGTGCCGCGCTTGACGGTGTCGCCCTCGCGCACCAGCAGGCGTTGTTTGATGCCGGTGAATTCCAAGGGCTGGAGCACGGCCAAGGGAGAAATGGGCGCGTCAGCCAGCGTTGCGGCCGGACGTCCGTCCAATCGAAGATCAAACCCCTTGCGAATTGTATAATCCGCCATGCGTACCCCGCCAGCCCGATAAGGCCGGCGTCCTCCACACCCTGTTTGACGGCCAAGGCGACCCCTCGCCTGAATCGGCCGACATTCGTGAAAGCTATGACGATTGGCGGGGGTTCGTCAATCAATGGCGGGATAAAGATAAATTTTAACGGATAGGTGGCGCCGTAAGCCAGAGCAGGGTGGTCCATTCCGTAAACCAGCCGCGGAGATGTCGTTGCCACCAGGCGGGTGCGCGGCGGGCGTGGCGGGCGGCTTCTTCGAGGGCCTCGCCAAACGGCCCCGCCTTTTGGATGGCCTGAAGCAGGGCAAAGGCCTCCAAGGGCACGCGCTTGAAGTAGACGCGATTGTCGTGGCGGTGGACGACGAGGCGGACGGCGTGGCGGCGATACGCGGTGGGGCCGGGGGCGGCGGTGTCGGCTCCCGGGTTGGGCCCGTCGCCGCTGACGGCGTTGCTGCTGGCGTCATGCAGGTCCTGGCGTTGCTGGCGAAGGCGCCACTGGTCCACGGGGTGATCCAGTTTGAGCAGGCGCAGGTGGGGTTGGAGGCCGATGCGCAGGTCGAGCAGCCCCTGGTCGAGGGCGTGCTCGGAGGTGAGGGGCGGCAAGGCGGCGGCGTCGAAGACCTCCATGTGGGCCCATTCGAGGCGGGCCATGTCCACGGCGGCGGGGCCGGGAGCCGCATGCAGATCCGGTTGGGCGGCGAGATAGTCGGGGACGTGTTCGCCGAGACGGCGGAGTGTGTACCCGCGCGGCGGGTGCGCCGCCAGATAGGCGCGCATGTGCCGGTGGAAGACGGACGGGCCAAGGATGGCCGCGACGCCCGGAAAGTCCTCCGTGATGCTTTCGAGGAGGCGGAACCAATACTGGCGGGCGTAGAGTTCAACGCGCTCGTCGGCGCGCAGGCGGTCGTTGGGTTTGACCAATGCATCCAGCGCGGCGCGGGAGCGGGGGCCGTCGGGCGGAAGCGGTGCGAGGCGGTAGTCGTCCACCAGCGGTTGCACGATCAGGTCCAGAAACCGGCGCTGCAGATCCGCCAGCGCCGCGGGTGGCTCTGCATGTTCAGTGGGTAGAGATGGCATGTACATCCTCCGGGACGGCGGCATGGGCGAGGAACTGGATGGCCTTGCGAGCTTCCTGGTGGACCTCGTCGAAGGCGGGGATGCGTGCGTCCCATTCCAGCAGGGTGGGGGTGGGGCCGGCGCGGTGGATGGCCTCGGCGTAGAGGGCCCAGACGGGGTCGATGACGGGATGGTCGTGGGTATCGATGATGAAGCGCTCGTAGCGCGAGTGCCCGGCGATATGAATCTGGGCGACGCGCTCCATGGGGACGGCGGCGAGGTAGTGGCGCGGATCGAAGGCGTGGTTGACCGAGGAGACGTAGATGTTGTTCACATCCAGCAGGATCCCGCAATCCGCCTGATGGACGACCTCGGCGAGGAACTCCCACTCCGTCATCGCGGAGGCATGGAACTCGGCGTAGCTGCTGACGTTTTCGACGAGGATGGGGATTTCCAGGGTGTCCTGGAGTTGGCGGATCTTGCGGGCGGTATGGGCGGCGGCCTCGGGCGTATAGGGCATGGGCAGCAGGTCATGGGAGTAGGTGCCGTCGACGCTGCCCCAGCACAGATGATCCGACAGCCAGGGGGTCCGGGTGCGGTGCGCGAGAGCTTTCAGGCGGCGCAGATGCGCGGGTTCGAGCGGGTCGGCATTGCCGAGGTAGAGAGAGACGCCGTGCTGAACGACCTGGTACTGCTCCAGGATCTGGTCGAGCACCGCCAGCGGGCGACCGCCATCGCCCAGGTAATTTTCGGAAATGATTTCGAACCAGTCGACGGGGGGCGTATTCGCGAGGATGTGCGCGTAGTGGGGCACGCGCAGACCGATGCCGATTCCGAGCGTGCTGAAGCCGTTGAAGCGATTGGCACCCATGGTGGCCGGACGGAGGGAAAGACGCCGGACCGGGCCGGTTGGCGTTCCTGGCGGAACACAGGCCCGACCCGATCCGACGCATGCGATGACTTACTCGGTCTTGGCGCCGCAGGCGCTCTTGCCGGCGCAACCGCTCTTGTCACCTTCCGCCTTGGCCGGGACGTCGTTCGAGCTCGCGCAGGACGACTTCTCGCCGCAACCGCTCTTCGCGCCATCCTTGCAGCACGCGTCCTTCTTGGCGCCCTCGTCGCAGCAGGCCTTCTTGTCGCCTTCCGCCTTGCCGGGGCAGCCGCTCTTGTCGCCGCACCCGTTCGCACCCCCGTACAGTGCAACGCCACGGCCATCGGCGGCCTGTCCGGGCGTGGCGGCCTGAAGATTCTGGCCGGCCATCAACCCACTCAACGCGGCCGTCGCGAGCATCAACTTCGTATTCAGTTTCATCGCTATGCTTCCCTTCATGTTCCTGTTTGTACTTCGTAGCCCGCCCTCAGGACCCCGTGGGGACCCGAATGCAGTCTATGGATGTGAGCGGGCAACGCGGCATTTTATTCCCGGAATCATGATCGGAATAGTGAAATAGCGTCGAATGTGGCTATTGCACGCACAAGCCCTTGTGGGCGATGTGGTTAGATCAGTGATCGCAGGGTGCGTGAATCGAGATCAGGAGCAACGAGCAGGAACGTTTGGCCGTTTTGGCTCCAGGCGATGGTGGCGACGTTGCCGGACTGGGCGGTGGAGGGTGCGCCGGCGGGGGGGGCATCGCGGAGGCCCTTTGCGTCGACGACGAAGAGATGAACGGTATGGTCTTGGTCGAGGGTGAAGCAGATCAGGGTGGCGGTGGTGCCCTGGAAGGAAAAGCGCTGGCAGCCAAGGCTACGGATTCCTTGCAGACCTTTTGGGATTTGAAAATGGTGGGGGGCTCCGTGTGCCGCGAGCCAGGGCTGCAGATCGGCGGGTTGCGAGCTGGCCTGACCGAACTCCCAACCGCCATTGGCGATGACGCCCAGGGCGTTGCGGGTGAATTCCGCCGTGGTTAATGGTGCTGAGGGGAAGGCGGGGCGGGGGAGCCAGAAGAAGGCCCCGATGGCCAGGGCGAGGCCGGCGGCGAGAGCGAGCCACACGGACGGGGTGAAGCGTCGGGCGGTGTGCGCCGCCAGGATGCGGGCGCGCAAGTCGGTGGGGGGGGCGACCGCCTGCAAGGCGGCGCGGGCGCGCGCATCGAAGGCGGCGAGCGCGGCGAGTTCGCGTGCGAGGTCCGGCTGGCGGCGCGCCATCTGCAAGGCCTCGGTAAACACCGGGTCCTGCTCATCGCCGCTGTCGGGGCGATAGGCCTGCAGAATTTCCCGCGTCCGCTCATGCTCCATGATCGCCATCCTTCCGCGGATGAGAGCCGCCGGGGGCGGGCTTTATTCCGTCTGGTGTTGACGCCCCGGCCTCCATGCGCTTCTGGAGCAGGATCCGGGCGCGGGCGAGCCGCGACATGACGGTCCCGATGGGGACCTCGAGGATGGCCGCGATGTCCTTGTAGCGATGGTCCTGAAGGTAGAACAGGGTCAGCACGGCGCGATGCGGTTCGTCGAGGGTCTGCAGGGCGCGCAGGACGTCATTCTGCTCCGCGTGGTGGGCGGGGGTGATCTCGTCGAGAGCTTCGGCGTGTGGCTCGGGTTGCTCATCCAGCGAAACGGTGCGCGATTCCCGGTGGAATTGGGCGATGTATTCGCGGTAGAGGGTGGTGAAGAGCCACTGCTTGGCTTTGGCAGGGTCGCGAAGCTGGTCGCCCTTGTGCGCGAAGATGGCGAACGTTTGCTGCACGAGGTCGGCGGCGTCTGGCGGGCGGCGGGCCAGGCTCAGGCCGAAGCGGAACAGGTCGGCGTAGTGGCGATCCACCAGTTGCTGGAAAGCGGCGGTATCCATGGGTTCTGCCGCGCAGCATACACCATGACCGCAGTCGGTATCGACGGAATCATGCGTGAAGCGGAGATGGCGATGCGAGCACGGGTTGTTGATGGAGGGCCGGGTATGCGATAGGATCCCCCCTTTGGCGGTTGTGAACGGGAGCGGACGGCGGAGGGTAGCTCGCGATGAGCGTCTGGGAGTTTGTGCTGGCGTTGGCGGGGGTCGCTCTCTATGCGGCCGCGGCGATCATCGCGGTGGTCGGGCTGGCACGCCAGAGTTCCAGAATGCGGCGATGGATCCCGGTGTTGCTGGTTTTGGGGATGGTCCCCCTGATGATGGAGATGGCCCTGCGCGGCATGCACGGCGATGCGCGTGGGGCCATGACGCGTTTCGAGGCCTTCACGGTCTACGTGCTGGTCATGACCGTGGGCTATCTGCTCATGTGCGGGCGCTGGCGGCGGTTGGCCGGCCTGGCTCCGATCGTCGTGCCCTTCGTCACCTTCATATTGATTCTTGGCATTCCCGCCGTGGGGTCGGATGTCACGGTGCTGCCGAAGGTGCACAACATCTGGCTGTCGCTGCATGTGGCCTGCGCATTTTTCGCCTACGCGTGCTTCAGCCTGTCGGGGTTGCTGGCGGTGGCGTATCTGGTTCAGGACCGCGCGCTGAAGCGGCGACAGCCTGGCGCGATGTTTGAGCGGCTGCCTCCGCTGGAAACGCTGGACCGATTGATGAGTTACCAACTGGGGGCGGGGCTGGTGCTGCTGACCACCGCCATCGTCCTCGGCATCCTCCTGATCCGCCTGGAGGGGTGGGCTCACTCGTGGGTCACCGACCCGAAGGTGATGGCGACGCTGGTGACGTGGTGCGTCTTCGCGGCGCTGGTGCACATGCGCACGGTGGCGCACCGCCACGGCCGCCGCGCGGCGTTCATGATCATCCTGGGGTTGCTGTGTTTGTTCTTTGCTTTTGTCGGGGTCCACGTGGTGAGCAAATCGCTGCACGACTACCTGATGGTTGGTGGATGAAGTTCGGGGACGGGGTGTGGGAATGAAGCTGGCGTTGATCGGGGTCAATTTCAAGACCGCGCCGGTGGCGGTGCGCGAACGGCTGGCGGCCAGTGCGGCGCAGTTGCCGGCGCGGCTGGATGCGCTTGGCGAGCGCCTGCCGGGCAGCGAACGCGTCCTGCTATCCACCTGCAACCGCACTGAGTTCTACCTGGCCGGCGCCTGCGTGCCGGACGACCTTCAGGCGCTGGTGGGTGCGCTGGATCCTGCGGGCGAGACGGGCGTGCCGCTGGATGCCTGGTACCATCTGCGCGGCGGGGAGGCCGTGGCGCATCTCATGGAGGTGGCCTCCAGTCTTGATTCCATGGTGGTGGGAGAGACGGAGGTGTTGGGGCAGGTGAAGCAGGCGTACCTGGCGGCAGGCAGCCACGGCGCGGTTGGCCCCACGTTGCACGCCGTCTTCCAGGGGGCCCTGCGGGTGGCCAAGCGCGTCCACACCGAAACCGATCTCTGCCGCGGCCGCGTCTCCGTCAGTTCCATTGCGGTGGATTTTGCGGAACGGGTGTTTGAAGATCTGCGGGCGAAGACGGTGCTGATTGTGGGGGCGGGCGACGTGGCCGAGCAGGCGCTGCGCAGCCTGGTGGAGCGCGGGGCCCCGGAGGTGCTGGTCTTCAACCGTTCGCCCGAGCGTGCGGCGGCGCTCGCCGCCGCCCATGGCGGGCGGGCCATCCCGTTCGAACTGCTGGCGGACTACCTCGAGCGGGCCGATGTGATCATGAGTTCGACGGGCGCGCAGCAGCCGATCCTGATGGAGGCCGATGTGGCGCGGGCCAGCCGTGCGCGCCGCGGGCGCCCCATGCTGCTGATCGATCTGTCCATGCCGCGCAACATCGATCCCGCCGCCAGCAAGATCGACAACGTCTACCTTTACCACCTCGACGATCTGCAGCGTGTCGCCGAAGAGAATCTGGCCGTGCGCCGAGAGAGCATGGACAAGGCCCGGCAGCTCGTGCGGGAGGGCGTGCAGGAGCTGGCCGCGAGTTGTCGTCCCGCGGTGCTGGGCAGCTTGCTGCGGCAATTCGATGAGCACGCGAATGCGATTCGGGATCAGGCCGTGCGCCGTTGCCTGGCGCGGCCGCACATGGCGGAGTTGCCGCCCGCGGTGCGCGACGAGATCACGAACGCGGTGGATGGCGTGCTGCGCAAGATGCTGGCGGCTCCGCGTGAATCGATGAAAGCCGCCTCGCACAATGGCGGCTGGGATGAATATGCCCGGGTTGTGCGCGACCTGTTTCGGTTTCCGGACCCGCCGGCTCCGCCGCCTTCGACGCCCAAGGGGGACGCATGACGGCTGGCGAGACCGCTCCCTGGCGCATCGGCACCCGCTCCAGCCGCCTCGCGCAGTGGCAGACCGCCTCCGTGATCGAACACCTGCGCGCGCTGCTGCCCGGACAGCCGGCGGAGCTTGTGGCCCTGTCCTCGCCGGGCGATCGCGATCTCGCCACCGATCTGCGCGCGAGTCCGCCGGATTTCTTCACGCGCGATCTCGATGACGCGCTGCGGGCCGGGGCGGTGGACGCCGCCGTGCATAGCGCCAAGGATCTGCCGTCGCCGATGCCCGATGACATCGACTGGTGCTGGCTGCCCTGGCATGAGGATCCACGCGATGTGCTGGTGTGCGCGCGCGGCCGCACGGTGGCGGAGTTGCCGTCCGCGCCGCGCGTCGGCATCAGCAGCGCGCGCCGGGACGCCTGGTGCCAGACGCGTTTTCCGGCGGCGAAATTGCTTCCGATACGAGGCACCATCGAGCAGCGCCTCGCGCAACTCGATGCAGGCGCGTACGACTTCGTCATCATGGCAGCCGCCGCGCTGAAGCGTCTCGGGCTGGCCGACCGGATCAGCGAATGGATCGATCCCGCCGAACTGCCGCCGCCCGAAGGACAGGGCGTTCTGGCGCTGACCTTCCGGGCGGGCGATGCGCGCTTCCTGCGGCTGCGCAGCCTGTTCGTCAAGGCCGTCACGCTGGCCGGGGCCGGGGCGGGCAGTGCCGGCGAGTGCACCCAGTGGACCGTACGGGCCCTGCAGCACGCGGACGTCTGCCTCTACGATGCGCTGCTCGATCCGAACGTGCTCGAGTTTTTGCCGCCAGGGGCCCAGCGCGTGGATGTGGGCAAGCGGTTCGGGCGCCCCAGCCCGCGCCAGGCGGATATCTGCCGGCAGCTGACTCTGTTCGCGCGTCAGGGGCGGCGCATCGTGCGCCTCAAGGGGGGCGACCCCGGGATCTTCGGTCGCCTGGCCGAGGAACTGGATGCCCTCGACGCGCTGCACCTGCCGTACCGGGTCATACCCGGCGTGAGCAGCATCCAGACGGCCACGACGGGCACCGGCATGTTGTTGACGCGGCGCGGCCTTTCGCGCGGCTTCACCGCCATCACGCCGCGCCTGCAGGGCGGAGGCCTTGCGCCTGTGGATGCCGCCGCCCGGGCCGCCTTGCCCATCGTGATCCTGATGGGGCTGCACGCGCTCGACCCCATGCTCGAGGATCTGCGCCGTGACGGACGCCCCGGCACCACGCCCGCGGCGGTTGTCTATGGCGCCGGCACCGACGCCGAGCGCATCGTCGAGGCCACGCTCGCCACCCTGCGCGCGCAGTTGGCGGCCAGCGGGGAAGCAGACGACGGGCTCCCTGGTCTGCTGATCGTGGGGGAGGTCGCGCCATTCCGCCACCAGCGCGGGTGGGGCGCTCTGGAAGGCCGCCGCATCCTGCTCACGGGGAGCGAAGCCCTGCAGGATGCCTCGGCCGACCTCGTGCACGATTACGGCGGGATCCCGGTGCAGCGGCCCTTGGTCCGCCTGGTGGCCGCCGAGGCCGCGGCCGAGGCCCTGCACCGCTTAGCCATGTTTGATTGGGTGACGGTGACTTCGCCCTCGGCCGTGCGATGCCTGATGCAACTGGTGCGCCGGGAAGGCCTGGATCTGCGGCGCCTGCCGCGCTTCATGGCCGCCGGCGCCGGCACCGCCCGCGCGCTCGCCCGCCACCACCTCGCGGCCGATCTCGTGCCGCCCGGTAAATTTAGCGCGGAATCGCTGCTGGCGAGCGCGCGCGGCGTGGTCGGTGCGGGGCAGCGCGTCCTGCGCTTGCGCTCGGACAAGGCGGGTCCGTCCCTGGCGGAAGCGCTGCGCCAGCTGGGGGCGGAGGTCGAGGACGTGGTGCTCTACCGCAATGAGCCGATCCGCTACGAGCGGCTGCCCGGCTTTGACGCCGTCTTCTTCGCGAGCGCCTCGGCGGTGGAGGCGTTTGAAGAGTCCTGGGGCCTGGCGCCCCTGGCGGGCAAGACCGTGGTCGCGATCGGCAAGCCCACCCAGGATGCGCTGGACGCGCGCGCGGTGCCGGTGGACCTCGTCGGCCCCGAGGCCACGGTCGAGGCGAGCCTCAGCGCGCTGGCGGCGCTCTGCGTAAGGAGACGGTTAGCGTGATCGCAGGCGCGCGTTGTGTTGCCGTTGACCCGTGGCTGACTTCAGTCGCATACTGTCCGCCGGATACGCCATGACCCTCGAAGAACGAAGCATTATGCAACGCATGACGCCGGGGGAGCGTCTGCAGGCGTTCACGTTGCTGTATCGCTCCGCTCGCAACATCAAGGCGTCCGCCCTGAGGGCCTTTCATCCCGACTGGACGGAGCAACAGGTGCAAGCCGCGCTGCGTGAGGCATTCCTGTATGGGCGATCCTGATCCGGTTCTGACCTTTGTTCGCGCAATGAACGGGATCGGAGAAGCATCTGCTTGATATCCGGGCCATGCTGGAGACATCGGGCGCGATCATCGATATGCCCGTGCTGGAGGAACAGATCGCGGCGCGGCGCCTGAGCAAAGAGTGGCGGAGCGTCAAGCTGGAACTCTGCTAGCAAGCTTGCGCCCGTGCACATGTGCGACCACCGGGTTCGAAAGAGGGAGCAGCCATGCCGTTTCCCGATTTGACGTGGGACGACTTGAGAGAATGGGCGGGGGCGCGGGTGCTCGCGCGGGGAAAATCCTATCGGCGAGCCGTCGAGGACTTGCGCATGACCGTCGATGGTCGATTGCTGGCCTGGGTCCAGGGCGGCGAGCGCTACGCGACGGTCGTGAGCATGAGCAAGAGCGGGGAACTGGCTTCGGTTTGCACATGCCCCTACGGGCTCGCCTGCAAACACGCCGTGGCCATGGTGCTGACGTATCTGGGTGCCGTCCAAGCGGGGGAGCCCATCCCCGCCGCAGACGATGAGGACGAGCGGTTGGAGGCGCTGGCACATGCACACGACGACGAGGATGAGGAGGAGGAGCTAGACGAGGACGAGGCGCCAGCCCCCGTTGTGCCGCGCAAGCGCCTCGCCACGCGGAGCCGGGCGGCGAAACCCGAGGCCACCGAGCAGCGCTACCTGAAATCGCTCTCGCGGCCGGCGCTGCTGGAACTCGTCCGTCAACTATCCGCGGATTTCCCGCAGGTGCGGCAGCGCATCGTCGATCGCGCGGACCTGCAGAACGGCGACGTGGCGACACTGGTCGCCAACACGCGGCGTGAGATCGTAAAAGTGTCCGCCGATCCGGGTTGGACTCGACACTGGTCGAATGAGCGCCATATACCGGACTACTCGCGTGTTCAGAAACGGCTGCAATCGCTGCTGAATTCCGGCCACGCGGATGAGGTGGTGGCGCTGGGTGACGATCTCTGGCGGCGTGGTCTTGAGCAGATCGGTATGTCCAATGACGAGGGAGAGACCGGCTGGGAAATCGCCGGATGCATGAAGGTGGTCTTTCACGCGCTTGAATCGTCCTCCCTGACGGGTTCGAAACGCCTCATCTGGCTGCTCGACATGCGCCTGCGTGACAACTACGGCATTCTCGATGGGATTGACGACCCGCTGGCGAATCGCGCGGCCTTCACAGCGGCGGATTGGGCTATCGTGGCCGATGAATTGGCGCGACGCATGGCGGGGATTCTTGTCTCCGGGGCGGAGCGCGATGTGGCCGGCAGCGATGGTGGCTATCGCCGGCAGAGGATCATGCGCCTGCTCCTGGACGCCTTGAAGCAGGCCGGTCGCGGGCAGGAAATTACGGCCATTCTGGAGCGCGAGGCGGAGATCACCCACTGCTACGTCGAGTTGGTCGATCACCTTCTCGCCGAGAAGCAGCACGAAGCGGCGGCGGCGTGGGCCTGCAAAGGATTCGAACGGACCCGAGAGACGCTGCCCGGCCTGGCCTGGTCGTTGGAAGAGCGTTTGCGGGACCTCGCGGTGCGTGCGAAAGACGGGCCGCTGGTGGCCGCCTTTCGCGCCATGGAGTTCTTTGAGCGTCCCGAGGTGGAGCGGTATCAGGCTGTCCGGAGTGCCACGGCTCCGCTCGGCCATTGGGAACAGGTTCGTTCGCTGCTTTTGGGGTGGCTGGAGACGGGGATTCGACCCGATCTGCCGCCTCCTGTAAAAACGCCTCGCCGGGTGCAGGGCAAGGTGCTGCTGTACGTGCGGCCCATCGCGCAGGAGGCGTGGCCATTGCCGCCGACCGGCTTGGTCGTTTCAGCAAAGACCGGCCATGCTTGCCGCTTTCCCGACGTGAACGCGCTGATCGCCATTGCCATCCAGGAGAAGCGGAATGACGACGTTCTCCGTTGGTACAATCAAGTGAACAAACGGGAGCGGTACGGTCGGGACTATCAGGGAGAATCAGTTGCCGCCGCGGTTGAAAACACGCATCCCGACGAAGCGCTGGCGATCTGGCGGCGGTTGGCGTTGGCGCAGATCGCGGTGACGAATCCGGGCGCCTATCAGATTGCCGGTGCGCACCTGAAGCGGATGCATGCGGTTTTTCTCCGCACCGGCCGCGTGGCGGAATGGGAGCAGCTTCTGGCGGAGTTGCGTGCAACCAAGCCCCGCAAGCCGCGAATGCTTGAGGTCCTTGACCGACTGGAAGGAAAGCGGACCCGCATCCTCAACACGTGACCGCATTCACGCCGCGACCCGGTTGACCGTCGGCGGCGCGCATCGCATACTGTCGGCATGACGCTGGTGGCCCTTTGACATGAGCTCTATTCGACCCCATGGCGGTTATCGCGAGCTGCGGTCATTTCAGGCCGCCACCATCATTTACGACGCCACCTACTGGTTCTGCGAGCGCTTTTTGGATCCGCGCTCGCGCACATGCGACCAGATGGTGCAGGCGGCCCGCAGCGGGCGCCAGAACATTGCCGAAGGCAGCCGTGCGTCGGCGACGTCGTCGCAGACGGAGTTGCGGCTCATGAATGTGGCGCGTTCCAGCCTGGAGGAGCTGCTGCTGGACTACGAAGACTTCCTGCGGCATCGGCGCCTGAGGAAGTGGGCACCAGACGCGCCGGAGGCATTGGCGGTGCGGGAGGTGGGGAAGGATCGGTCAGATCCGACGGATCGGACGGATGAGGAACGCTACGCTCTTTACGCGCGCTGGCTGGAGCATGAGGAGCCGGCGGTGCGTGCCAACGCGCTCATTTGCCTGATTCACCAGACCAACTACCTGCTCGACAAGCAGATCGCGGCGTTGGAGACGCAGTTCGTGGAAGAGGGCGGCTACAGCGAGCAATTGGCGGCCGCGCGCCTGGCGGCGCGGCGGCGGGGGGTGGGACATCCGACGGATCCGACCGATCCAATTCCCCCATGCCCGCAATGTGGCAAGCCGATGGTCTTGCGCACGGCCCAGAAGGGTGCACGTGCGGGGAAACAATTCTGGGGGTGCAGCGGCTACCCCGACTGCAAAGGGTTGGTGGAGGTTTAGCATGAATTCCAAAGAGTATTTCGCGCGTGCCAGCCGGGTGATTCCGGGTGGGGTGAACAGTCCGGTGCGGGCCTTCAGGGCCGTGGGCGGGGAACCCGTCTTCGTGTCCTCCGGGCATGGGGCGCGGCTGCGTACGGTCGAGGGACGCGAGTTGACGGACTACTGCTGCTCGTGGGGCCCGCTGCTGTTTGGGCATGCGCACCCGCGCATCGTGGAAGCCATCACGCAGGCGGCGGCCCAGGGGACGAGCTTCGGCGTCAGCACCCCGCGCGAAGTGGAGATGGCCGAAACGCTCTGCGCGATGGTTCCGTCGATGGAGATGGTGCGACTGGTCAGCTCGGGCACGGAGGCGGCGATGACGGCGCTGCGCCTGGCGCGCGGCGTCACCGGCCGCGCGAAGGTCATCAAGTTCGATGGGTGCTACCATGGCCATGCGGACGCGTTTCTGGTGGCGGCGGGCAGCGGACTGCTGACGGGTGGCATTTCTTCCTCGAAGGGTGTGACCCCGGCGGCGGCAGCGGACGTGTATGTGGCGCCATACAACGACCTCGCGGCGGTGGAGCGCATCGCCACGGCGAACGCGTCTGAGTTGGCGGCCATCATTGTGGAGCCGGTGGCCGGCAACATGGGGTTGGTCCCGCCCGCGGCGGGATTTCTGGCGGGGCTGCGGCAGGTGGCGGACCGAACGGGGGCCGTCCTCATTTTTGACGAGGTCATTACGGGGTTCCGCCTTGGGCCCACGACCTACGGCATGCTCTGCGGCGTGAAGCCGGATCTGACGGTGCTGGGCAAGATCATCGGCGGCGGGGCGCCCATCGGTGCGGTAGGCGGACGGGCTGAACTGATGCGCGAGCTGGCACCGCTCGGCGGGGTCTATCAGGCCGGAACCTTGAGTGGCAACCCGCTGGCCGTGGCGGCTGGATTGGCGATGCTCGCGCTGATCCGCGAAGAGAAGCCCTACGCGCGCCTGGAGGCACTGGGTGCGCGACTGGCCGAGGGCCTGCGCGCCGCGGCGTCGGCCGCAGGGGTGCCCCTGCATGTGGCGCGTCTCGGCAGCATGTTCACGCCGTTCTTCTGCGCCCCGCCGGTGACCGATCTGGCCACCGCCAAGCACGCCGACACCGCGCGCTTTGCAGCGTTCTTCCGGGGGATGGCCGGCGAGGGCATCTATCTGCCGCCGGCGCAATTCGAGGCCGCCTTCCTCTCCACCGCGCACACGGAGGCGGATGTGGATGCGTTTATCGCTGCGGCCGGACGCCAGTTGCGTGGGTAACCCGCGTCAGGCGCCGGGTTCGACGTTCGTGGTCTGTTCGGCGCCGGGGTGCTTGAGGCGCTGCATGCCTTCGGCAAAATCGCGGACGGATTGGGCACGATCCGCGAGCACGATGGCATGGTTGTCGTGCACTTCCAGAACGCCGCCGTCGATCAGGTAGAATAGTTCCTGGCGGCCGGCCTGCACCTTCACCACGCCGCGCTCGAGCGCCGCGAGCAGGGGCGCGTGGTGCGCCAGCACGGCGAAGGATCCGCAGAGCCCGGGCGCCGTGATCGACGCGATCTGGTCGTCGAACACCTTGCCTTCCGGTGTCACCAGCGTGAGTGTGAACGGCTTCATGCCCGCAAGGCCTTGGCTTTCTCGAGCACGTCCTCGATGTTACCCGCCATGTAGAAGGCCTGTTCCGGCACATGGTCGTAGGCGCCTTCGAGGATGCCCTTGAAGGAGCGGACGGTATCCTTGACGTCCACGTAGCGCCCTTCGAGGTTGGTGAACTGGGCGGCGACGAAGAAGGGCTGCGAGAGGAACTTCTGCACCTTGCGCGCGCGTTCGACCGTGCGCTTGTCCTCTTCGGAGAGTTCTTCCATGCCTAGGATGGCGATGATGTCCTGCAGTTCCTTGTAGCGCTGCAGGATCTGCTGCACGCCGCGGGCGACGCGGTAGTGCTCCTCGCCGACCACCTCGGGCGTCAAGATCGTGGACGACGAGCTGAGGGGATCCACGGCGGGGTAGATGCCCAGCTCGGCGATGGCGCGCGAGAGCTCGGTGGTGGCGTCCAGGTGCGCGAAGGTGGTGGCCGGGGCGGGGTCGGTGTAGTCGTCCGCGGGCACATACACGGCCTGGATCGAGGTGATCGAGCCGCTCTTGGT
>CAZWQJ010000061.1:1981-20732 GCA_964635825.1 uncultured Victivallales bacterium | reverse complement strand
TGGCCCGGCATGCCCCCGGAGCTGCCTTTCCTGGTCCGGGACACCGAACACACGATCGACCAACTCGCGAACCGCCTCCTCGCCCGCGCGCACGATCCGATGCGCAAGGGCGTCCTGGACTGGGTGGCCCACGCCTACCTGGCCGCCATGCTGGCCGAATTCGCGGCTCTGGCGGAGACCGCCGCGGTCACCCTGGTTTCGCGGGCGGCGCACTACACGGAGGAACACATGCGGGAGCGGATCCGGCGCGCGGATCTCGCCCGCCACGCGGGCATGGACCCGCACCATTTCGGACGGAAGTACCTGCAGCTCACCGGCCGCACGCCCATGGAGGACGTAAGGCGGCGCAAGGCCGCTTACGCCAAACATGTGCTGACCCTGTCGCCCGCGTTCTCCCTGTCGCATGTGGCGAAGCTCGCGGGCGTGCGAGACGCTTCGGCGGTCTCCCGTCTTCTGACCCGCTATACCGGCGTCTCCGCCCGCGACATCAAAAAGGCCGCGAGGAAGCGATGAAGCCAAGCCAAGCGGCCATCTTCAGCGGATGTTTCATCTCGCCGTTACCGGGCGCCCGCCCGACGTCCACTGGTCCACAACCGCCCCCGAGCGGCCCCGGCGAATCACGGCGATCTCGGAATAGCCGGTCACATCCGGGAACTTGATCAGGCTGTGATCGAGCGCGGCGATCACGGTGTCCGTGAATTCCCCGCAGTCGATCTCCGCGCGGAAGACCCGGCGCCCGGAGGCGTTCCGCACCACCCGCGGCGGCGCGCCGGCCCGGCGCGGGGCAATCACCGTCATCAGGATGCAACTCGGGCCCTGCTGTTCCGCCACCAGCCGGGGCCAATACCAGGCGGAAAAGGCCAGCTCCGATTTCATCCGCCGCGCCTGTTCCCGGGTGTAGGGAAGCCCCGCGTTCCAGGCGATCCACGGGGAGCCTTCCAGAGCCCGCGGTTTCTCGGGCGGCGGCTCGCCCTCGGGCAACACGTTGCCGCCATACAGGAAGTCGGTTCGCAGCGACAACGCGTGAGGGCATGACGGGAAGTCGGAGGCCTGAGGCGAAAGGAAGGTCAGTTCCAGCCGCGCGCGGGGCTTCTCAACGACCGCCGTCGTCTCGCCGGTGACGCGGACAACGCTCTCGGGATGCGCCTGGAGCTGCCACTGGAAGGTGTGCGCCTGGTGGTCGGGATTGACGTTGTCGATGAGCACGACGTAGGCATCGTCGCCGCCGGTTCGGATAAACAGCACATGCCGGTCCGCCGCGACGCAGTTGCGCGGCGCCGCCTGGTCCGCCATCGCGTAGTCCAGGAGCGCATGCCGCTGGAACCCCGTCAAGCGACCGGCGTAGTGCTGGGCGATGCCCGCCTTCTCGTCCCGGTTGAACTGTCCCCGGTTCTCGACGAGGACCACGCTGTGGTGTGTCTCCAGGCGGTTGAAATACCCGGTGTCGATCGCCAGGTATTCGCCGTGGGCGAAAAGGGTGAAGTGGCCGGCATCGGCATGCAGGTGATCGTAGCAGGTGTGGCCCCGGCCCTGGCCCGACAGGTTCAGGAAGACAGCGTCCCGGCTCCAACTCGTGCGGAAAAAGGCGAGTTCGGTTCCCGGACTGTAGAGCGCGAGGGGCTGAGCGGATTGCGCCACCGGCGTGCGCGGGGCCTCGGCGTCCCACCACAGGAAGGGATAGAGGTCATGCCCCCACCCGTCGGCGCGCACGGGACCGGTCGGGCCGACCTCCGGCCAGTTGAGGCACGGGTTGTTGTTCGGCACGGGATCGGCGGCGCGTTCCGGGCCGCGGTATTCGTGCCAGAGCCCGAGATCTTCAGGGCGGTTGAACTGTTTGGCCGTCAGCAGGAGAAACGCGTAGGACTTCGGGTTGACGATGCCGCCATCCACCCATGGCGACAACCCGATGCGATCCGGGAACAGGAGGTTTCGGATGGCGTTGGGATAGGCGGCCAGCTCGGGGATGATCTGGAAGAGGTTCTTCCGCCCGTTCTGGAAAAGGAGCTGCGCGAAGAGATAGATGACGTCCATGCCGGGATAGGCATACATGGTGCCTTCGTAGCCAAAGGCCTGGCGGTCGAGCCCGTGCCGGCAGCCGACCACGCACACGTCGATCGTCCGGCTCACCAGGTCCTCCCAATCGGACCGCCCCGCCTCCCCGCCCCAGGTCAGAGCGCAGAGGCCCGCGCAGACGAGTTCGGTGGTGGGCTTGTTGTGCCCGGCCAGGAATCGATAGGGCGCGTCCCAGCCGGTGTGGGTCGCTTCCAGGAACTTGTCATGCACCAGCTGTTTCAGCGTGGCAAGCCGGTGTTCGTCCAGCCCGTCGCGGCAGAGGTCCGCGGCCAGGCAGACGTGGGATTCGGACCAGTAGGGATGCGTTTCGAGCGGCCGGTGCACGGGATGTTCGCGGAAGTACTGATCCAGCTTGTCGATCTGCCGCCCGACGTAGTCCAGGGCATCCCGATTGCCGGTTAGCCGGTACTCCAGGGCCGCCTCGCGCACCAGCCAGGTGAACTGATTGCCGGAACAGCTCCCGATGTCGAGGCGTTTCCCGGTTTCCTGTTCCCAGGCGTCGACCTCGCGCCAGCGCCGGGACAGGCGCTCCCAATAGGGGCGATAGGATGGATGCACTGTTCTTTGTTGCAGTTCGCCAATCGATACGCCGGCCAGCAGGCCGCGGGATGAAATCGTCATGTGGCCCTCACTTGATCATGAGCACCGTTCCTCCTGCTCTGATAAGGATCGCGCCGGCGCCGGCAACATTGGCCGGCACGGGCGTGTAGGAGTTCCAGTTGTTCGTCGTATACAGCCCGCCCCGGGGATAGTCAACACCGTTGACGCGAAGGGCCTTCACCGTCAGCACCGTGTTGCTCGCGCCCAGGTTCAACGGCTCGTTCGCGCTGACCACGGCCAGGGACTGCACCGTCACGTTGGTCGTGATCGCCAGCGCGCCGCGGTTGGTTACGGTGATGGACACGTACCGCCATTCGTTCGGGTCCACGTGACTGGCGGGCGGAAGGTGCGTGCGCGCAGCGGTGGTCGCGTTGTTGTTGTTCATGATGACCGCGCCCCGGCCGGCACCCTGGGCGGCCGCTTGCAGATACACCGTGCCGGCCGCGCCCGGTTCTTCGCCCGTGCCCGCGGTATTCGCCCCGCCGTTCGCGCTGATATTCGTAACCGGAAACGCGCTGAAATCGCCGCCCGTGAGCATGACCGCGACCCGCCCGCCGCCTCCCCCGCCCATGTCCCACCCGTCGGCGCCCGCCCCGCCTCGGGCGGTTATCGAACCGCTGCCGGACAACGTGGCCGCCGTCACGTTGATCGAGCCGCCCGCGCCCGCGCCGGATGCGCGTCCGCCGGCGCCACAACCTTCGCCGTCGGCCGCGATCGTGCCGTTGAGGGTCATGGCGCCCGCGACCTGCATGATCGCGGCGCCGCCGCCTCGGGTCAAGGCGCTGGCGCTGCCGAGGGTGTTGGGGGTGATCACGGAACCATAAGTCGTTCCGCCGGGATCCGCCCAATTCTCCCCCCGGCCACCCTGTCCGCCATGGCCGGCGCCGCCCCGGCGACTGCCAACCGCCGGCGGATCGCCCGGGCCGTTCGTCGCCGTGGCGCCACACGCCGCGTAGCCGCATTGCGCCACGTTGATGGCGCCATTGCTGTTCACCGTCAGCGCGCCGACAATCTTCACATTGAGCTTGTGTGCTTCCTTGGTGGCGTTCAGCTCGTGCGTGAACATGCCGCCGGCGGCCAAAGTCACATCCGCGCCGATCGTGAACAGATTCGTCCCCACCTGCGAGAGCGTCGCCGCGTTGGTGAACGAGGTCGGCCAGACAATGGTGCCGCCCGGCAGGCCGAACCCGATCCGGCCGCGGATACCCGTGCCAGCGACGGCGGTGTTGTTGTCACCGCTGAGCGCGCAGCCCGTCAGGTCCAGCGTGGCATTGGTACCCACGGCGAGCATGCCGCGGTTGGTCACGGTAATACCGTCGAACCGACACGTAACGTTCGTAAGCAAGGTCCACGCTGCTGTGGTCAGGTTGCTGTTCGCGACAATCAAAGTGCCATAGGTCTGGCTGCCGGTTTTCAGGTACACCGTGCCGGCCGCGCCGGGCTCTTCGCCATCGCCCCCGCTGACGACGTTTCCACCGAACGCGGTGATGTTCGTGAGCGGAAACGCGCTGAAATCGCCACCCGTGAGCGACATCGCGATCCGCCCGCCCCCTCCCCCGCCCAGATCCCATCCGGATTCGCCCGTGCCGCCCCCGGCGCTGATCGTGCCGCCGCCGCTTAACGTGGCGGCCGTCAGATTGATTGAGCCGCCGGCGGCCCCGCCGGTGTATCCGCTGCTCCGATTCGCACCGGCGGCCGTTAGCGTGCCGTTGTGGATCAAAGCGCCGGTGACTTGCACGATCGCGGCGCCGCCGCCGCGGGTCAAGGCGCCGCCACTGCCGAGGGCGATGGGGTTGGTCACGGAACCATAGGTCGTTCCCCCGGGATGCCCCCAGACACTGCCACGGCCGCCTTGTCCCCCGTGCCCGGCGCCACCTCGGCGATTGCCGACCGCCGGGGGGTCGCCCGGGCCGTTCGTCGCCGTGGCGCCGCACGCCGCGTAGCCGCATTGCGCCACGTTGATGGCGCCGTTGCTGTTCACCGTCAGCGCGCCGACGATCTTCACATTGAGCTTGTGCGCTTCGTTGGTGGCGTTCAGCTCGTGCGTGAACATGCCGCCGGCGGCCAGCGCCACATCCGCGCCGATCGTGAACAAATTCGTCCCCACCTGCGAAAAGGTCACCGTGTTGGTGAACGGGTTCGGCCAGACGATCGCCCCGCCCGGCAGGCCGAACACGATGCGGCCGCCGATGTTCAACCCGGCAGCGCCAGTGTTGTTGTCGCCGCTCAGCGCGCAGCCCGTGAGGTCCAGCGTGGCATTAGTACCCACGGCGAGTGCGCCGCGGTTGGTCACGACGATGCCATCGAAGCGGAAGGTCCCGTTCGTCAGCGGGGTCCGGGCAGCGGTCTGGTACACGGTGGTGAAGTTGCGTACGACCAGCGTGCCATAGGTCTGGTTGGTGTCCTTCAGCCAGACCGTGCCGGCCGCGCCGGAACCGTCCGTGAAATTGACGCTCCCGCCGATGGCGGTGATGTTCGTGACGGGGAACGCGCCGAACGTCCCGTTGGTCAGCACCACCGCGATCCGCCCGCCGGCGCCACCGCCCATCGTCCACCCGGTCGAACCCAGACCGCCGGCGGCGGTCACCGTGCCGGTGCCGGCCAGACTGCCGGCGACGATGTGGATCGAACCGCCGGCGCCGCCGCCGGAAGTGACACCGTCTGCGCCGTTTCGACCGTTGGCCGAAATCGCGCCGTTGTTGGTCATGGCACCGCCGACCTGGAGCCGGACCGCGCCGCCGCCAGCCATTGAGTTGCCGCTGCCCAACGCGAGCGGATTGGTGACGGAGCCGTAAACGCTGCCACCGGGTCCCCACGTGCCGGAGGTCCCGCCTTCGCCGCCATGCCCGTTGCCGCCGCGCTGATTGCCCCCGCCCACCGTCCCGAGCGGAGCCTGACCGGACCCGCCGAAGACGTATCCCTTCTCCGACACGTCGATCTTGCCGCCGGAGGCGATGGTCAGGTTGCCGGCAAGGTCGAGGATCAGCTTGTGCGTCTCCGTGGACGCGTTCGCCGCATGCGTCAGCGAACCGGTGATGGTCAGCGAGTTGATGAAGGTCGTCGCCAGGCCGGTGTTCGTGACCGTGATGCCCGCGGGAATAACCACGTCGTGGCCCGATGCCGGAATGCCCCCCGCGGACCAGATCGCCGCATTGGTCCAGTAGCCGCTGTTGGTGGCGATGTTGTCCACCGCTTCTAACCGCGACGACGCGGCCACCATTCCAACCATAATCGCGCCAACGATCCATCGCATGGTGCACCTCCTGGTTCAACGGATCAGCCCGGCATCCCGCCCTGCCGGGCTGTCGAAGATATAGACAATACGATAGGTTCCTCGCACCCTCCGATCAATGGTTGACATTCCCCTTTCTTTGCTCAATATTCACCTTCATGCGCCAGCTGCAAGTTTCGGAATACGTGCCGCCGCCTCAATTCCTTCGCATCGAAGCGCGGGGCCGGGTCTGCGACATCTTGCTGCATCAGCCGACGCAGCGACCGCTGCTGACGGATGACGCTTTCGGCCGAGTGTATGGCGCTTCCTCGTGTTTCATCTGGCTCTGCATCGCCGGTGCAGGCCGCCTCCAATTGGGCGGCAGGCAACACCGGTTTGAAAGCGGCACGCTGGTTCTGACCGATCCCGGGATCCCGCTTGTGATCGAAACGGCCGATCAACCAAAGTTCAAGTCCGTTTGCGTGGGATTCACCTTGCAGGCGCCGGATCGGACCCACGTCCTGCTACCGTTTCGGGACCTGCTCGCGCGGTGGTCGGGCGAGCCCCTGCCCGCGCGGAGCTTTCCCTTCCTCCTCGGAGAAAAGGCGACGCACGACTTGACGCGGCGGGTGGCGGACTTCACCAGCGCCATGGCCCCTCGGGGCATGTTCCGGTATTTTCTGGCGCACAAGGCGATGTTCGAAATCTTCTGTTTTCTCGTGGAAAACGTCTATGCGCCCGATGCGGCGGATGCGTTGCACCCCGACGCCCCCCTGATGCGCGTCCGTATCGAAATCGAACGCCGCTACGACCAGCCCCTGACCCTCCGGGAACTGGCCTCCCTTGCGAATCTCTCTCCGAAATACCTGTGCCGCGCCTTTCGCAAGGCCTTCGGCGCCACTCCGCTGGCCTACCGGCAGGAACTGCGCTTGCGGGAGGCCCAGCGGCTTTTGAGCACTTCGGACTTGCGCATCGGCGAGATCGCGGCCAACATCGGCTTCCAGTCCGTCTACCACTTCAGCCGCTTGTTCCGCAAGCGAACCGGCTGCACCCCGACGACCTATGCCTTGCGGCGGCCCGCCCGCCATTTCGCTTCTCCCACGTGAAGCCCGCCATCGGTACGAGCCGCGTGATAGTGGTCTATCCACACCCCCAGATATACAACGCAACCCAAGTCACAGGTTACGTCGGCATGGACCAGATTGTGGAGGTGATTTCGCATGAGGCACGCCCGCCATTTCTTACAACCCGATTTTGCAACCAAAAAATCGGTTCTAAGGCTGTTTTGAGAGCCCTTTCCCCTCACAACTATCACGACAGCAGATGGTTACAGACGGCGAGCGTCGATGGGAGCGGGGTTTGACTTCGTGACCGGGTGACTTCATGACGCCGGTCACTTTACCATCGTCTCCGCCCGGCGTCACGAAGTCATGAGGTCACCGTCACCTCCACCGCCGATTCGCCCGGCCCGGCGGGGGCGGGAAGGCAGTCGCCCTCGATCGGACGGCCATCCAGCACAAGGCGCGCCTGACCGCCTGCAATCCGGTGGGGATTCGCGATGGCGATGTTATACCGGCGCCCCCGGAACTCGCGCTGAATGGCCACGCGGGTCCATTCCGACGGCAGACAGGGCCGGATCCGGAGGCCGTCGTAATCGGCTCGCACCCCGAGCAGGTCCTCGACGATGATCCGGAAGAGCCAGCCGGCCGACCCGGTAGCCCACCCGTAAATGGACTGGCCGGCCCGCAGGTTCTGCGGCCCCAGGTACATGTTGGTGATCGCGTAAGGCTCCACATGGCAGGGGAAGGCCGGATTGGCCGCGTTGCTCGGGAAGAGCAGCTTCATGGTCTCCAGCGCCCGGTCGGGCCGGCCAATGGCGCAGTCCGCCGCGATCTTGAAGGTCACGCCATGGCAGTAGACCGAACCGTTCTCGTAGGAACCGGGCTCGAAGGACGTGATCCGGCCAATACCCGCGTCGGCCTTGGTGTAACTGGGGGTGTTCAGCACATAGCCGTAGGGGCACTTCAAATGCGCTTCGACGACGTCCATCAACGCGCCCGGATCCTTCGCCGTTTCCGACAGCACCGCCCAGGTCTGCATGTTCAGGAAGAGCCGGCCCTCTTCGTTCGCGTACGACCCGATCTTCTCCCCCTTGTCATTGTAGCCACAGATGAAGTGATCCGTGTCCCACGCATGCGCCTGCAGCGCGGCCGTGAGCGTGGCGGCATGCTCCCGGATCAGAAGGGCCTCCTCGTGCTGGCCGAGATGGTCGAGCAACTCGGCGAATTGCCGGGCGGCCCGCACCGTGGCCTGCGTCAGCCAGACGCTTTCGCCGCGGTTGGCAGAGCCCGCCAGGTTCATCCCGTCGTTCCAGTCGCCCCCGCCCCATAGGCACAGGCCGTGGTCGCCCCGCCGCGCGAACAGGAAACGCAGGCCGCGGCGGATATGATCGAGCACCGTGCCGCGCTCGTCGCTGCGGTTGTAGGGAATCACCTCATCCAGGAACCCCAGGTCGCCCGTTTCCTTCACATACCCGATCACCGTGTCCGGAATCCACGACGGCTGATCGCGCACATCCCGCCAATGGGTTTCATCGCCTTCAGGCCACGACATGGGGGCCCCGCCCGTCGGCAACTGGCGACTGAGCAAACCAACGAGTACCCGCCGGGAGTAGGCCGGATCGACCAGCAGCCCCGCGCGGGAATCCTGCATGACATCGCGGAACCCCAGCCCCCCGGCGCGCCCCCAGCCCTGTCCGAGGCGGAACTGCCGCTTGAGCCAGACGTTGGCAAAAGCGTTCACCTCCGCGTCCGGCGTCTCCACCAGGATACGGTTGCGCACCGGCTCAAAGGCCTCGCAGGCGGCCGCCCAGTCGGCGTCGAAACCGGCTGCCGTGAGGTGCGTCCGGATGTCGGCGCGCGCCGCGGCCGGGGTTTCGGCCAACCCGTTGAAAAAGCGGATCGTCGCGGTCTCGCCCGGCTGCAGATCCAGATCGAATTGCAGCACCCCGGCCAGCTCAACATCGAAGATATGGTCCTGAGAGGCCAGCCGCCCCGCCTGAACGCTGTCCGGATGCGCGATGTGGCCATACAGGCCCCGGAAGCGCTTGGCGCTGGTTTCGTAAGCGTCGGGCGCGCGGTCGGCGGCGAAATAAGCCGTGTGCAGGGGGCAGGGCTTGTCCAGGACGGGGTTCGTCTGGATCACCGCGCGGCAGTCCGGGTCATAGCGCGAGCTGTTCGCGCCCTGGAAGCATATCCGGCCGATCTCCGAGGCGGCATAGGCGAACAGCGAGATCGCCCGCGGCCGGTCATCGCGATTGGCCACCGTCACGCGCCAGCCCTCGCGGGGTCCCTGGGCGGGAATGAAAAAAACAAACTCGCACTCGATCCCGCGATAGGCGGAAAGGATCGTCGAGGCCCCGGTCCCCACCGTGGTCTGGAAGCGATCGAACGGCTCGTTGTCGAAGTTCCGGTTGGCGGCCCAGTACTGGCCCGTGGTTCGATCGCGCAGGAAGAGCAGGCGGTTCTCCCCCTCGTCGGTCAGGGTCTGCATGGCGCCGTCGGGCGCGCGATACGTGCTGGCCCCGCGGCCGTACTGGTCGAAGTAGCAGAGCAGCTCCTCGTTCCAGAGGAAATTGAACAACGGCCGCAGGGTCCGCATCTCCGTGATGGTGTAAGCGGTTGCGTTAGCGTTGAAATAGCCTGTCATCTTCACGTCTTTCTTTTTAAAAAAGCCCATGGGCACTCGGTTCATCCTCCCCCCGCCATGATCCCGCCGTCGATGGTCAACGCCGCGCCGGTGATCCAGGAAGCGTCGTCGCTCGCGAGGAACAGCGCCGCTTTGGCGATGTCCTCCGGCGTGCCCAGCCGCTTGAGCGGCATGCGGTCCGCCACGGCCTGCACGGCCCGCGCCGGATCCGGGAACGCCTTCGCCGAATCCCACAGCAGGGGCGTGTCCACTTGGCCCGGGCACAGGATATTGACCCGGATCGTCGGCGCCAGGTCGAGCGCCAGTTGCCGCACCAGGGGAACAAGCGCGCCCTTGCTGGCGCAGTAGGCCGGGTGATTGGGGAAGCCTTTGTAGGCGGCGATCGAGCCATTGACCACGATGCTGCCGCCGCCCCCCTTCAGCATGACCGGCGCGGCCAGTTTGATGAGGTAATAGACCGCGTTCAGGTTGACGTCGATCGTCCGTTTCCACACCTCCAGCGGAGCCTCCAGCACGCCGCCGATGCCGAGAATGCCGGCGTTGGGAACCAGGATGTGAACCCCGCCAAAGCGCTGGACCGCCATGTCCACCAGTCGCTGATTGGTCTCCACCTCCGCGATGTCGCCCGGCACGAAGGCCGCCGCCCCGCCGCGCTCCACGATGCCGTCCACGACCTCTCGGCCCCGTTCCCCGTCACGCCCAGAGATGACCACCGCGGCGCCCTCGGCCGCGAACAGCTCCGCGATCCCGCGGCCCATCCCGCTGGTGCCGCCGGTCACGATGGCGGTCTTGTTCTTGAGTTTGCCCATTTTCGCGCCTTTCGCGTGTTTCGTAGTTCCCCTCTTCTTAGATTTCCGCCAGCCGTCGCGCATAGGTAATCAGCGAAAACGGCAGACGGAAACACTCCGTCTCCGGCCTATCCACTCGCTTCAGCAGCCGTGCGGCCGCGCCGACGGCCCCAGCCTTTTCGACGGCGTCGCAGAACTCTGCCATGGCCTGCGCGTAGTCCGTCAGCAGGCTCGCGTAGGGCACCAGCGCGGCCGCTACGGGCGGCGGCATCAACGCGCGGGTGAACCGCCCCTTGAAATCCGTCAGCGGCGCCAGCCGCTCCCGCAGCCCGGCCAGGAGCGCCTTCCGCGCCGACCCGGCCGGCGGCCCGTCGCCGAGCGCCGGCAGGTTGGCCTCGCTCGACAGGAACCCGTCGCCGGGGCGGGCAAACCACTCGGCGGTGAACCACCGGGACAGCTCGACGCCCAACGCCGCGCCTTCCTCGCCCATCAGCTCCGCGATATGCCGCCGCATCGACGCCCGCGGATCGTAGCCGCGCGGGTCGGCGAAGTAGTCGCCCAGGCAGCCGAAGACCGGCAGGTTCAGCAGATAATGGTTCTGGGGATTGAGCACGATCCCGGAACAAAGCTCGTCCAGGTGCGCGCCCCGCCCCTGATAGGGGCTCCAGTGCAGCGTGTTGAGGGAATTGTCCCGCACGTTGAAGTTGTCCCACAGGAAGGGGCGGCGCCCGAAGTTCTCGTAGTACCGGCGGGCGCCGTCGTCGGAGAAGGTTCGCGGACAGACGGTGTCGGTGTCCGGGTCCACGCCGGTCACCACGGTCTCGACCCGCCGATCGAGGCGCTCGTGAAGGCGGCACAAGTAGCGCGACTTCTCGGCCGTCATGTATTGCGTGGGACAGAAGAGGAAGATCGCTGACGGGCACCGCCTGGCCAGGGACTCCGCCAGGTCGTTGATCACTTCCGCCTGCCGCTCGGCCTGCCGTTCGCCGGCGTCGCTGTCGGGATCGAATCCGCTCTCGAGGTCGTCATAAAAGATGGGGAAGAACGCGCACCCGAGGTCGATGAACGGCGCCAGCTTGTCGAGCAGCTTCCGCCGGTGGGCCGGGTCGCGCGGCTGAAACGTGTTGCCGGGCGAGAGCGCGTAGGAGAACTGCACGCCCTCCTTCCGCGCCGCGGCCGCCAGCTCGCCGAACTTCGCCATCTCCGACGCCGGATAGGCGGCGTCCCAGCGGAAACGGTGGTACGGATCGTCCCGCGGCGAATAGATGTAGAGGTTCATGGCCCAGCCGCGCAGATGGCGGATGAGATGCAGCCGCTCCTCGTGCGACCACATGGGCCCGTAGAACCCCTCGATCACGCCGCGATAGCACGTTTGTCCTGGCGTCTGCATTCGATCCCTTCCCGTCTCGGCCACTCAGAAACGAACTGAGGAGAGCGAGCGGGGGAGGCGTTCTCCTCCCCCGCTTGAACTCCACTTGCCTTTGAGGTTCTATTTCTTTTCTCCAGCCGGAGCGGCGGCCGGGGCAGGTGCTTCTTCGACGCTGACAATCTCTTCGATCGTGGTCGTCTGAGCATTGGTTTTCGTGTTGACCACGGTTCTTCCCTTGCCTGTAACCTTGACTTGCCTGTCAACAAACGGATCCAACTTCACGGCAGGATTCTTCCCCCCAGGCTGGTTCACTGTGACCACGGACCCATCCGCTTGAACGACGGTATAGTCCATGTATTTTTTCTCCGTCCCAGTCTTGGTCATGCCGACCTTCTCTTCCCTTTTCAGAATCCCCGTGGCGGTCATCTCCACCAACGGAGGCGGAGCCGGCTTCTGTATCTCCGCCGTCGGAGCCGCCGTAGGGGCTGCTTCTTCCGCCATCACCGAGACGCTCATCCATAGACCGGCCACCGCAATACCCATGAGAACATGCTTCATCTGCCAACTCCTTTTCCCGTTCAATACGTGTTGAAATAAGAACACCTCGTTCAAGACCTGACCTCGACACCAAACTCGATGCGCCTCCTTTCCCATGACGTTGCTCCATGCGTTGATTGCCTTCTGCCCGTCGCCGGCGAACGCAACCCGCCGCGCCCGCCGTGCGCACCTCCATCAGCGGGTTGCCAGTTCCGCCGAAAGATCCAGGTAGCGCTTGATCGCGTCCGGCGGCACGTTCCACGGGATGTGATTCCCGATGCACATCATGTACCCGCCCGACATCCGCCCGGTCTCCACCATCCGTTCCACCATGGCCCGGATCTCCGCCGGCTGGTTCCGCATGAGGATGCGGTTGTCGCCCTCTCCCGCGAGGAAGCAGTCCTTATACCGGCGCGCCAGCCGCTTATAATCCGTGAACGGCTCGCTCACGATCCCCCGCGCGCCGCAGGCCATCACGTTGTCCGCATACGCATCCACGCACCCGTCCACCATGAAGATCACTTCCTTGCCCGCCCGGCGCAGGATGTCCCAGTACTCCTGGTACCGCGGAAAGATGAACTTCCGCATCCACTCCGGGCTGCACACCGGGCCGTTCGCAAGCACGATGTCGTCGTGGCAGATCGCGAAGTTGACCGGCAGGCGCGCGAACGCGCGGAACACCCGCCGGTTAATCTCCGCGAACTCGTCCATGATCCGCTCGAACTCCGGTTCCAGGCACAGCATCAGGAAGTTCTCGTAGCCAAAGACCAGCATCGGCCACATGAACATCGTGTTGTAGAAGAAGACAGAGGCCGACGACCCCTCGGGCGCCCGGTCGCCCCACTCGGCCGGGAAAGCCCCGCGGTAGCGCTGGTAAATGACCTCCTCGCTGCTGAAATCGCCCTCCTCGACCGTGCGCCACCCTGTGAAGTCAGCCTGTTTCAGCGGGCTGAACTTCAGCATATCCTCGAGGCTCCGGAACCGGTGCGCCGCCACGTCCTGCTGCCAGTGGTCGCGGTACGAGTCCCCCCACCGGCCTTTCCCCTTGTCCTGCTGGGCCTCCAGCCGCGGGATCGGGTCGTCCGTCGCCGGCACACCCAGCCGAAGCTGGGGGTACAGCTCCTGCAGGCGCAGCCGGCACTGGCGCGGATGATCGTAGCGATCGATCCCGGTCAGATAGGTCTCGGCGTCGGGGCACGACCAGTGCTCCCAATGCTCGATCCGCCTGGGCCCCCGGCCCATATACGTCAAATAGGTGTTGTCAGCCATGTCACTCCTGTTTCTGTTCGAGGTTCTACTCCGTACTCGCGGGCGGTAGCGGGAATACGTCTACGGCACCCGCGAGTCAGGCACCCGCCACGTCCATCGCCAGGCGAGCCCACTCGAAGAGGCGCTGCGGTTCGTACTTCACCGTGCTGATGTCCTTGAGAATCAGTTCCAGCGGACAGCCATGCCGGGCGCAGGCATCCACCGACGCCTGCAGGTGCTCGCGCACGGCCTGCGCATTGAACTGCGGCCACGCCAGCAGGGCCGGGTTTGGCTTGCGCGAGAAGACGTAGTCGCCCCTGATCTCGGCGGCGCCCAGTTCCTCGTCCACCCAGGGGCTCATCGACACCTTGCGCACGTTGGGAATCTTGCGCACCTGCGCCATCTTGCGGTCGAGCGGCTCGCAGCAGCCGTAGTAGACGCACCCGAAACGCCGGTAGATCGGCAGGCACGGATCGATCTCGAACTCCTCGAACATCGCCGGTGACACGGTGGAGAACATCTGCGCCATGCTGAACATCCACAGATCCCGGGTGCGCGGACGGGTCGGATCGAAGCCCGGCCCCGGCAACTCGTCCGTCCAGGCGCCGGTGCAGTGAACCAGCGGCTGGGGGTGACACAGCAGCCCCTGCGCCTCCAGTTGGTCCAGCAGGCTGAGGTTGCCCGCGACCACCCGTCGCACGAGCTCGGCCATGTAGTCCGGGCGGTCGATCAACGCATACAAAGCGCCTTCCACACCCATCCAGAAGCTGATGGGATCCCAAACGGTCATGTAGGAGGGGTCGTATCCTTCCTCGACGATGCCGAGAATGCCGTCAAACAGCCCGTGCGCCATCTCCAGACGGCGCGCCGTCTCCGCCGGGTCGTGAGTGACCACCGGGGCCTGGATCTTGTCGAGGTCGGCGTCCGTCTCGAACTGGTTGAAGAAATGATGCCCGACAATCCCGCTGGTGGGATCGCTGACCGCGATGGTCTCCTTGACCGCGACGCCGTGCCCCGAATGGCCGATCGCCCTAGGCACCCGGATAAACGGCTCGACCACCATGTCCACGGGGAAGTGGCGCCACTGGTAGAGGAGCCTGCGCAGGTGGTCCTCGTATTGCCGGCACTCGGGATCCTGGCACCGCACGGTCAGCTCGTCATTCAGGTTCATCTCGTTCCAGCAGACCTGGTCGATCATGACCATGGGCCGGTCCGGCTTCAGGGCGTTCAGCTTGCGCCAGAGCGCCCGCTTCTCCTCCTGCACAGGCAACGCGGCAACCTCAGCCACACGCGCGGCCAACTCCCGCACAATCGAAATCTCACGACGGTCTATCATGCTCAATCTCCTGTATACCCCTTCAAAGGCGGATGATTCCGGGACGCTCAACGACGCTCGCATACGGCTGCAGCAGCCGCCCGCCGAAGGCGGCGCCGCCCAGCACGGCGCCGTCCGGCCCGCGGCGCACATGCAGCAACGAGGCGTCGGTGGACATCCCGTCCACCTCCCCGATCATCTGGCACAGGCGCCAGTTCCAGACCACCGTGTCGGACGAACCGTCTTCCCACTCCAACACCAGTTTCCAGTAGCGCTGGTCATTCGTCTTCTCGAACATCCGCGTCCGCACCACCGGCGGGGTCGGGCCCTCGAACGGGATCAGCACCGTGGCCATGTCGAGCCAGGTCTGCTTCATCGGCTTCTGCTCCAGCACCAGTTGCGGCGCCGGCCCATAGCCTTGCTGCGTCGGGATCCACCCGCGCAGGGGGGCCCGCTCGCCGGCATGAACCGACAGATCGAACCCGTCGGCGCCCAGGGGGAAGAGCATGAGGAGGTTCGGCCCCTCGAAGCGCGTATGCGCCGTCCTGGCGCCGGCATCGAGCACGACCGGCCCTTCGTCGAACTGCCAGTTGAGCTCGAGGGACGGCTCGCGTCCCGCATCCGGCACGGGCTTTCGCGCAAAGTTGTCGATGACCACGGCGAAGCGGCCGTGGACCCACACCAGTGCGCGATGATGGCTACCCCAGATGCCGTCTCCGGCCCGAAACGTCCCGTCGTCCGCGCCGCACCAGTAGCCTCCCGTGTATTCCGACGCCACCACATCATACCCTTCGGCGCCGAAATACCGGGTCTCCGTCGGGTTGGACGGGGACTGGTTCCACCCGTTCATGTTCAGCGTATTGTGGGCGCGCGTCGAGCGGCCATGCGCGCTCATCGGGTCGCTTCCCTCATACGTGAGCCAGCCCGGATCGACCAGGATGGGGCGGCCTTTGACATGGAACTGGATGCTGTTGCGGCCGGCATGGAAGTGGCAACTGCCGTACAGGGTGGCGTCGAAGGTGAGGTAGTCCGCCCGCGGCGTCCAGTCCTTGCGCAGCAGGGCCTGCCCGGCATCCGGGAAGAACCGCGACGGAGGCGGGAGCGTGTCGGGCAACCCGGCTTTGGCGCGGAACGCGGCGCGCCCCTCCCGGGCCGGGCTGCGGCAGTCCGGGTTGCGGATGCCCTGGCAGTCGTGCAGCGCGTTCCAGGCGCCGTTCGGCGCCGTCACGGCCAGCGAATAGTCGTACATGCGCGCGACCCCTTCCGCGTCCACGGCCAGGCCGAGCTCCGGCATGGCCCGCCCCAGCGTCCAGCACCGGTCCATGACCGAGGTCATCCAGTGGTGATACGAGGGATTGCGCTCGTAATGGCACCCGTCCGGCAGCACCTGGCGCGCGTATGCGTCGTTGAGCACCCGCACGCCGAACTCGCGCAGGACACGGGCCTGCGGGTGCGGCTCGAGCAGAAGCCCGGCGACCATCAGGCCGTTGGCGTTGGCGATCCGCCAGTTGATCTCCGGCGCGATATACCGCCGCAGATAGTCGAGTTGCGCCAGCGCGGAGTCTATCAACGCCGACACAAAACCGTCGTCGTACACGGCGCTCTTCAGGAAGACCGGCAACGTGCCCAGCCAGCCGTCCCCCGCGCCCTGGGCCAGCCGGATGCAGAGATTCAGCACGCTGTCATACGGCGCGGCCTGCCAGCCGGTCCCCGTCGGGTGCGCGGCGATCCAGTCCTCGATGTAGTCGCGGGCGGCCCGGGCGTAGTCCTCGTTCCCCGTGGCGCGATAGCCGGCCGCCAACGGCCCCAGCCATCGGAAGCGATTCAGTTGCGCGCGCCATTCCTGGTGCGGGTGCTGCGGCCCGGCCCAGGCGACCTTGCGCCGTCCCACGGCGGTTGGCAGGAGGCCATTCGTGTGAAAGTGAATGACGCCGGCGCAGGCCTGATCGGCGACGTCGCGCGTCGCCGCAGTCCACTCCGGCGTGGAGTCCCCCCAGATGCCGGCCAGCCGCTTTGCGTTAGCGGCAAACTGTTCGCGTTTTGAATGCATCTCGAATCGGCTTTGTTCATTCCCCACCCGTCCGTCACTTGCGACCACGGGTTGCCGGTGCCCCGTCACCGTATCATGATGAGGGTTCCTGACCTCGTTGCCGGGTTCGACGAAACAGGGAACCCGACATAGGTGTTGGTTGAGTCATAGTAAATTGCGGCTTTGTTTTGCCAAAAGGCCGGCAAGTCAGGGCCATCGCTGATCGTCAGGGCGCCGGAATTCGCATACCCCTTCAAGGCATTGGTATGGTCACCTGCCCAGCGCAACCCCCAGTACGGGCCGAGCTGGGTCGGGGCGCCGGCAAACACGATGCCCATCTTGCCGTTCAGGGTCAAGGTGCTCCCCGACATGTCCAACCCGCCGGAATATTTCGCCACGTAATTCGTGACATAGCCGCCGGCGTTGATAGAGACGGTCCCCGACACAGCGGCCACGCCGCCGGTGCTCAAGATCATACCGTTTCCGGTTCCGGCACCATTGACCGTCAAAGTCCCGGTCGTGCGCCAAACCGAGCCGCTCCCGCTGACGAACACCCTGTTGCTGTTGGCGGCGGCCCCAGTTTGGCCTATATAGCCGTCGAGGTTGTACACCGTGCCGCCTTGGGTAATCGTCAGTTGGTTGCTTGCGCCGGCACGGCCCACAGCGAGAAGCACACTGTTGCTCCAGGCACTGCCCGGGCCCGTGACCAGCCCCGCGTTATTGTTGTCGCCGGCATTATAACCGATATAGGTGCCGTAAGTGCCGGTCATATACACCTTGCCGCCGTTGGTGATTATCAGTTGGTTGCCCGAGCCGGAGTAGCCCACCCTGAGGTATTTGTCGGCGTTATTGTTCCAGACGCTGTCGCTCCCGGTGACCAGCACCGTGTTGGAACTGGATCCACCACTGCCGATAGTGCCATAATCGCCCTTGTTGTACACCTTGCCGCCGTTGGCGATCGTGAGTCGGCAGTTCTTGGCCAGGCTGTCATTGCCCACGGTGAGTGCGCCGTTATTGGTCCAGACGCTGCCATTCCCGGTGACCAGCACCGTACCGCCGATACCGCCGTCGCTGTCATACACCGTACCGCCGTTTGAAATCGTCAGTTGGTTGCCCCCCGCGCTGCCCATCGAGAGGGTGCCGCTATTGGCCCAAAGGCTGCCCTCACCGGTGACCAGCACGCTGTTGTTGCTGGAGCTGGAATAAGCGCCAATATTGGCGCCAGTGTTATACACCGTGCCGCTGTTGGCGATCGTCAGTTGATTGCTTGCGCCGCGATGGCCCACGGAGAGCGCGACACTATTACTCCAAACGCTGCCCGGGCCCGTGACCAGCCCCGCGTTATTGTTGTCGCCGGCAAGATAACCGATATAGGTGCCGTAAGTGCCGGTCATATACACCTTGCCGCCGTTGGTGATTATCAGTTGGTTGCCCGAGCCGGAGTTACCCACCAAGAGGTATCTGTCGGCGTTATTGTTCCAGACGCTGTCGCTCCCGGTAACCAGCATCGTGTTGGAGTTGGCACCATTGCCGATGTTGCCCTGTAAGCCTTTGTTATACACCTTGCCGCCATCGGAGATCGTCAGTTGGTTGCCCACACCACCTCCAGCGCTGCCCACGCAGAGGACGCCGCTATTGGTCCAGACCCCGCCACCGGTGACCAGCACCGTGTTGGAGCCGCCGGAAGCAGCGCCAATATTGCCGTCCGTGTTATACACCGTGCCGCTGTTGGCGATCGTCAGTTGGTTGCCCACGTAGTTTAACGTGAGTCCGCCGCTATTGCGCCAGACGCTGTTCGTTCCGGTGACCAGCGCCGTGTTATTGCTGGAGGTGGCGTACCCACTGCTAGTGCCGCCGGCGCTATACACACTCC
>CAZWQJ010000061.1:0-1971 GCA_964635825.1 uncultured Victivallales bacterium | reverse complement strand
TAGTTGATTGCCCCCACTTCTATTGCCCACCGCGAGGGCGCCGACACTATTTGTCCAGACGCCGCCACCGGTGACCAGCACGGTGTTGTTGCTGTCGGCGGCATTTTGGCCGATCGTGCCGGCGGTGCTATACACCATACCGCTGTTGGCGATCGTCAGTTTATTGCCCGCGCCGACGGAGCTGGAGTAGCCTATGTAGAGGGTGGCATTATTGCTCCAGACACTGCCCGCGTCGGTGACCAGCGCTGTGTTGTTGGTGGCGTTAGCGCTATAGCCCCCGACTATGGAATAACTACTGCCGGTAACGAGCAGTTTCCCGACGTTCGTGACGATCAGCGCACAGCCAGCGTAACTCATGTTGTAGTTGCCGGTCCAATTGCTGGTCGTGCCGTCAACCTTGTAGGTCTGGTAGTTGCCCGAGAACTGCGCGTACCCGGTCGCCGCCATTAACGCCAAGACTACGGTTATGAAACCTCTTTTCGTGAACGCCACCGCCCGGCTTCGTCCAGAGACTACGCCGAGGCAAGCCAGAGCTCGACGAACCCGGGAAAGAAGTATGTGACTATCCATGATTCTCTCCTCCTCGTTGTTTCCCGCCTGCTCCACTTCCGCCCACCGCTGCTTCGACAGGGTTGACTCCCTTAAGCTACCTATTTTACAAGAACTTGCCGCTTGCCGGAATGACGATTATGTGCGAATATCAGCATTTCGATGATGAATAGTAGCGACTCTTTGAAACTGGCCGCCGCCAGGGCGTTGGACGTCTGCTCGTTCACCGGCCCCGCACGACGGGTGATGAGCCGTCAGAAGAGCTACCCCGCTCACCAGCTCATCGTCGTCACGGGCGGCGTCTACATGGCCGGCGTCGATAGCGAATGCGGCCGGGAAACGATCCGCGCCGAGGCCGGCGACGTGGTCCTCTGGCCCGAACGCATGGACCACACGGACCAAAGCGTCGCGGGGCGTCCCCTTCACTGCATTGTGGTCTGGCTCGAGTGGCCGCTTCCCGCTCTGGACCTGCCGTTCCAGGTGCGGGATGCGGACCATGTCATCGACCTGCTGGCCCATCGCCTCCTGATGCTCGCGCACGAGCCGGCGCGCAAGACGGTTCTCGGCGCGGAAGCCGATGCCTTCGTTTCCGCCATACTCGCCGAATTCGTGCTCCGTGCCCGAACCGCCGAAGACGAACTCCTGTCGAAGGTGGCGCGCTACACGGAAGAGCACATCAACGGACCGATCCGGCTGGCCGATCTGGCCCGCGCCGCGGGGCTGGAGAAGCACCACTTCGGGCGGAAATACAAGCAGCTCACCAACCGCACCCCCATGCAAGATGTGAAGCGCCGGAAAGCCGCCTATGCGAAGCACATCCTGCAGTTGTCGCCCGGCCGGACCCTGCGCAGCATCCTCTCCCTCGTGGGCGTGAAGGACGCGGCCACCCTCTCCCGCCTGCTCAGCCGCTACGCCGGCGCCTCCGCCCGCGACATCAAGCGCGCCGCCAGGGCCAAGCGCTGAACTATTTCGGCAGCAGGATGTAGTCGGCCCATTCCAGATCGGTGGTGACGGTCAGGATGCCATCCTTGAACTCGGCCGGCAACGCCTTCCCCGCCTGCACGGAGCGCGCCTCCTTCGGCTTGGTTGCGAGGCGCACCGCCACCTGCAGGTTCGTGACCGGCTTGTCGGTCCAGTTCACCAGAGTCACGACCGAGCCCTGGGGACTGTCCATCACGATCGCTTCCACAAACGGATTGCCGCACACCGCCGGCTCCTCGATCGCTTTCGCGTCCACGCCCAGCCGCGCCAGTTTCGCCGCCGCCGGGTCGAACGCCGTCGGCGCCACGGGGCAACGGTTGCCGCCGCGCGCGAACGGTTGCACCGGGAGGCCCGACTTCATGTAGGCGCAGCCCGCCAGCGTGCCCACGGCAAACGCCTTTCCTTTGCCCACCTCCCGCACCGTCACGGCCGCCTTCCCGT
>CAZWQJ010000060.1:0-21064 GCA_964635825.1 uncultured Victivallales bacterium | reverse complement strand
GCGCCCGCAGCTATTTTGTGCGCCCGGCAATGGCGGGACCGCCGCCCTTGCCACCAACGTCCCCATCGAAGCCGAGGATATCGACGGGCTGACGGCCTGGGCGCGCGCGCAACGCCCCGACCTCACGATCATTGGTCCGGAGGCGCCGCTATGCGCCGGGCTCACAGACCGCCTGCAAGCCGAGGGCCTACGCGTGTTCGGCCCCACGCGCGCCGCCGCCCAGCTTGAAGGCAGCAAGGTCTTCGCCAAAGAGATCATGGAAGCGGGTGGCGTCCCCACCGCGGCCTGCCGGGTGTTCACCGCCGCCGCCGCCGCACGCGCGTACATCCGCGAGGCCGGCGCCCCGCTCGTCGTCAAGGCCGAGGGGCTCGCCGCCGGCAAGGGCGTCTACGTCTGCGAGACCGTCGCCCAGGCCGAGGATGCCGTGCGCGACACCCTCGAGCAGGGCGTCTTCGGCGAGGCCGGCCGCCGCATCGTCATCGAGGAGTGCCTGCAGGGCGAGGAGGCATCCATCCTGGCGCTGGTGGATGGCGAGCGCGCGGTGTTGCTCGCCTCGGCGCAGGATCACAAGCGCGTATTCGACGCCGACCGCGGCCCCAACACCGGCGGCATGGGCGCCTACTCACCCGCCCCGGTCGTCACGCCCGAGTTGGAGGATACGATCCGCGAGGTCGTGTTCGCGCGCACCCTGGCCGAACTGCGCCGCCGCGGCATCGTCTACCGCGGCGTGCTCTATGCCGGCCTGATGATGACCGCCCGCGGCCCGCGCGTCCTGGAGTTCAACTGCCGCTTCGGCGATCCGGAAACACAGGTGGTGCTGCCCCGCCTCACGAGCGATCTGATCCCCGCGCTCGAGGCCTGCATCGATGGCCGCCTCGACGCCGCCATGCTGCGCTGGTCGCCCGATCCCTGCGTCTGTATCGTCATGGCCTCCGGCGGCTATCCCGGCCCCTACGCGAAAGGCAAGCCCATCGCCGGACTCGGGGCCGCCGAACGCGAGCCCGGTGTCTCCGTCTTCCACGCCGGTACGCGCCGCGATGGCGACCGCGTCGTAACCAGCGGCGGCCGCGTCCTGGGCGTCACGGCCGTGGGGCCGGACCTGCCCCAGACCCTGGCACGCGCCTACCGCGGCGTCGCCTCCATTTCTTTTGAGGGTGCTCATTTTAGAGGGGATATTGCGCGGCGCGCCTTGGAACGCGACGTGCGCGGGTGAACCGGGTCGACACAGCGGGAGGAGAAGCAAGCATGGCAACAAGCAAGCCGGAAGTCGGCATTGTGATGGGCAGCGATTCGGATTGGCCAACGGTGGAGGAAGCCGCGCGCACGCTGAATCACTTCGGCGTGGGCTATGAGGTGCGCGTGCTTTCCGCGCATCGCACACCCGACGCCGCGTCCGCCTACGCGAAGAGCGCCCAGCGGCGCGGGCTGAAGATCCTGATTTCGGCCGCCGGCGGCGCCGCCCACCTGGGCGGGGTCCTGGCCGCCCACACCACCCTGCCCGTCATTGGACTGCCCATCACCGGCGGGGCCCTCAATGGCATGGATTCCCTGCTGGCGACCTTGCAGATGCCCGCCGGAATCCCCGTCGCCACCGTCACGCTGGGCCGGGCCGGCCCCGTGAACGCCGCCGTGCTGGCCACGCAGATCCTGGCCCTCGCACGCCCGGATCTGGCCCGCAAGATTGCGGCCTACAAAAACGAGTTGAAGAAGAAGGTGGCGCAGGGTGATCAGCGCGTGCAGCAGGGGCTGCGCGCCTTGCGCACCTGACGCCACGTGGAGATGGGCATGCGCCGTTTGTTTGCCGTGGCCGCCGTGGCCGTGTGTCAGGCCATCGCCGTCTCGGCACCGGCCGGCCTGCTGGAGGACGCGTGGCGCGCCCTCGACGAGCGTCGCATTCCCATCGACACGCAGCGCGTGAGCGCCGCCGCCCTGCAGGCCACCATCGCGGCCCTCGACCCGCGTGCAATCGGGTGGCCAGCCGGCACGACCAACGCCACCGAACCGACGCGCCCCATGCTCGAGAACCTGGAGCATTGGTCGAACGGCATCGTGCGGGTGCGCGTCACCGGGTCGGGACTCGCGTGCGACGACGGGCTGACGCAACTGCGCGCCCAGCTCGCCACCAACAGTACCGGGTTGGTGCTGGACCTGCGCGGCGCCAACGGTGACGACCTCGATGCGCTTGACCAGTTGTGCGGTCTGTTTCTGCCAGCCGGCACGGCCCTGTATCAAGTCGTCGATGGACGCGGTGCGCAGGTGGCCCGCCATGTGGCCCCCGCAGGCGAATCCATGCCGCCGGGAGTGCCGGTGGCGCTGCTCGTGGACCGCAACACGCGCGAAACCAGCGAAACGCTCGCCGCCATCTTGCGCAACCGCAGTGGCTTTATGCTGCTCGGTGAGCGCACCAGTGGCGACACCGCCCACCGCGAACGCTTCCCGCTGACACCCGACATGGATGTGTACATGGCCACCGGCTGGCTGGTCCCCGCCGGCGGACGCGATCACTACCGCGACGGTATTGAACCCCACATTGTGGTACCCGCCGACGCCTCCAATCCAGCCCCGGACGCCGCCATGGCCGGCGAACCGGACTGGCAGCGCGCGCTCCGCACCGACCCGGTCTTGCGCAGGGCCGTCGACGTGCTGCTGGGCCTGCATGCGCTGCAGCGCCCGGACCCGGTGGCGTCCGGAGTGAGCACCAACACCGCGGAGGCCCCGGAACGCCCTCTGCAGGAAACCTCGGACAGCGACACGCCACCCCCATGAACGCGCGGCATCCCACCATCATCGATGCGCAGCACGGGGCGCGCGAGTCGGCCGTGGCCGATGCCGCCGCCCGCCTGCACGCGGGGGCTCTGGCCATCGTGCCGACCGACACCGTCTACGGCGTGGCGGCACACCCCGGTTGCCCGCAAGCCGTGGAACGCCTCTTCACCATCAAGGGGCGCGACCGCACCAAACCCATTCCCTTCCTGATCGCCTCCCTCGACGACGCCCGCCGCTACGGCGCGCAGTTCTCCCCACTCGCCGCCACCCTCGCCGCACGCTTCTGGCCCGGCGCGTTGACCCTGGTCCTGCCCATGGAGAACGCACCCGGCGTCGAGGAGGGCTTTCGCGTGCCCGATTCGGCCGTGGCGCGAGCGCTTATCCGCGCGGCCGGCGGCATCCTGCGTGTCACCAGCGCCAATCAGAGCGGCGAGGCCCCTGCCCTGACCGCGGCCGAAGCCATGCGGGCCCTCGGCGACACCATCGACCTGGTGTTCGACGATGGGCCCGCCCCGATCGGCGTCGCCAGTACCGTCGTCCGCGTCGCCGGTTCACAAGCCCGTATCCTGCGCCTCGGCGCCCTCTCCGCCCAGGCCCTGCGCGACGCCGGCGCGGATCTGCCCGACACTGCCGCTTGACAGCAACACGTAAATACGGTCTCTGAATGGGCGTGAGCGCAAAACACCGGTTGCTGTTTGTCTGTACGGGCAACATCTGCCGCAGCCCGATGGCGGAGTACCTGCTGCGCCATCGCCTGCGCCGCCAGAGCCCCTGGCTGGTGTCTTCCGCCGGACTCATGGCCATGACCGGCATGACCGCCAGCGACGAGGCCGTACAAGTCCTGCGCCGCCAGGGCATCGACCTGCGCCCCCACCGCAGCCGACCGCTGACACGAGCCGACGTTGACGCTGCCTCCGTTATCGTGGTAATGACGCGTACGCATCGTGACCAACTGCTTGCGTCATTCCCTGACGCCGGAGACCGAGTATATCTCCTGAAGACATTTGACCCGGACGCGCCGGACGCGGACTTGCTCGATCCCATCGGGCAGCCCTTGGACGTGTACCGCCGGACGAGCGAGGACATTCGCGCGGCACTGCCCGGGTTGTTGCGGTATATGCAGACCTTCGAGCCCCCCAAGGATACACCATGAAAATCGTACTGGCATCGGACCACGGCGGACTGGCAATCAAAGCGGCCCTGCGCGACGCACTGCGCGCGCGCGGCGTCGACGCGGAGGACCTCGGCGCCCATGACAGTCAGTCCGTGGACTACCCCGATTTCGCGCGCGTCGTGGCGCAGCGGGTGTCCACCGGTGACGCCACCCAGGGCATTCTGGTGTGCACCACAGGCATCGGCATGTCCATCGCCGCCAACCGCTTCCCGCGGGTACGCGCCGCCTTGTGCCTGACCACGGGCATGGCCGAAAAGGCCCGTACGCACAACAACGCCAATGTGCTGGTTCTCGGCGGCGGACTCCTGACCACCGACGAAGCCCTGCAGATTCTCGGCACCTGGCTGGCCACGCCCTTTTCGGACGCGGAGCGCCATCAGCGCCGTGTCGCCAAACTGTCGAGCCCCGGATGCGGGGATGCGTCTTGCGACGCCTTGAGCCGTGTGGATCCCGAGGTGTTCGCCGCCTTGCAGCGCGAAGTCGTGCGCGAGCAGGACACGATCGGCCTCATCGCCTCGGAGAATCACTGCAGCCTGGCGGTGCGCGAGGCGCAGGGGTCGCTGCTGACGAACAAGTATGCCGAAGGCTACCCGGGCCGCCGCTGGTACAATGGGTGTGGCCCCTCCGATGAGGTCGAGCAACTCGCCATCGACCGGGCCAAGGCCCTGTTCGGCGCCGAGCACGTCAACGTGCAACCCCACTGCGGCAGCAGCGCCAATCTGGCGGCCTACCTCGCCGTGCTGAGTCCCGGGGATACCATCTTTGCCATGAGCCTGTCCCACGGCGGGCACCTCACCCACGGCCATGAACTGAACCTGTCCGGCCGCCTGTATCGCATCGAGTCCTACGGCGTCAGCCCCGACCGGGAGTGCCTGGACTACGACGCCATCGAAGCCGCCGCCGTGGCGTGCCGCCCCAAGCTGATCGTCGCCGGCGCCAGCTCCTACCCGCGCGCGCTGGATTTCGCCCGCTTCCGCGCCATCGCCGACCGCGTGGGGGCCCTGCTGCTGGTGGACATGGCCCACATTGCCGGTCTCGTGGCCGGCGGCGCGCATGCATCGCCATTCCCTTACGCCGACATTGTGACGACCACCACGCACAAAACCCTGCGCGGCCCGCGCGCCGGCATGATTCTGTGCCGCGAACACTTCGGCGCCGAGATCGACAAACTCGTCTTTCCGGGCATGCAGGGCGGCCCGCTCATGCACACGATCGCGTCCAAGGCGGTCTGCTTTGCCGAGGCGCTCCAACCCGCCTTCCGCGCCTACGCCACCCAGGTGGTCCGCAACGCCCAGGTCCTGGCCACGGCCCTCACCGCGCGCGGGTTCCGCCTCGTCTCCGGCGGCACCGACAACCACCTGATGCTCGTCGATCTCGCCCCACGCAATATGACGGGCCGCGATGCCGCCGCGGCGCTCGATCAGGCCGGCGTCGTCCTGAACAAGAATGTGATTCCCTTCGACCGCAAGAGCCCCTTCGTGACCTCCGGCATTCGCATCGGCACGCCGGCCGTGACGACGCGCGGCATGGCGGAACCGGAGATGGAGCGCATCGGGGCGTGGATCGCGGACGTGCTGGAACATCGCGAGGATAGCGCCTTCGTCGCCCGCGTCCGCGATGAAGTCCGGGAGTTCTCGCAGCGCTTCCCGGTGCCCTGACCGCCGCCGCGTTACGCCGCGCTCGCGGAGCGCGAGGACGCCCCGTCGCTCTTGACCGGCAACACCATCGTCACGCGCGTGCCTTTGCCTTCCCGGCTCTCGATGTCCACGCGCCCGCCGTGGCTCTGCGCCACGCCATAAACCACCGTCAGCCCGATGCCCGCCGCATGCGGGCCCTTGGTGGAAAAGAAGGGCTCCATACATCGCTGCAGCGTGGTGTCCGTCATGCCACTGCCGCTGTCGCGCACTTCGAGAATCACGTGCCCATCGGCCGCGCGCGTCTCCACCACGATCGTGCCGCCGTGACGTGTGGCATCGTGCGCGTTACTCAACAAATTCACCAGGGCGTCCTCAAGGTCGCGGCGACGCCCCAGCAGCGGTGGGGTGGGTCCCATCTGGAGTTCCACCACCGGGGGCAGCCCGCCGGCATGCCCTGCGCGCACGGCGTGCGACCAACGGCCCGCCATCTCCGCGATCGCCCGCTCCACCACCGTATTCGCATCCACCGCTTCGCCGCCATCGTCCCCGTGGTTCGTGCGATAGAACAGACGCAGCATCCGGATCTCCCCCGCCGCCCGTTGAACCGCCGTCCGGATTTCGTTCAGGATCCGAAACGTATCCAGGCGCCGATCCAGCAACCCCGGGTCCTCCAACAGCAGGTCCGTGTACCCCATGATCGGCATCAGCGCGTTGTTGAAATCATGCATCACCCGTTGGGCCATCTGGCTGAGCGCGCCCAACCGCTCGGCGTGGATCAACTGCCCCTGTACCGTCTTGAGCGTGTCCAGGGACTGCAGCAGGCGGGTGTTCAGATCCAGCACGACGCAGGTATGCTGGCAATGCGGGGGATCCGGCTCACAGGGTCGTCCCTCTCCGCCGCCCACGGCCTTGCGATACTCGCGCTGCAATCGGGCCCACGCCCCCGCGCGCTTCAACGTGCTCCGCAACAATCCATCATTCGCACCATCCCGCGACAGCACTTCCCAGGCACCCTGTTTTCGAAACGCCGCTTCCTCGCCCTCCCGCTCGGGTGCCAGCAACACCACAACCGGCGTTTCCGTTCCCTCGGCCTGCAACTGCGCCAGCACCGTCAGTCCATCCTGATCCGCCGGGCCCACATCCAGAACGATCACGTCCGGCACCCCCGACGCCAGCAGGCGCCGCGCCTCTTCAACCGCTCCGACCACCAAGGGGTGCATCGCCGGCGCGGCGTCCACTGCCGTCAGACCGCGCAAACGTTCAACAACGTCACCGGTTGGCGCCACCAGCATCAGATGTATGGACTCCGCGATCATCGGGCGTGATCCTCTCGACTCGAACGGACATGGGTGATCAACAACATCCTCCACCGCCACCCGCCAAGCGTCAACCGGACCCGGTGCTGATTCTGCCATGAGAGCGGGTAGCACGATGCATAAGGGAATCCCTTACGCGTCAATCGGGTTGCTTATTCATGACTTCTCCCTAGACTGCAACCTAACGCAGGAACCCTACCAACTGCTAGTCGTGAGGCCTTTATGCAGAACTTGACGCCGAATGCGAGCGAAGAGCCGACGGATCGGGGCTACGACTCCACCCATCGTGTGTTCCTCATCGATGACCACCCCATCTTCCGCGGCGGCCTGCGCAAACTCATCGACAGCGAGCCGGATCTGCGTGTCTGCGGCGAGGCCGGTGATGCCGACATTGTGCTCAGCGAGTTGGCCGTCCAGAAGCCGGATGTCGTGGTGTTGGACATCACCCTGAACGGGGTAAACGGCATTGAGTTGACCAAGGCCATTCGCAGTACACACCCGCAGGTGCATGTGCTCTTGCTCTCCATGCATGATGAGAATCTGTATGCGGAGCGGGCGCTGCGCGCGGGAGCCGAAGGCTACTTGATGAAGCACGAGTCCCCGGAAACCGTGCTGCAGGCGATCCGCAGCGTCGCGAGGGGCGAAGTTTGCGTCAGCAACGCCGTGGCTTCGCAGATCATGCGGGGCATCATTCACAGCCGCTCGCGCACCAATGGGCGCCCCAACGTACAGTGGCTGAGCGATCGCGAATTGGAAGTGCTGGAACTGGTCGGCCATGCCTGCACCACGCGTGACATCGCCGGCAAGCTGCACCTGAGCGTGAAGACCGTCGAGACGCACAAGAGCAACATCAAGCGCAAGCTCAAGCTCAAAACCGCCGCCGAACTGACGCGCTACGCCGTCCAGTGGGTCGAACGCGCGCCGGTCGAGCGCGCGACGTCCTGACACCCCCGTCCCGTCCCCTCCGTTGCGACGCGCACGGCGTCCTGCTAATGTGTCCGCATGAGCGCCCAACCTCATAGCCACCGTCGATTCAATCGCGGGCGCTGGGAACTGCAACGCGAACGCTACCGCATCGAGGACGCGCTGCCGCCATCGTCGGGCGGGAATGCACGGCCACTGGATGAGGGGATCGCGGCGGCCCTGCGCGCCATCCTACCCCGCGGCAGCGAGCTGCTCGCACAACTCGCCCGTGACTGGGGAGCCATGGTCGGCGCGGATGTGGCCCGGCACACGCGGCCCGCCGGCATCGAACGCGGCTGCCTCAACGTCTATGTCGACAGCTCATCCTGGCTGTACGAACTGCAGCGCTTCGGCCAAAAGCGCATACTCGAAAACGTCCAGAAGCAGCTTGGGGAAGCCAACGTGAAGACGCTGCGGCTGCGCTTGGACCCCGACGGCGGGCGACGCTGACCGCGCCTCACGGCAACGGCAACAACCGCTCCGCGTCTCGTTCCAGCGACGGAACCGCCTGCAAGGCCTGCTCACGGTAGCGGCGCGCGAAGTCATCGCCACCGTTTTCCCAGCAGAAGATGGCCGCCGCCAGCGCCTGCTCACCCTGCGCACTGCGGCGCGTTTCGGGACGCCCCAGGCAATGGTCGACGAGCGCCAGAAACTGGGGATTGCCGACCTTGGCCCATGCCACCTGGCGCCCCCGCAACTTCACGCTCTTCTCATCGGCACCGATCACGTCCTCGCGTTTGCCGCCGGGTCGTCCCCACCCCCACGGGAAGGGGGCGCGGCTAAGCTCCTGGACCACAAATGCCTTTAACCCCACCAGACGCTGGTAACGATCGCGCACCGCCGCCGCCGCCACCTTGGCGCTCTCGGTCTCCAGCGCGCCGCTCGCGCGTGTGGCCAGCGCCACGGCTTCATCAAAGCGCCACGCGCGGACAAGCTCGCGCCCCTGCGTGCCCAGCGCCTCCACCGCCTGGCGCTCCGCATCCGCCTTCGCCTGCTGGGCCGACTCGGCCTCTTGCCGCGCCTGCTCATCGCGCGCGCGCTCCGCGGCCACGCGTGCTTCCGCCGCCGCCACCTCGGCACGCTCCACCAACGGCCCCGCTTCGGTCACGCTGGCTTTGACTCCCGCCACCAGCTTATCCAGGGATTCCTGTTCCGACTGCAGCGCGTTCTGCTTGCGCTGAACGTCCTCCAGGTTGGCCGCGTCCGCCAGGCCGGCCTGCAACTGCTGCCCCGAGCGAACCGTGCGCTGCGCTTTCTCCACCGCGCCCTGCGCATCGGCCGTCAGCGCCTGCACCCGCGCCACCGCGTCTCGCACCGCGGCAACGGGCCCCACCGGAGCCGCCGCCTCATTCGTGTCGACCGCCACTGCATCGACTCCCGGCAACACCTCGACCACCGCAAGAGCCGCTTGCGCGCGCACGGCCAGCACCTCGAGTTGCGCCGCCGCGCGCACCACATTCGTCGCCCCTTTGTCCAGCGCGGTGAACACGCCCGATGCCGCCTCGATGGCCTGGCGCAGGACGTGCTGTTGGCGCCGCAGCTCGATCTCGGCCTGGTGCTTCCCGTGCCGCTGCACGCCCACCACCACCGCCGCCACCACCACCCCCACCACCAGGAAGACGCCACCCACGATCCGACGCGTTCGCCGGCGCCGGGTCTGTTCGATCGCGGTCTGCTCCTCGACCGAGGGGATCGGCAGCAGCGATCGCCCCCCCGGACCTCGCGCCACCAGCAACTTGCCGGAGTGGGTCCCCGCCGAATCCTTCCGCTTGATCACCACGCGTTTGCCCGTGCCGCCCACACGCAGACTCGGGCTGGTCGCGGCCAGTTCCTGCAGGTTGCGCCGCAGATCTCCAATCAGCGAGGCGTACGTGGGATGGCGCTGCGTCGGCTCCCGCTGCAGCATCCGCACCACCGTATCCGAAATGCCGCGCGGAAGATCGCTGCGCACCTCCGACAATGGCGGCGCATCCGCGTTCAACCGCGCCTTGATCACGTCTATCGGCGTCTCGCCTTCAAAGGGTGGCTTGCCGGCCAGCGCGTGATACAGCGTCGCGCCCAGGCTGTAAATATCCGAGCGCGCATCGCTCTTGCGCCCCCGCGCTCGCTCCGGTGCAATGTAATAGGGGCTGCCCCACACGCCCTCCGACGCCGCCTGGTCCACGTAACTCGCGATCCCGAAATCCACCAACTTCGCCTTGCGCTTCTCGTCCAGCAGGATGTTCTCGGGCTTGATATCGCCGTGCACCAACCCAATCTCGTCCGCCGCGTGCAAGCCATCCGCGATGTCGATCCCGATGCGCAGCACCAGCGCCGGATCCAGGCCCTCGGGGTGATTCTCGATCAGGCGGTCGAAGCGGTGACCGGAAACCAATTCCATCACGATATAGGGCTGCCCACGCACCTGCCCATAGGAGTAGATCTGTGCCACGTTGGGATGGTTCAGCCGCGCCGCCGCCTGCGCCTCACGCCGGAAGTTCTCCACGAACTCCACGTCTTCGCCCAGCTTCGACAGCATCACCTTGATCGCCACCAGGCGGCCCAGCGATTCATCGCGGGCACGGTACACACCCCCCATGCCCCCGGTGTTGATCAAATTCAGCAGCAGAAATTGCCCGAATCGCGCCGGAACCGTGTCCTGGTTGCCGCAGTCGGGGCATTGCACCACCGCAAAGGGCTCCAGCGCGGACACGTCCATTCGCGTGCCGCACTGCGGGCAGTTCATCTCTGCCACGCGCTCAATCGCCACCTCGGTTCCGGAGTTGTCGATCATCGGCTGCTGTCCGCACTCCTGTCACGGGCGACCCGCGTCTGACGGCCAGTCCCCGGGCTTGAATATCCACCCACCCGACTGCGCCCGCGCCGGCCCACAATGCGCCTTGAAGACCCGACGAAGTATCTGTCATAGTCGTTGCCTTGTCCACCGCAAAGGGTTGCGCCGGCATGTGCCGGCCACTCCGCGGAACGGCGCGCGGCCACATGCACCCGATATTTTTTGAACTGGGCCCCTTGAAGATCCACTGGTACGGGGTCTGCATGGCCGTGGCCTTCCTGCTTGGCCTGGCCAACTGGATCTGGCTCGGGCGCCGCGTGGGACGCGACGCGCAGTTCTGCTCCGATCTGCTCTTCTGGGTGATGGTGGCCGGCATCGTCGGCGGCCGCGTCGCCTACATCGTCTCCAGTCCCGCCTACTACCTGGAAAAGCCCATCCGCATCCTCTTCCTCTGGGAGGGCGGCCTCATCTACTACGGTGGGTTCGTCGGCGCCATCCTCGCCGTCTTCCTCTTCGCCCGCAGCCGCCGCATCCCCTTCTTCAGCCTGCTGGATTTTGCGATGACGTCCCTGCCCCTTTCACACGCCGTGGGGCGCGTCGGCTGCTTCCTCAACGGCTGCTGCTTTGGCGGTGTCCACATGGGCTGGCCCGGCGTGTCCTTCCCCGCCCTCAGCCTCCCCTGGTACCGCCAGCGCGATCTCAACCTCATCAACCCCGATGCGCTCCACTCCCTCCCCGTGCATCCGGTGCAACTCTACGAAACCCTCCTGAATCTCCTGCTCTTCCCCCTCCTCCACCTCGTCTTCCGCAAACGGCGCCACCATGGCCAGGTCCTCGGCGCCTACCTCATCGCCTACCCCCTCGGCCGCTTCTCGCTCGAATATCTCCGCGGCACCGAACGCCTGCTCGTCCACGGCATCCCCATGGCTCAAGTCCTCAGCCTCGCACTCATGCTGACGGGCATCGTCGTCCTCATCCTCGCCCGCCGCTCTCCGGCGTTGCCCCCACCCGCCGCCTGAAAGGTGCGCTGTGGATACCATTCATGATTTTGTCGCGACACCCGCCGATGCCCGCACCCGGCTCGACCGCTGGTTGGAAACGCGCATGCCCGATTGGTCTCGCGCGCGCCTGCAGGTCCTGATCCGCGCCGGCCACGTCACCCTCGACGGCGCCCCCGTCCTCAAACCGCATCACACGGTGCGCGCCCACACCGCCTGCCGGGTCAACGTGCCCGCGCCCGCCCCGGTCGCCATCGTGGCCCAGGACATCCCCTTCCCGATCCTGTTCGAGGACGGCGACCTGATCGTGGTCGACAAGCCGGCGGGCCTGGTCGTGCACCCGGCCGCCGGCCATGCGGACGGCACCCTCGTCAACGCGCTCCTGCACCACTGCCGCGACCTCCCCGGCATCGGCGGCGAACAGCGCCCCGGCATCGTCCACCGCCTCGACCGCGATACCAGCGGTGTCCTGGTGGCGGCCAAGAGCGATCGCGCCATGGCGGGCCTCGTGGAGCAGTTCCGCACCCGGACCGTCCACAAGATCTACCTGGCCATCGTCCACGGCGTCCCGCGCCCCGCCTCCGGCACCATCGAAACCTTCATCGGCCGCAGCTCCCACGACCGCAAGAAGATGGCCGTGATGAAGGAGCACGGGCGCGCTGCCATCACGCACTACCGCCTGCTCGCCGTTCAGGGCGACGCCGCCCTGCTCCGCCTGCACATCGAAACCGGGCGCACCCACCAGATCCGCGTCCACCTCGCCCACCGCGGGCACCCCGTCCTCGGCGATCGCACCTACGGCCGCAGGCGCACCACCCCCGACGCCCCGCGCCAAATGCTGCACGCCGCCCACCTCGCGTTCCAACACCCCGTCACCGGCGCCGCCCTTGCCTTCCACGCCCCCATTCCCGCCGATATGGCCGCCGTCCTGAATCGCCTCCACCTTCCCACCCCCGATATCCATGCAGTCCTGCTTGCCCCACCCGTCCCTTGACCCCATAATCCCCGCCTCAGGAGAAATAGAGACTGACCATGAAATTCCGTGTTGAAGTAATCCCTTTCCTGCTGGCCTCCATCGCGACCGGCCTGATTCTCTTTCTGATCGTCCGCGGCGTCGGGGCCCCCTCAACCCTCGCCGCCACTCTCGCCGGGGCCTTCATCCTCATCGCCTGCCTCTACTTCCTCTACTTCTTCCGCGACCCCGAGCGCCTCAACCCGCGCATTCCCAACACCGTCATCTCCGCCGCCGAGGGCCACATCGCCTCCATCGCCGATATCCCATCCGACGCCTTCCGCGAACATGCCCGCCGCTCGGGCGTCGACCCCGACATCCTCGGCCGCCTCGCCCACGCCGATGCCACCCGCATCAGCGTCTTCCTCAGCCCACTCAATGTCCACGTCAACCGCGCGCCCATCGCCGGCATGGCCCGCTTCCTCGGCTACTTCCCCGGCAAACATATCTTCACCTTCGACGAAAAGTCGTCCGAGGAAAACCAGCACAACGCCATCCTCTTCGAGAGTGACCAGACCGCCTGCCTGCTCAACCAGATCGTGGGCCCCGTTTGCCGCCGCGTCGTCTACTGGCCCGACCACAACCGCCCTGTCCCCCTTCATCAGGGCGACCGCATCGGCATGATGAAATTCGGCTCGCGCCTCGATCTCTACTTCCCGCGCAACGACATCCGCGTGGTCGTAAAGCCCGGCGATTTTGTGCGCGCCGGCGAGACCGTGATTGCCCACCTCACGCAGGAGAAGGCACCATGAAGGTACGTCCCCATCTGACCCGCCCACCCATCATCAACTGGCGCCAGGCCGTCCCCACCCTCTTCTCGCTCGCCGCCATGCTGTCTGGATTCCTCAGCATCCTCATGGCCATCCAGGGCATGGTGGCGGCCGCCGATGCCCACCACGCCGGCACCCTCTATGGCTGGTCCGCGCTCCTCATCATGCTCGCCCTGATCCTCGATGGCATCGACGGCAACGTCGCCCGCTGGCTACGCGGCCAAAGTGAATTCGGCGCTGAACTCGACACCTACGTCGATCTGACCGCCTTCGGCATCGCACCGGCCATCCTGATCTTCGCCGTCACCATGCAATCGAAGGACCCGCTCGTCCGCGTCATGCTGCCCTCGGCGGTCGCACTCTCCGGCGTTGTGCGCCTCGCGCGCTTCAAGGCCCGTGACCCCCTGCGCGGCCAAGCGGGCTACGCCGGTCTGCCCATCACCGTCAACGCCGCCTGGGTCGCCCTCTTTGTCTACATCACCCAGGCCCCGCCCCAACAGCGCTTCTCGCTGAACGAAGGCAAGGTCGCCGCCCTCTTCCTCCTCGGCATCGTCATCTTCATCGTCCTGCAGGTCACCAACCTCCGCTACCCGAAGCCCACCAAGAAGGCCGTGCTCTTTATTCCCATGGTCATTCTGGTCGCCCTGCTCCTCTCCCTCGGCATACCCAACCCCTACTTCTACAATGCATATCTGGCCGTGCGCCTGGCTGTCCTGATGATCGTCCTCGGCGTGGGCTACGTGGTTATCGGTCCCCTGTTCGTCCGCGGCTATGCCGCCCACCTCGCCCGCCGCGAGGCCCGCAACCAACACAAGCAGGGCGGCGCATGAACCGCCGGCGCGTTCTCGATAACCTCGCCGACTACCTCCGCTACGAAATCGACGAGGGCGAACGCACCGCCGAAATATCCCCCACCGTCATGGCCAGCCTCCACCAATCCCCCAGCCCCAAAGTCGCCAAACCCCAAGGTCCCACGGTCCCAAAGTCCATCCCTCCCCCCGCCCCTCGCCCCCCCGCCCCTCGCCCCCCCGCCCCCCTCTCCCCCGCGCCCCCCTCCACCCCCGAACTGGCCGCCATCGCAACCCAGGTGGCCGCCTGCAAGAAGTGCGGCCTCTGCCGCCAGCGTAACAACACCGTTCCCGGTCAAGGCAACCCGCACCCCGAGATCGCCTTCATTGGCGAAGGGCCCGGGGCCGATGAAGATGCTCAGGGCCTCGCCTTTGTCGGCCGCGCCGGCCAACTGCTCACCAAGATGATTCTGGCGATGGGCTTTACGCGCGAGCAGGTCTGGATCGGCAATGTCGTCAAATGCCGCCCGCCCGATAACCGCACCCCGCTGCCCGACGAGATGCAGGCTTGCCTGCCCTACCTCCGCGCCCAACTCGCCCTGCTCCAACCCAAGGTCATCGTCGCCCTCGGCGCCACCGCCGTCAAAGGCCTGCTCGAAGTCGAAACCGGTATCACCAAGCTGCGCGGCCACTGGGCCCGCTTCGCTGACATCGACTTGATGCCCACCTTCCACCCCGCTTACCTCCTGCGCAACCCACCCGCCAAAAAAGAGGCATGGGAGGACCTGCAGGCCGTGCTGCACAAACTCGGCCGCCCCGTCCCTCCCGTACTGAAGTAGCCGCCATCAGGAAAGTCCATCCATGGTTCATTCAGCTCACGCGGATTCTGATGAGTGCCAACATGCATAGAGGTGACGAAAAGATGTTCCGGGGAATCCTGATGGTGGAGAAACTGACCATCCGCCTGCTCGTGGGCATGATGTTGCTGACGGTGGTCATCGCGACCGGCGAACTGGCGTATCTGCTGATTAAAGATCTATTGGCGCCACCCATGGACTTGCTGACGATCAGCGAGTTGCTGGAGGTTTTCGGTTTCTTCATGCTGATTCTGATCGGCATCGAATTGATGGACACGGTCAAGGCCTACATCACGGAGAACCATGTCCGTGGGCAGTCGGTAATCATGGTTGCCTTGATCGCCATTGCGCGCAAGGTGATCGTGCTCGACCCGAAGCAGTACACCGAGGGCACGCTACTGGCAATCGCCGCGATCATCCTGGCGTTAGGGCTGGGTTACTGGCTGGTGCGGGAACGAAACCGCGAGGGAGACGCCGGGAAGGGCCCGGCCCCCAAGGCCAGCTAACCCGCATGTAGTGCGAGTCCTCGTGCAACGTACGCCAGCGTAACCATGGCGCCTTGAGCACTTTCGGCTCGGCACGGCGGCGGTTCGGCTGTGCTCGCGCTTCGATCTTCCGCTCGTACTCGGACCGTTCGGCCTCGGCCCGCTGCTTCGCGCGCTGCTCCAGACGTTCCCGCGCCTGTTCCAGTTTGGCCTTCAACGCTTCACGCCGCGCCAGTTCATCGGGCAGCTTCTGGCCGTCGTCGCGGTTGTCCTGATCGGCACGCTCGGCCTGCTCGAGCAGTTCACGCACCTCCGTCTGTAAGGCGGCGGTGAACTCCCCGGCGCGCCGTAGGCCCGGCGTAGGCGGGAGGTCGGCCCTCCATGGATCAGATCCTTGTCGGAAGCTTTGTCGCGAGCTTTGTCGACAAAGTCCCCGACAAAGCTTGGGTTGCGGGCGAGAGCCCGCCTTAGGATTACGACCGCATGCGCTGTTACGGCTCCGTCGTCACGCGCCAGAAGCGGTGGGGGCCGCTGGCGGTGGTGTCGGTGTAGACATTCATGATGGGCGTCGCGGCGATGTTGCTCTGCAGGACGGTGAACCCGTTCAGCAAGTTGGTGGCGACGTGGATCGCGTATTGGTGGGTGGTGATGCTGGTCCACATGAGGACCATGCCGCCCTCGGGCCCGCCGCCGGCCCCCAGCAGCAACGGCGGCGGCTCGTTGACGACCGGCGCCTCGTGGCCAAGGGTCAGGGCCGTCAGGGCGAAGTCGACATAGAGCGTGATGATATAGGATTCAAAGTTCGTCATCGTCGAGGTGGAGCCGAGGTGGTTCGGGCTGGTGTTGTACGAGAACACGCTTCCGTAGAAACCGGTGGCATCAAAATACAGGGGATCCTTGAAGGCATCCTCGCCGTCCAGGATCGGCATGATTTCAATCTGCCCCCCGGCGCCCGCCGTGTTCGCCAGCAGGCGGGCGGTGAACGCGCTCAGCGCAAATGGGGCCCCATCGACGCGTTCGAGGACGATCCGGCCGCCGCCCATGGAGGGGCCGACCGTCACCGCCTGCGCTTCCACCCCCTGCGGCCACGGCACCCGCACCGTGCGGCCGACCGGGTTCGTCAGCCCGATGCCGCCAGTGAAAAGCTTGTCGCGCGTGTAGGTAAACTGGTACCCCTCGCTGCTGATCGTGTCCGAGGTGGTCCCCGTGGACACCAGCGTCGCCACCTGCGTGTTGTCGAAGAAGGTCGTGACGGCGGCGCGGGCGGCGACCGGGCGCAGGCCGCCCAGCGCGCTCAGCAGGACCACGCCCCCCCACGCGCGAATCCGGCGCCACGGAAGAAGGCCCGAGCTGACGACGCGAACCGGCGATTTCATACCCCGAGAGTAGCATATCGCCCGAGTGCCCGCCAGCAGCGAGGCGGGGGCAGGCTGAGCGGTGACGGCGTACGGTCTTCCCGTCGGGCCCGTATCGGACACGGCCGACACGGAGGTCGGCCCTCCATATCGGAAACAGGTCTCTTCGGTGTGTCGGGTGCGGCTCACCGTGACGGTTCACCCTACCCGCCTGACCCGGCATGCTCTGGGTAGGGCGAACCCTCCGGGTGAGCCGCTATTCGCGATGGCGTCGAATACGAAACACCTTCGCAAATGCATTTGGTAGCAGCGCGCTTGCGCTGGTGCAACATGCGGGGTAGGCTTGCGCCATGCACAAGACGGACCTGTTGCAGCAGATCACGAACACGTTGAAGGCGAAGCTGCAGGTGCTGGTGGCGGCGGCACGGGCGGCGCACCTGGAGGCCACCGACGACACCAGCCGCGCCGAAAACAAGTATGACACGCGCGGGCTGGAGGCGGGCTACCTCGCGCAGGGCCAGGCGCGCCAGGCGCAGGAAGTGGCCGACGCCATCCTCGTCTACGACGCGCTGCCGCCGCGCGACTTCGCCCCGACCGACGCGATCGATGTCGACGCGCTGGTGCGGCTGGAAGCCGATGGAGCCCCCGCCACCTATTTCATCGGCCCGATGAGCGGCGGGCTGGACGTGCCGTTCGACGGCGGGACCGTCGTGGTGATCACGCCCCAGTCCCCGCTGGGCCAGTCCCTCATGGGCAAGAAAGCCGGCCAAAGCTGGACCGCCAAGATCGGTGGCGTCCCCGTGAAGTATCGGATCCTGTCGGTGAAGTGATCCCGCACCAGAGCCGAGCACGGTGCGGGACTGCGCCTACCGAATCCCCGCGTGGTACGCCTGCAGCGACTTCACGCCGGTGATTCCATGCTGCGCCGCTGCAATCCCGCGCACCGAGGCCAGAGCCGCCGCCATGGTGGTGACATAGGGCACCTTGCAGCGGATCGCGGTCTTGCGGATGTACGAGTCGTCGAATCCGCTGTGCTTGCCGATCGGCGTGTTGATGACCAGTTGGACCTGCTTGTTCACGATGGCATCCACAATATTGGGACGCCCCTCGTGCAGCTTGCAGACCGGCACGGCCGCCACGCCATGCCGGCGAAAATGGGCCAGAGTCCCCTCCGTCGCGAGAATGGAGAACCCGAGCGCCTGGAAGCCCTTGCCCACCTCCACCAGCGCCGCCGTCTTTTCGGCCGCACTGATAAAGACGGTCCCGGCGACCGGCAGCGCCGCCCCCGCGGCCTCCTGCGCCTTAAAGAACGCCATCCCAAAGGATTCCGCCATCCCCAGCACCTCCCCCGTCGAGCGCATCTCCGGCCCCAGCACCGGGTCCACTTCCGGCATCTTCTCGAAGGGAAACACCGACTCCTTCACGCCGTAGTGCGGGATCGTTTTGGGCTTCAGGTCGAGATCCGCCAGCCGCGCGCCCATCATCAGCTGTGTCGCGATCCGCGCCATCTGGATATTGCAGACCTTCGACACCAGCGGCACCGTGCGCGAGGCACGCGGGTTGGCCTCGAGCACATACACACGGTCGTTCTCAATCGCGTACTGCATGTTCATGAGCCCCACGACCCGCAGCTCCCGCGCGATGCGCTGCGTGTAGCCGTAGATGGTGGCGAGGTCCCGCTCCGAAATGTTCACGGGCGGAATCACGCAGGCCGAGTCACCCGAATGGATGCCGGCCTGCTCGATGTGCTCCATAACCGCCGGCACAAAGGCGCTGGCCCCATCGGCAAGCGCGTCGGCCTCGCACTCCAGCGCGTTGACGAGGAACCGGTCGATCAGCAGCGGCCGCTCCGGCGTGACGTCCACCGCCTTCGCCACATACTCGCGCAGCATCGCCTCGTCGTGGATGACCTCCATGCCGCGCCCCCCCAGAACGAACGAGGGGCGGACCATCAGCGGGTAACCGATGCGGCCGGCCACCACCACCGCGTCCGCCAGCGTGCTGGCCATGCCGGACTCCGGCATCGGAATATCCATCCGCTCCATCATCTGACGGAACAGGTCGCGATCCTCCGCCAGGTTGATCGTGTCCACGCTGGTGCCGAGAATGCGCACCCCGGCCGCCGCCAGCTCGGTGGCAATATTCAGCGGCGTCTGCCCGCCGAACTGCACAATCACCCCCTCCGGCTTTTCCTTCTCGTAGATGCTCAGCACGTCTTCCACCGTCAGCGGCTCAAAGTAGAGCTTGTCCGAGGTGTCATAGTCCGTGCTGACCGTCTCGGGGTTGCAGTTGACCATGATCGTTTCGTAGCCGAGCTCGCGCAGGGCCAAGGCGGCATGCACGCAGCAGTAATCGAACTCGATCCCCTGCCCGATCCGGTTCGGGCCGCCACCGAGAATCATGACCTTCCTGCGCGCGCTCACCGGAACCTGGTCGCCACCCTGATAAGAGGAATAGTAGTAGGCCGCATTATCGACGCCGCTGACGGGCACCGCGTGCCAGCCCTCGACCACACCCAGCGCCTTGCGCCGCTCGCGGATCTGCGCCTCGGCGCATTCCAGCAGCCGCGCCAGGTAGCGGTCCGCAAACCCGTCCTTCTTTGCCTGCGTCAGCAGTGCATCCGGCAGCTCCTGCCCCCGGTACGCCAGGATCCGCTCCTCCAGCTCCACCAGCTCCTTCATCTGCTGGAGAAACCACGGCTTGATGTGCGTCAGCGCGAAGAGCTGCTCGATGCCGGCGCCCTTCCGCAGCGCCTCGTACAGCAGGAACTGCCGCTCGCTCGTGGCCTCCGCCAGCAAGTCCAGCAGCTCCGCCAGCGGCTTGCGGTTGAAGTCCTTCACAAAGCCCAGGCCGTAGCGGCCGGTCTCCAGCGACCGGATCGCCTTCTGAAAGGCCTCCTTGTACGTCTTGCCGATGCTCATCACTTCGCCGACGGCCTTCATCTGCGTGCCGAGCCGGTCCTCTGCCCCCTTGAACTTCTCAAAGGCCCAGCGCGCAAACTTCACCACCACGTAATCGCCCCACGGCTCGTACTTCTCCAGCGTCCCCTTGCGCCAGTACGGGATCTCGTCCATCGTCAGCCCGCCCGCCAGCTTGGCCGACACCAGCGCGATCGGGAACCCCGTGGCCTTCGAGGCCAGCGCCGAGGAGCGCGACGTGCGCGGATTGATCTCGATAATCACCGTCCGATCCGTCACCGGGTCATGCGCAAACTGGATGTTCGTGCCCCCGATCACGCCGATCGCCTCCACAATCGCGTAGGACCAGCGCTGGAGCTTCTGCTGCAGCGCCTGGGCGATCGTCAGCATCGGCGCCGTGCAGAACGAATCCCCCGTGTGCACCCCCATCGCGTCGATGTTCTCGATGAAACACACGGTGATCATCTGGTTCTTCGCGTCGCGCACGACTTCAAGCTCAAGCTCCTCCCACCCGAGCACGGACTCCTCGACGAGGATCTGGCCCACAAAGCTGGCCGCAATGCCGCGCGCCGCGATCACCCGCAGCTCGTCCAGGTTGTAGACCAGCCCGCCGCCGCTGCCCCCCATCGTGTAGGCCGGGCGAATCACCACCGGGTAGCCCAACTGCGCCGCCACCGCCTCCGCTTCCTCCACCGTGTACGCCAGCTCGCTCTTCGGCAGATCGATCCCCAGCTTGCGCATCGTCTCCTTGAACGCAAGGCGGTCCTCGCCGCGCTCGATCGCCTCCGCGTTCACCCCGATGATCTGCACATGGTGCCGCGCCAGTACCCCGGCCTTCTCCATCTGCGACGACAGATTCAGCGCCGTCTGCCCGCCCAGGTTCGGCAGCAGCGCGTCCGGCTTGCACTGCGCGATGATCTCCTCCATGCGCGCTACATTCAGCGGCTCGATGTACGTCTCATCCGCCATGCCCGGATCCGTCATGATCGTCGCCGGATTCGAGTTCACCAGCACGATCTGGTACCCCAACCCACGCAGCGCCTTGCACGCCTGCGTCCCCGAGTAATCGAACTCGCACGCTTGCCCGATGACGATCGGCCCCGAACCAATGATCATCACCTTCCGGATGTCGTCGCGCTTTGGCATGGGTCAGCTCCTCGTTCCTGGCGTTCGTCACACGGACCTGATCGTCCTTCTAGCCCTCCACCACCGCCCGCGCAATTCAATACTCACGCAATGGGAATTTTCGGGC
>CAZWQJ010000059.1:18829-21459 GCA_964635825.1 uncultured Victivallales bacterium | reverse complement strand
GTTGCCGGCGGCGGCGGCGCCGATCAGGAGTCGGTCGCGCCGGCGGAGGGCGGCCGCGGCGGCCTTGCGTTCCGTGATATCGGCCGCCACGCCGACGAACCCGCTGACGCCGCCGCTCTCATCGAGATTAGGCGACAGGGTGAGAGAAACCGGCACACGCGAGCCGTCTTTGCGCACGAAGGTCCACTCGCGTTCTTCGATGATGCCATCGTGCGAATGCGAAAGCAGGACCGCGAACTCGGCCGGCAGCACCTGGCCGGTTTGCGGATTCGCGGCCTGGACGCGGGCGCGGATTTCCTCGGCGTCCAGGAGTTGCGTGACGTTGGCGCGTCCGACCAATTCGGCGGCGGGAAAGCCGAGCAGGCGTTCAGCGGCCCGGTTGAACGTGGAGAGCGTGCCATCGGCCAAGGTGGAGAAGATGATCTGGCTGGCGCTGTCCAGAACCGCCTGTTGCAGAGCATAGAGGCGGCGGTAGCGCTCTTCGGAAGCGGAGATGCGGGCGCGGGCGAAATCGGTCCATTGCTGCATCCAGGTCAACTGAAGCGCGATGACGACGAGCACGAGCGCGAGGCCGAGGGCCATCCATTGGTTGCGGTGGACGTTGCGGTTCCAGATGTGGGCGGGGATATCGAGGCCAAGGGCCGCGACCATGGTGAAGCCGGACGGGGCATAGACGCACGAGAAGGCGGAGATCCAAGTGCCGTGGCGATCGCGCAGCGGCCCCTCGACGAAGTAGCGCTTCGTGTCGAACATGGCGCGCAACTCGGGGCTGGCCTCCGGGTAGGACTCGCCAGGCGTTGAGTACTCGGAGGAGGACGGATCCTCGGCGTCCGCCAGGAAGGCCAGGCTGCCGTCCTGTTGGCGAGCGACGAGGTAGACGAAGTTGAGGCGGGGATCGCGCATCTTGACGGCGCGCAGGGCGTGAACCACGCGGGTCAGCGCGTCCGGGTCGGGCTGGGCGGGTTGGCGGCTGAGCGCCTCGATGTCGGCGGCCGGCAGGCTCAGGACGGCGAGTTCGGAGCTGAGCGCCAGGCTGCGGCGCCGTTCGAGGTCGGCCTGGTGGCCGGCCTGATGGATGGCGACGCCACCGACGATGGCCAGGACCGCGACGAGCGCGCGCTGGGAATTGCCGCGGTGGCGCAGGGTGCGAAGACTTTCGGGGGTGATGGTCTCGCGCTGCCGCCGGCGCAAGCGGGCATGGCGCAAGGCCTGGCCGCCGATGAGGGCGGCTGCCACCACGCCGTACGCCAGGTAGGTGATGAATGCAAACACCATAGAACCGCCAACCCCCGTGTCTCCACACGAACGTGACACGCCGACATCCGCACCGGGTCGCCGACGCCATGGGGTATGTGGTGGGCGACGCGGCGTCAGCGCGCGTGCGGCAACACATACAGCATCAGGAAGACGACGATACCGGTGACGGAGACGTAGAACCAGACGGGCCATACCCAGCGCATGAGGCGCTTGTGGGCGTCGAAGCGCGCCTGCCAGGCGAGCCAGACGCCGCGCAGGATGAACGGCACCATCAGCCCGGCGAGGATGCTGTGGGGGATCAAGATGAGCAGGTAGGCCGCGTAGGTCCAGTCGCGGAACGGGTAGTGGGTGGAGCCGCTGATGGCGTGGTGGGTCAGGTAGACGGCCAGGAAGGCGGCCGAGGTGGCGAGGGCGCCGAGCATGATGCGGCGATGGCGCTCGCGTTGGCCGCGGCGGATGGCGATCCAGCCCGCGAACAGCAGCACCGTGCTGAGAAGGTTGAGGGAGGCGGTGAGGATGGGACCGAGTGTGGGAATGGGCAGGTCTGGGTTCACGGGCGAGACTCCCCCGCCGGTGCCACGGGCTCGGCGAGCAGCACGTGCGCATCTTCGGTGAGGCGTCGAATCGCCAGGGGATCGAGCCCATCGTAGTAGCCGCGGATGCGCCCGAGGCCATCGACCAGCACCACATGCTGCGAGTGGGTCAGCGGTTCCTCGAGGGTGCCGATGCGCAATCCTTCCATAGAGAATTTTTCGATGGCGGTGAGTTCGCCGGTGAGCAGATGCCAGTGCGGCGAGGCGATGCCACGCTGGGCCGCGTAGGCGGTGAGGACGGGGGGCGTATCCTGTTCGGGGTCGACGGAGAAGGAGGCGATGTGCAGGCGGGGGTCGCCGCCGAAGGTGGCGAAGACGGTGGCGAGGTTGCCCATCAGCATGGGGCAAATGGATGGGCAGGTGGTGAAGAACAGGTTGGCGATCCAGATGCGGCCGGCGAGGTTCGTGCTGTCATAGGGGGCGCCCGAGGCATCGGGGAAAACGAACGGGACCGTATCCGTCAGCACCGGGAGGGCGGCAGCGGGGGCGCTGGCGGAGGCCTGGCGCCGGAGCTCCCATACCCAGGCCAGCGAGATGCCCAGCACAATCGCCACCAGGATCAGCAGCGCGCGCACCGGACGAGGGATGAGAGAGGCCATCGACGACTCCTAGGGACGACTGTTGGGGGGGATTAGTAGCAAAATCCCGGCGCCAAGTCCAATAGGCGGTGGGGCCGACTGGGTGAGGAATCGTCCTCAGCACAGCGGTCCTCGTACTCGTACGCGATGGGTACTCCGCTAATTATATGATTTCGAGGCGAGGACGAGGACGAGGACGAGG
>CAZWQJ010000059.1:0-18729 GCA_964635825.1 uncultured Victivallales bacterium | reverse complement strand
ATGCCGGCGAGGATGACGGGGAGATAGACGAGGGTGGCATGCAGTACGGTGCGGGCGGCGGATTCCGTTCGGGTGCGGGCGAGGCGGCATCCGTATACGAGCACGGCCGCGCCCACGGCGAGGGCCACGGCGAGGTAGGCCAGGCTGGACGTGCCCGTGAGCACCGGCAGGACGGACACGCCGATCAGGGCGATGGTGCCGACGACCACGCCGATGGAGGTGCGCAGGCCGTTGTCACCGACGGACAGCATGCGAAAACCGGCGCGGGTGTAGTCGTCGCGGTACATCCAGCCAATGGCGTAGACGTGCGGGTGCTGCCAGACAAAGAGGATCAGGAAGAACAGCAATCCTTCAAGAGCTAGGGAGCCGTGGGCGGCGGTCCAACCGATAAGCGGGGGCATGGCTCCGGGGATCGCACCGAAGGTGGTGTTGAGCGGCGAAAGGCGTTTCATCGGGGTGTAGACGAGGACGTAGAGGAATTCGGTGAGGAGCACGAGGAAGGCGGTGAGCAGGTTGACCCAGAGGAGCAGGATGGCCAGCCCGGCGAGGGTCAGCCATAGGCCGAACGCGAGGGCGCTGGTGGGGCGCACCTGTCCGGACGGCAGCGGGCGGTTGCGGGTGCGCACCATGGCGGCATCGGTGTCGCGCTCGAGGTATTGATTGAGGACCGCGCCTCCCGCGGCGGCCAGCCCCGTGCCCGCCATCGTGGCCCAGAAGACCAACTCGGAGAGCATGGCCACAAACGAGCCATGACCACCGAGGAAGTAGCCCCAGGTGGCGGTGACCAACACCATGAACACGATCCGGGGCTTGGTCAGGGTGATATAGGGATTGGCGGATGCGCGCGTGTTCATACGGCCTCCGGCGGCGCGGGGACGGCGGCGGCCCACGTGGGGGGCAGGATGCGTAGCGCCAGCAGCACGGACAACCCCAGCAGGCCGGCGCCGGTGGCCACATGCAACGAGGTGATGAGCGGACCGCGGCTGGACCAGACCACGAAGGCGCCCAGAATCACTTGCGCGAGCACCAGGCCATCCATGGCGTAGACGGTGGCGCGCACCCGGCTGCCGCGGGGATAGTGACGCCGGACGGCAACCGTGAGCCAGAGAAGGGCGGCAACGATCACCGCTGCCATGGCGCGATGGGCGAGGTGAACGGCCAGTTGAGTGAGGCGCAGCGGGGCGTCGGCACTGAACGGCGCGCCATGCTCGCGCACCGCGGCTTCGCGCCAGGTGTTGACCCAGTCCACCGAGCGGGCATCGACCCAGGGGAGCCAGCGGCCCGCCGTCGTCGGAAAATCGGGGATGGCGATACCGCCCTGGAATTTGAGTTCGTGGCGCATGAAGGCGGCCAGCACGAGTTGGGCCGCGATCAGCAGCGCCACGGCGAGCACGCCGCGCAGGAGCCCGCGCGATACAGGCCCGGGCGCTTGCTGCAGGCGCCGCGCCTGCTCGCGCGACAGCCCGTAGGCGAGCACGATCGTCAGGCAGAAGAACACCTGGGCGAGCACGCCATGGGCAACCGAGGTGATGACCGGCAACGACAACAGCACCCCCACCCCGCCGATGATGCCCTGCAGGATGACGATCACCAGACACGCCAAGGCGATCAGGCGGATGCGGCGCCGGGATTCCTTCGCCATGACCCAGATGGCCATCGCCATGACCAGGAGGCCGAGCACGGAGGCGAGCACGCGATGCGAATGCTCGTAGAGGATACCGCCCTTCCACATGGAGAACGGCATGGCCCACATCTGGTAACCGAACGACGTCGGCCAATCCGGCACCGCGAGACCCGCATTGTTGCTGGTCACCACGCCACCCACAAACACGAGCGCGATCGTGACCAGGCAGATGGCTTTCGCGAGGTCGGCGCGATAGGGAAAATACAGCAATTTACTGAGGTCCGGGGCCGTCATGGGGCAACGAGATTAGTATATTGCCGACCCGCGGCCAAGCGTGGAATGCGCTGTCACCGGCGCCGGAGGCGGGCGACGAACATGGCGTCGTTGTCGCCGTCCCAGGGCCAGAGCGGCAAGAGTCCCGGAGCGGTGGCTCCCGTCAGGGGATGGGCAAAGGGTTCCGGCGCAAATTCGGTGTGCGTCTCCAGGAAGCGAGTGACGACGGCGGCGTTTTCGCGCGTGAAGAGGGAGCAGGTGGCGTAGACGAGGGCGCCGCCGGGGCGCACGCGATCGGCGGCGCGGGCGAGGAGCTGCTGTTGAACGTCCGCCAGCGTCGCCAGTTCCGACGGCTGAGACTGCCAGCGGGACCACGGGCTCCGGCGCCAGGTTCCGGAACCGGAACAGGGCGCATCCACAAGGACACCGTCAAACTCTGCATGCTCCGGCGTGACGTCATCGCCGGCCGGGGCGATGTCGATGTTGGCGGCGCCGGCGCGAGCGGCGCGGCGCGCCAGTTCCTCCAGTGCGGCGGCGCGGACATCGCAGGCGCGGATGCGGCCGCCGGTGCCGACGGTGGCGGCCAGGGCGAGGGTTTTGCCGCCAGCGCCGGCGCAGGCATCCAACCAGCGTTCGCCCGGGCGCGCCGCGCAGGCGGCGACAATGGCCTGGGACGCCAGATCCTGAACCACCAGCCGTCCATCCTCATGGGCCGGCAGCGTGGGCAGGCTGACCCGCGCGGATCCGAGAGACAATGCGCCCGGCAAGCGCGGATGCGGCGCCGCGGCCACGCCCGCCGCACGCAACTCGGCCACGAGATCCTCGGGGCGTCCGCGTTGCACGCGCAACCAGAGCGGCGCGCGCTGCTGCAACCAGGCGATCAACTCCGGCAAGGGTCGGGGAGAATCGATCTCGGCGGCGGCCCAATCGGGGAGCAGGTGGCCCACCTCCAGCACATCGGCGTCGACGCCCAGCGCGGACAGGACGCCCCGCACGCGATCGGCGGGAGCCTCGAGATGCCAGGCCGCGACAAGGGCCTCGTCCGGGGCCGCGGCCTCCAGCGCCCAGAGCCGCCACAGGGCCTCGGGCGCCGACGCGGACGCGGCACCGGCCGCGAGCAAGAGCCGGCACCACGCGCCGGACGCCGGGTCTTCGCCATCGGGCGGGCGCACGGACTCCACCCATCCATACCACCGCCAGTAATCATGGACAAGATCACCGATCACGCGGCGGTCGCGGCTGCCGTATTCGCGGTGGGCGCGAAAGAAGGCGGCGAGTTCGCGGTCGGCGGGCTGGTGGCGCCCGAGAACGGCCTCGCGCACCGCGAGAAGGGCCTGAATGGCGGCGCGGGTCTGACTGGCGAGCATGCCGGGGCGCGTCATGCGCGCCCACCGGCGCGGACATCAGGGGCCGTGCGCATCGGCGTACTCCTGGGCCTGCATGGACAACTCCGCCGCCTTGAAGGCATGCGCCTGTGTCATCGCATTCTCGGTGCGGTGCATGCAGTCGAGGATCAGGGCACCGAAGAAGGGGTAGCCGACTCGGCCGGCGAGCTCCATGTGCTGGGTGCCCTTCTGGTTGACCAGGTAGAGGTGGTCGCCGGTCTTGTCGCGCCCGACATCGCAGTACTTGCGCATTTCGATGTAGCCCTCGGTGCCGAGGACCAGCGTGCGGCCGTCGCCCCAGGTGCCGAGGCCGGCGGGCGTGAACCAATCCACGCGGAAGTAGAAGGAGGCGCCGTTATCGGCCACGAGCGAGGCCTCGCCGAAATCTTCGAGGCCGGGGTATTGCGGGTGGTCATGGTTGGCGACGCGTGCGAAGGCGACGCGCGCCTCGGTGGCGCCGGCATAGAAAAGGAACTGCTCGCACTGGTGGCTGCCGATGTCGCAGAGGATGCCGCCATATTTCTGCTTCTGAAAGAACCAGGCGGGGCGGGAGAGCGCATTGAGCGAGTGCGGGCCGAGGCCGATGACCTGGATGACGCGCCCGATGGCGCCCTGCTTGATGAGGTCACCGGCGTACATGGCGCTCTCCACATGCAGGCGCTCGCTGAAGTAGACCATGTACTTGCGACCGGTGCGGTGCGTGGCGCGGCGCGCTTCTTCGAGCTGCGCCAGCGTCGTGAACGGGCTCTTGTCGGTGAAGTAGTCCTTGCCGGCATCGAGGACCCGGCAGCCGAGCGGGCCGCGCTCGCAAGGGACGGCGGCTGCGGCCACAAGCTGCACGGCGGCATCGTCGAGGACTTCCTCCAGGCTGCGCGCGGCCTGCGCCTGCGGGAAACGTTTGCGGAACGCCTCGACTTTGGCGGGGTCCGGATCGTAGACCCACTTGAGGGTGGCACCGGCCTCGAGCAGGCCATTGCACTGGCCGTTGATGTGGCCGTGATCGAGTGCCACGGCGGCGATGGTGAATTCGCCGGGGCGCACCACGGGAGCCGGCTTGCCTTGCGGCGCGTAGTTCATGCCATCACGGGCGTCGGTCGTACTCATCGCGTCTTCGCCTCCCCGCGCGCGGCCTGCGCCCGGCTCACCAGTTTCTGTAACGTCTCGGCCATCTCCTGCCCATCGATGGGCACCGGGACGGTGTTGCCGCGCTCCGACGACAGCAACATCGCATTCGCGAGTTCCACGGACGGCAGCCCGTCGCGGCCGGGGGCGATGAGCGGAGCGCCGTCGAGGATGGCCTCGACGAAGTTCTGCATGATGGCGGCATGCTGGCCGCCGCGTTCCTCGATGACAAACGTCTCGGTGGTCGAGGGCGGGGCGTCGAAGAGCGCCTCCGAGGTGCGGAGGAACTCACGTGCGGAGACGGCATTGCGCGTCCACTCCAGGCGGCTGCCTTCGAGCGTCAGGCGGCCGAGGTCGCCGGCGATTTCGAGGCGGTTGGTGCCGGGGGCCTCCGCGGTGCAGGCCACGAACAGGCCGGTGGCGCCGCCCGGGTATTGGAGATAGGCGGTGACTTCATCCTCCACCTCGATGTCATGGTGTTTGCCGAGGGAGCACCAGGCGCGCACGGAGGCGGGCATGCCGGCAAGCCACTGCAGCAGGTCAAGCTGGTGCGGGCACTGGTTCATGAGCAGGCCGCCACCCTCCCCTGCCCAGGTGCCGCGCCAGTCGCTCGAGGCAAAATACTTCTGCGTGCGAAACCAGTCGGTGATGATCCAGGTCACGCGCTGCAGGGCGCCAAGCTGGCCGCTCTGAATGATCTCGCGCATCTTTCGGTAGCGGGGATCCGTGCGCTGATTGAGCATGACGGCGAGCAGCGGGCCGCCCGGCGCGGCGGCGGCCAGCAGGCGCTCGACTTCGATCTTATGCACGGCCACCGGCTTCTCCACCATCACGTGCAGACCCTGGCGCAGAGCGTCGATCGCAATGTCCGGATGGGCATAGTGCGGCGTGGCGACGAGAACGGCGTCGATGGCGCCCGAGCGGATCATCTCCTGGTGGCTCGAGAAATGCCGGGCATCCGGGAATTTGGCGAGGCGATCGGGTTTGAGATCACAGACCGCCGCCAGCACACCGCGCGGGACTTTGCCCTCCACCAAATGGCGGGCGTGAAGCCCTCCCATGCCGAGACCGACGATGCCGACGCGAACCTGATTCATGTCTCGACGCTCCTTGGCAATGGTCCCGCACACAATCACAGCGGGTGTATAAGCGGGCGATGGTACGCGTCTTCGAGGGGCAGATCAAGACCGGGACGGAGGTCGACCCTCCAAAGGGAAGACTAGGCAGGGGTGGTGGTGGGCGGGGCCAGGATGGCGCGCACGGCCTCGATCAGGAGGAGGCCGGCGAGTACGCACAGCACGAGCGCGGCCCACGGCACGGCGCCGACATTGAACCCGCGGAACGCGCCATCGGCGGCAAAGAATCCGGCGCGGATGAATTGGGTGAGGGCGAGGATGCTCATGGTGAACATCCAGGCGGCGGGGAGGCCGGCGACGGGCCAGACCCAGAAGGCGCGGCGCGTGCGGTAGAGCCAGACGGTCACGGCGATCAAGGTGAGGGCGGCGAGGAGTTGGTTGCTGGCGCCGAACAGCGGCCAGAAGACGCGCCACGAGGGCACCGGTTTGCCGGCGGCGTCCGTCACGGTCTGCATGACGAAGAACAAGGGGACCAGGGCGGAGATGCCGGTGGCGACGTAGCGGCCGGCGCGGCCTTTCCAGCCGGTGAGCTCCTGCAGGATGTAGCGGGCGAGGCGGGTGCAGACGTCGAGGGTGTCGTAGACAAAGGTGGTGAAGGCGAGCAGGGCAAAGGAGATGGCGAAGTGGGCGGGGATGTGCAGCGTTTCGAGAAAGGCGCCGAGGCCCGAGCTGAAGATGAAGTTGGGCCGGGCGGAGGCGAGTTCAGGGGCGCCGGGGGCGAGGCGCATCACGCAGGCCAGCGCCAGCACGGCCACCAGCGCCTCCAGAAGCATGGCGCCGTAGGCGACAGGGCGCGCATCCGTTTCCGTGCGCAGCTGTTTGGAGGTGGTGCCCGAGGCGACGATGGAGTGGAAGCCGGAGCAGGCGCCACAGGCGATGGTGATGAACAGCATCGGCATCAGGTAATCGCCGGTGGGGGTTTGCCAGCCGCGGAAGGCCGGGTATTGCACGGTGTGGTCACCGAGCAGCAGGCCGAGCAAGCCCCCGACCAGGATCACGATCAGGAAGTAGCCACCGAGATGGCCGCGCGGCTGCAGCAACAACCACATCGGCACGATCGAGGCCACGAAGCAGTAGACCAGCAAGAGGACGTCCCAGATTTTCTGGGCGCGGGCGTCGGGCACGCCGAGCAGGGCCGCGAGATCCAATGGGAAGTAGGGTCCCATCCAGATGGCCACGCCCACCAGCGGCAGAAAGATGACGGTCGCCCAGGTGACCGACAACTTCGTGTAGCGCAGCAGGAGCCCCATCACGATCGGCAGCGCGAGGTACAACAGGGAAGAGGTGGCGATGCCGGCCCCGGTCACGGCGAGGCCGTTCTCCATCGTCACCGTGCCGACAAACGAGCTGGCGACGATGTCCGTGAACGCCACGACGACATAGACGAGCGCAATCCACATGAAGGTGAGGAAGAGCAGATACGAGCGCCGGTTCATATGCAGGCGCACGATTTCGGCGATGGAGCGCGCGCCGTGGCGGATCGACGCGGTGAGCGACGTGATGTCGTGCACGCCGCCGATGAAGATGGCGCCGAACAGGATCCAGGCGATGGCGGGCCCCCAGCCGAACATGACGCCGGCCAGGATCGGCCCCACGATGGGCCCGGCCGCGGCGATGGCGGAAAAGTGCTGGTTAAACAAGAACTTCGGGTCGGTGGGCACGTAGTCCACATCGTCGCGAAGTTCGCTGGCGGGGGTCTTGGCCTTGGGATCCAGCCGCAGCAGGCGCGAAAGCACGCGGCCATACGTCCAATAGGCGACCGCCAGGATGGCGGCACTGGCAAGCAGGATCACGATCAACGGCATGGCGGGATCATAGCGGGAGTGCACGGCCGGAAGCAAGGTGGCCAACGGCTACGCCTGACTCGATCGGCGCTCAGGATGAATACTTGCAAAACAGCTGCACCACGTCTATATTGTCGTGTATGAAGAATCTCCCCCGTGTGGTGGGCAAGCGGTTGCAGGCGCTCGCCAACCAGTTTCCGGCCGTCCTGATCCTGGGGCCCCGGCAGTGTGGGAAGACAACGCTGGTTCGGCATGCCGTCGCGGGTCGATACTACGATCTTGAGCGTCCATCGGATCGACAGGTCTTTGAGGCGGACCCGGAATTGGCGCTATCACGGCTCCGGGAATCGGCCATTCTGGATGAAGCCCAGACCCTGCCGGCGCTTTTCCCGGTGTTGCGCGCCCTCATTGACGAAAACCGGCGCCACTGTGGGCGCTTCTATTTGCTTGGCTCGGTCAACCCGGCCTTGGTTCGAGAGATTTCCGAGAGTCTAGCCGGTCGGGTTGGTGTGCTCGAACTTACCCCGTTCCTCTATCCAGAAGTGCACGGGCGGTTCGACCTGCCCACGTTCTGGCACCGCGGCGGGTTTCCGGATGCCTTGTTGGCCGCCAATACCGAACAGTGGGGCGAGTGGCAGGAAAGCTATGTGCGCACCTTCGTGGAGCGTGATCTGGCACGGTATCACCAGTTCAGCGTGTCTCCGCTGGAGATGCGTCGATTTACCACCATGTTGGCCCACCTGCACGGCGGACTCCTGAATGCGTCCGAGTTGGGGCGCGCGTTCGGGGTTTCCTATCACACCGTTCAGCGCTACCTGGATGCCATCGAGGGGCACTACCTGATTCGCCGCCTCATGCCCTACGCGAAGAACACCGGCAGGCGACTGGTCAAATCGCCGAAGGTTTACATACGGGACACCGGCTTGCTTCACCACTTGCTGGGGATTCGCGACGAGAACGAGCTTCTGGCCCACCCCAAACGTGGCTTCAGTTGGGAGGGGTGCATGATCGAGCAGTTGATCGCGCTCTTCCACCTGTCGCAGCCCGGCGCGCAGTTCTCGTTCTACCGGACGCAGATGGGTGCAGAGATCGACCTCGTGGTGGAATATGGCGGCCTGGCTCGCGGCTTTGAATTCAAGACCGCTATGTCCGTGGGGAAAGGCGATGCCAGTGGCCTACGGGCCGGGTTGACAGCCGGCGTGATCCACGAAGGCGCGGTCGTCTATCTCGGGTCCAAGCGCTACCCGCTCGCCCCCTCCATTGAAGCCCTGCCAGCCGCTGACCTTCTGGCTGCGCTCACACCCGCACCCACATCCGCAACGCAACCCGCATCCCGTTAACCGTGCGTTACGCGCATCACCCCCACGCCACCTCGATGGTTTCGCGGGCGAGGCGGGTCCAGCGTTCGAGGCGGGTGGGGTCGCCCTGGACGGTCTCGACATCCTTGAGACTGAGATGGAGGCGGGTGCCGCGCGCGGTTTCGAGGCCGCGGCGCAGGCTGGCGCGGATGGCGGGTTCGTCCCAGTCGGAGCAGACCATGTCGGTGGGGCTTGGGCGCCAGGACATGGCGTAGTCGGTGCCGATCTGCTCGACGCACTTCGCCAGGTTGGCGGATGGGGTGACGGCGATGCTGCGCAGCGTCTTGAGTTTGCGCAGGATCGGGATCTTGCGCGTAAGGTTCTCGCAGCAGCCATAGTGCACGAGGCCGAACTCGTCGAGGATCGGCTTCTGGAATTTGAGCAGGAATTCGTCGTGAAACTCGGGCGAGACGAGGGTGAACTCCTGCGCGGCGCCGACGGCCCAGAGGTGGCGGCGGCGGCGGGGTTCGGAGTGGGGGCGCGGGCGGTCGAAGCCTTCGCAGTAGGTCATGGCCTGGTTGAAGCCGGAGGTCAGGCGGTAGTCCCCCGCCCCTTCGGTCTGCGTCTGGTTGGAGCGGATGCCGTCGCACAGCAGAGCCACCAACGCGAGCAGCGCCATGGGCGACTCATACATATCGAACATGATCTGCTCCATGCCGCGCAAGGCGCCGAGGGTGGTGGAGATGTCGCCGGCGAGGCCGGTGAAGACGGATCCGCGGGGCACATCCACAGGAAGGATATCGCCCACGGCGTCGTGCAGGCGTCCGGCGAGGCGCGCGGTTTCCTCCTCGTCGATGCCGTGGTGCGGCATGGACAGCTTCGCCACGTCCGCCCACTCGCGGATGGGTGGGATTTCCTTGTAGGCGCCCCCCTCCGCATCCGGGTTCACACGCTCCGGTTTCACCCCCCACGGTTCGCCATACTTGCCGGGCTTCACCAGGAAGACGGCTGGCTGCGTGATCCAGGGCTCGCAGATGAAGTCGTCGCCGACGGTGTGATGGAACAGCTTCAGGCGCAGATCGCGTTCGTGTTCGCGCAGGAAGGGATCGTGGCACTTCAGGGCGCCCTCGTGGAAGACCTCCTGGCACCAGGCGTTCCACATGCCGAAGAACACGAGCACTGGCGGGCGGACCGGCTTGAGCGCGAAGTGGGCGGCCCAGAGCGCGCGCCGTTCCTCCTGCACCGGCAACGCCGCGACGGCGGCATACTGGCGCGCGAGTTCGCGAAGTACGTTTCGATCATGGAGTAGGTCGCTCATCGGTCCTCCTCAAGGCGGGCTGTCACCCGCAACCCAAGCTTTGTCGCGAGCTTTGTCGGTAACTTTGTCGACCAAGCTCGCGACAAGGCTCGCGACAAAGATGTGACGCATCGCCGTCAGTTGTCGGCGCGGCACGGTCTAATCTAATAGAGTAGGATATCGACCCAGCGCTGCCCCTGCGAGCCCAACATCCAGTCACCGGCGCGAGGGGCGATCAGGCGGCGGCCGTTACGGCCCAACACGGCGGCATCGACATTGCGCACGACGGGTGTCTTGCCCTTGAGCAGCGCGGCTTCTTCGGGGGTCGCATTGCGACCGCGCAACGGCACGCCCGACTCGGAGCAGGCCATGACGATGGCCGGCCCCGCAAAGGGATCTCCGTTCCACAGGGGCGCATGGCGGCGGAAGAAATCCGGCAGCCGGTCCGTTCGCACGATCAGCTCGAACGCCACGGGGGCGCGCCGCAGATACGCCAGCATGGAGAAGGCATCGCCCTCCTCGCGGCGCTGGGCGAGCACGGCCATCGGGTCGCAGGCCAGCAAATTCCACCCATTGTAGTTGCCATGGGGATTCTTGGTTTTCTGGCCGCCCAGCCAGCGGGCGAAGCCATTGTTCGCGAGTATGCCGACTTCGAAGTGCAAATGGGCACGGGCCATCGGGATGATGCGGCTGGGCGTATTGCCCATGCGCCCCAGCGGGGTCCCGTTTGTCACCGCCTGGCCGACGCGCAGGTCATTCGCGACGGCGGCCAGATGCGCGTAGAGCGTGAACACGTCGCCCGCGGCGTCTTCATGCATGACGACCACATACTGCCCGTAGTTCGAGTTGCCCGAGTGGCGATTCACGTAGCCGACGCGTCCGCCGGCCACGGCGTAGATTTCGTCCAGCGGTTTGCCGTGCCGGTCGCGCGCCACGGATTTGATGTCGATGCCTTCGTGAAACGACGGGTAGACGCGTCCGCCCGTGCTGCCCGTGCGGACAGAGCCATAGAGGCCGGACGTGGCGCGGCCGGACTCGGTCGGCTGGATTGTCAATTCGATCGGGGCATCCAGCAAGTTGGTCAGGGGCGTCGGGAAGCCCATGCGGGCGAGCGGCCACACGGGCGGCGCGGGTGGAGCCGTTTCCGGCGGTGCATCGGCCACTACCACCGGGTCGGCATCCGGGGAGCCGGGGCCGCAGGACATCACACCAACGAGCAGCACAGCCATGAGCACGCTGACGCCGGTGCCGATCCACACCAGTCGCCTCGGCTTCTGCGTCGGCTGGGGCGGGCCGCCCCGTTCTTCATGCATCAACCACACGGACATGATCCCGCCCTATTTGCCGATCAGTTTGCGCTTCTTGTCGAGGTACTCGCGGTAGTGGTCGAACGAGATGTCCGGTGGCACGAGGTGATCGAGATGTGGGATGTAGCCGCCCTGCTCGTACAGCGGGCGGATACGTTCCAACTCGCGGTCGATGGCCTTGCCACCTTCCACCAGAGGGACCTTGGCAATGCCGCCCTGCAGGCGCATCGCCATGCCGAACTCCTTGCGCCACGCATAGGGATCGACGCCGGCCGTGACTTCCAGCGGAAACATGATGTTCACGCCTTCCTCGAGCCAGCTCGACACGAGGTCGTGCGGTTCGCCATCGGAGTCCACCAGGCTGATGACGCAGCCGCGCTTGCGGGCGGCCTGCATGACGCGACGGTAGCCGGGTTGCAGGAATTGGCGGAACTGGGCGGGGCTCACCAGCGGTCCGTTGCGGCTGGCCATGTCCTCCCACCAGTCGATCTTGTCGATGCGAATATCGGGCGGGAGCCGTTCGATCATGCCCGCGGCGAGTTCGGCCCAGTGTTCAGCCATGTCGCGAATCATGTCGGGATAATCGAAGAACGCGTAGGAGAGGTTTTCCATGCCCATCCAGTTGCGGAGCTGGCCATAGAAGCCGGTGAAGAACACGCGAATGGAGTGGCCGGCGGCCATGGCCTGGCGTGCGCCGGCGATGTCGGCGTCGGAGGCGCGGCGGGTGGGATCGTCCAGCCGGTAGCGCTCTTTCATGGCGACCCAGTCATCCGGCGTCTTGATCGGGAATTCGAGATAGTGCGGGATCGAGCTGTCGTCGGCGTCGTTCAGGTAACACTCGGCGATGACGCCGTCCTTGCCCCGCATGACGGTCGAGCCTTCCTTTTTCTCGATGATCTGCTCCTCGAAGGCCGGGTTCATGCCGATCGGCAGGCTCAGCGGGTAGCGGTCGTATTCAAAGCCAAAAAAGGCATCGAGCTTGGGGCAGAAGCAATCGTTGGTTTCGGCGCGCGTGAGGGTGAGCGGGAGTCCCTCCTTCAGCCAGCGGCGGATGGTTTGGGGCCAGTAGCCAAACTCGAGATCCGGCACGCGATCGACGGACTGGTAGGTGTAAATGCGGTAGTAGCGGTCGGTGATTTCCGGCCGCGCGCCCGGGGTGGGCGTGGTGTTGGCGTTCATGGGCATGCCTGTTCTCCCTGGTCAACGATGAGCGCGCCACGGTACCCATCCGCGTGAACGGGGGCAAGCGTGATTGGTTGAAGGTGGCTAGAATCGCACGCGTCAGCCCGGCACGGCTGCGCCCACGCCCAGCGCCTGCAGACCCGCCAGCACGTTTTTGGCGATTTCCAGCATGCCGGCATCGTTGGGATGGGAGCGGTCGTTGAAGTAGACATGATCGGCGGGGACGAGATCGGTGCCGCGCAGCACGGGTACCCCCGCGCGCGTCGCCACCTGCTCCAGCGCCGCGCGAACGGCGTCCATCGTCTCGCCGCAGGCATTCACCAGCTCGCGGCGGAAGAACGGAACCGGCGTCGTCACCACCAGGCGCGCCGCAGGCTGCTTCCGCTGCAGGGCCTCCAGCAGGCGCGCCGTGTTTTCGGCGACGGCCGCCGCGGGGGTGTCGATATTGAACTCATTGGCTCCGTAGGACACCGTGATCAGATCGAAGGGCTGCGCGGGAATGCAGGCGGCCAGCTCGGGCTGGCAGGTGGCGCCCCCGACGCCGAGGTTGATCGCATCCGCCCGCAGCGCGAGCGCCACGCGTGCCGTCCAGGTGAAGAGTGGCAGCGTGGCATTCATGCCCTGGGTGATGGAATCGCCGTAGGCCAGCCACTTCAAACTCAGCGCGGGCGCGGGCTCGATCGCACAGCCGTCCTCCAGTTCCAGCGCCTGCACATCGCACGAACTCAGGTGCGGGAGCCAGATGTCGAAGTCGTGCGGTTGGCGGTGAGCCTGCTCGAAGAGACACCCCGTCCAGGTTTCCTGCCGGGACACGGGCCCGAAGGCATCGATGCGGTCTGCATCCACGCGCATGGCGCCGAGGAAGTACCAGCGGGCGAACTCGCCGTAGCGCAGGGACAGGCGCAACGAACGCGAGTTGGTCCGGAAGCGCAGGCGCACGCCCGTGGTGCAGGCGGCGCGGGCGCGCGATCCTTCGGATGGGGCGTAGAGGTCCCACATGGCCGACGGGAACCGGTGAAACCGCACGCCATCGGCCACCGTCTTGGTTTCCAGCACGCCGGCCACCAACGACCGCACCTGATCCAGAGAAAGCGTCATAGGGACTCCATGGGCCGCGCGCTTACGCGTGCCGATTGACCAGGCGCAGATCGGTCTGGCGCGTTTCGATGTCGATGGTTTTGACCAGCAGCGCCACGCGGTTATCGCGGTTCAGCGCCTCCCAGAAAAGGTCCAGGGTGAGATCGATGTCGTGGCCCAGCGGCAGCGGCTGTGGCTCGCCCTCGAAGGAGGGCAGCGGATCGCCGTCGCCGCGATAGGTGGTGATGCAGTGGCCGATGCCGGGGATCGGCTGCACGTAATTGAAGAACTGGCGGCGCGCGTGTTCGGGGTTGCCGGCCTCGGCCTTGAGGATCGATAGCTGGTAGGCGTGGGCGCGATTATCCAGCGCCATGATGCCCGAGATGCGCGGCGTGTAGTTGGGCGCATCCGGTTCGAACGTGCGCATGGACAGCGCCTGCTCGAACGTGCGGCCCGCCACCAGCGCCTCCGCGATCGTGTCGGTCTGGTCGCCGTTGGTGACGATGTGCGAGCGATTCACCGTGCAGGCGCAGCGGTAGATGATCAGCGAGGGATCCTTGACCTTGCTCGCATCGAACGGCGCCGTGCGCACCGCATCGCCATCGCGCACGAAGATGCGGTTGCGGCTGTTTTCGCTGCGGCCCATGATCCAGTACACCTGCACGAGCTGGCGCCCGTCTGGAGATTGGCCCAGCACGATGCCGCGCCCCGGGTATGGATTGGCCTGCAACTCGTCCAGCCGGCGGCGCGCCTGGTCTTGAATGGTCATAGAAATCCTCCTGCTCCCGGTTCGCTCAAAACGGAACGCGCCGACCGTACCCCGCCTGCGGCGCCGACGCAAGCGCGCCGATACACCCAGGGTGTCTCCTCTTGTCGGCGCCCTTGCGCGATGCGGTGACGCACCGAGGCCACGTCATATCGTCCCCCCGCGTTGGCGGCGTACGCACTCAGGGAGGCGAACCACGCCGGACGAGGCTCATGAACCGCCGCGGGCAGCGGCCGCGTCATGGGTTCACCTCGACCTGGTAGAACTCCTCCAGGTCCTCCAGCCGGTTGGTGACGGCATAGCGGCAGACGACGCCATCGGTGCGGATGTCGCACTCGACGGGCTGTGCGGTCCGGCCAAAGAGGTTGCGCGAGCGCAGCAGGTTGTAGGAAATGGGATTCCCCTCGTAGTTCTCGGGTTTGGACTGCCAGGTAACCACCATTTGATCACGCTCCACGGCCACATCGAGGATGCGCAGGAGATCGCTCTCGTCATGCGGGTCGGTGCCGGCAAGGTATTCCGAGCGATCCGGGAACCCATCGCCATCGGCATCGGTGCCCACGGTGGCGTGGTCGAGATCGCCGAAGAAGGCGAGTTCCCAGTCGTCGGGGATGGCGTCCTGATCGGAGTCCGGTCCGGCGGCGCTGGCGGCCAGAGTGGCCAGCGTCGCGGAGCCTTGGATGGTGATGGTGGAGAACTCGGTTTTGTGCGGATTCGCGAACCCGAGTTCATCGGCCAGCAGCCGCCCCTCGTGCCAGACCGACCAGGTCTTGTTGCGGTAATCCAAGCGCGCGCGCACCGTCACCCATTGCTCCTCGCCCACCGGTGAATGCTCCAGCGCGACCCAGCGCCGGACCGCCGCACGCCCATCGTAGGCCACGAGGCGTCCGTCGCGATTGAGATAGAGCAGCGCGGCTCCCTGCTTCATGACCTCAGTCAAATTACCAGGCATGCCGGCGGTAGGCATGAGCGTCAACTCGAGCCAGACAACCGTGCGGGGGCCTGAAGCGTAGTAGCGGGTGATGGCGGATGGGCCCAGGCTTGGGTGCAGGCGCAGCGCACGCCCCCCGACGCGGCTATCCTGCACGATTTCCGGGCGGGTTCCCTCCCGCAAGGCCCACCCGTCCGTGGTATAGTCATCCGCCAACAATCGCGAGGGCAAGGTCATGGTCGTGAACGCATTCCGCACAAGCGGGTCGAAACCATGGGCGCGTTCGGCGCCGTCGGCCATACCGTCCCGATCCGTATCCGCCAACCGTGGCGCCGTCCCGCTCTCGCGCTCGAGGTAGTTCGGCAGGCCATCGCCATCGGGGTCGCCGTCAGCGCCGTTCACATCGGCCGACGAGGCAGGATCCAGCCCCATCTCGCGCTCCCATGCATCCGACAGCGTATCGAGGTCGTGGTCCTCCGGCAGCCGCTCGCCCGACAGGCCGACCGCACCGACATAGACAGGTCCATCGCCGGCGCCGGTCAGCAGAACGGAATCGACGATGGCTTCGGACGACGCAAAGGCGAGGCGATCGAGCACCAGCTCGTCGTTGAGATAGAGGCGATACTGTCGGGTACGCCGATCAAGCGCCATGGTCAGCCGCAGCCAGTGTTCATCGGAGACCGTCACGCCGGCGGCCGCAATCCAGGTCTCGCCATCGCGCGCGATCAGATGGCCGGCGCGGTCGAAGGAGTACGCGGCGGGTGACGCCGGATACACATCCGGCTCCACTGGGGATTCCGAGAAGGCCGGAATGAGATAGAGATCGACCCAGATGGTTTCGACGCCGGTGGTTTCGATGTTGATCCGCACGCGCGAGTCGGCGTCCGGCAGCACCAGCGCGCGGCCGCCCGCAAGCGGCACGTCGCCGCCGATCACGCCATCTCCTGCCGGCACGTACCAGCCTTCGAGCGTTTCCACGGACTCCCCCACCTCGCCCGCGTCGAACCACAACGCCGCCGGCACCGTCACGGCACGCGCCCGACCCGCCGCGCAGGCATCGCGCTCGCGATCCAGCCGGCGGGATTTTCCGTGCAGCGGATCGTAATGCGCGAGGGTGAGTGGCCGCGCGGTTTCCAGATGGCGGAGACCGGCCTCGAAATCCGCTTCGCGGCGCGAGACCGCGGCCCGCGCCCACCATGCGCACCAGAAATCCGGCGCCAGCGCCGTCGCGCGGCGGGCGAGTTCCTGGGCACGGCGCAGATCAGCCAGCGCAATGCGCGTGGGCTCGACGAGGGCGATCGCCAGCCGCGCGCAGGCTTCGGCGTTGGTGGGATCCAGCGCCACCGCCGCCTCGAAGCAGGCGCGCGCCTGATTGCCCGGATACTCGCCATACGCGCCCAAGCCGCGTTGCAGCATCAGTCGCCCGAGGTCGCCGCGGTTGGTCAGCGCCGGCGGCCACGCCACCTGCGCGCGCGCATCCGCGTCGCCGAAGAGGTCCACGATGACCGCCAGCGCGCCGTCCACCGATGGCGTGTAGGCATACGCGTGCAGCACCGTCAGGGCCTGCGTTGCCGCCGGGGTCCAGTCGCGCGCATCCGCGGCGGCGAGTGCGCCGGCGAGAAGGTTGGCGGCCGTGGCCACGCCGTTGCTGGCCACCCGGCGGTATCCGGTCGCCTGGTAATCCGCTTCGAGAAAATCCATGGCGGCATCGATGGTGGCCGGGGGCGGCCAGGCGTGCTCGCCAGGATAGGCGATGGTGTCGAGGCGGCATCCGGTCGGCGCGAGGTAGCGCGCGTCCGGCAGGTGGTCACCCGTCGTGCCGGTATCGCCGCCGGAGCGCATGTGGGCCACCGCCAGCGCGGCAGGGTAGTAGGTGTGTTCGTCGTAATCGCACATCCACCCATCGCAGTTGAACACACCGGCGAATTCGTCCCACCACCAGCGGCTGTACCAGAAGGCGATGCAGGCACCGCCGGAGAGCCCGGCCGTGTACTCGCGCGCCCGGTTGTGGGGAAACGAGGCACGAAAATGGCGGCAGCAGTCCCACACCATCGCATGCTGGTTGTCCGGCCCCTCATTCGCACAGTCGTTGATGCCCATGACCACCCAGCCGCGCTCTTCGGCCGAAGGGATGAATTTCATCAGCGGCGACTTGCCATTTCCGGCCGGGTCGAATCCCACGATGGCCGGCATCGGCGTGGCGAGGTCGTACGCCTGGGGCAGGTACACATAATAGGAGGCCCCGTTGGTGCCGAAACCGGAGACCCGGTAGACGGTGCCGCCCTTGAGCATCGCGGGGTGCACCACGCCGTCGTCGATCACCACGATATTGCGCCCCCGCCACCACTGCTCCAGTTCGCGGTCGGGAATTTCGTAGTATCCGTGGGCCAGACGCGCCGCGCCCAGCGCCGCGATGGCAACGGCCACCCGAATGCCAAACCAAGGATGTGACCGGAACGCCGCCATCACGTGAAGCCCCCGGCACGCCGCAAGATTGCGCCGAGCGTGCCGACTTCATAGTATGTCCGCATGCACGGGGTTGCAACAACGGCGTGGAACAACGGCAAAGCCCCGGGCGTTCCGCCACCGCAATTGACGATAAATTCGCACCGCACGAAATACCGATGGCCCCTGCGGTTGGTGCTGGGTGGGATCCTGTGCGGCGGCCCAGCGCTCGCCTTGGCCGAGGGGCTTTACCGCGCGCAGAGCATGGCCTTCGCACCGGTCGCCTACTTCGGGCTCGACGAAACCTCGCCGCAGACGCCACCCGCCGACCTCGCGCACCCGCCGCCCGAGGCACTCGGCGAGCCCGCCTCCTACCAGAATTTCCGCCCCGAAAACCTCGGCGTGGCGGGCCCCTGCCCCCATGACCGCGGCACATCCGGCTGGACGGGGTTCTCTCGCACCAACTCGGCCGCGCGCTTTCCCGGCGTCGGCTCGCCGCCTCCCCTCCTGGTGATCCCTCCACGACCGGAACTGGACTTTGCCCGCGGCGCGCCCGATGCGTTCACCATCACGCTCTGGGTCAGGGGGTCCCCCACCGTCAACACGAACGCCACCATCCTCTATCGGGCCGGCGGCCAAACCAACGTCCAAGTCTCCCTGACCGTGGGCGAACGCGGCCTGCTGCATGTACGCTGCGATCGCGACGACGGCCTGCCGCGCACCCTCCCGCCCTGGGGGTGGGACCTTCCTGTCGGCTTCCTCAATGGCGACTGGCAGCATGTCGCCATCGTCCTCACCTCCGAGGGTAAACGTGGCGGCAACAACGGCCTGCTCCTCTTCTACGTGAATGCGCGCCGGGTCTGGTACGCCTTCACCCACAACCAGGGCCACACATCCGTCATCGAGTCCCAAGCCCCCTTCATCCTCGGCGGTATCCCCCCCGGGACGCCCCCGGGCACCGCCGCACCCGAACCCTTCCAAGGCGAAATCGACGAACTCGCCTTCTACAACCGCGCCCTCTCCGAAGACAACGTCCGCCTCCTCTTCGACGCCGCCCAAAAGCCCCCCGAACCCACCGTCATCATCCTCGGCGATGCAAACC
>CAZWQJ010000058.1:10495-21575 GCA_964635825.1 uncultured Victivallales bacterium | reverse complement strand
GGCCAGTAGCCCAGGGCGGCGCCACCCGGCCGGTAGTCGGTGTCCGCATCCTGCTTATACCGGCTGTCGAAGGCGAAAACGCCAGCCAGCCAGTGCATCGCAATCCGGTCTGTCACCGGCACCGGAGCATCGGCGGGCGAAGCGAGCCGCAGCTCCTGGATCCAGGCACTGTAGTCCTCCTGCACATGCTTGATCTGCAAATCCGCGGGCGTGGTGTCAAGGTCGGTGCTGCTGTCCGTCCGCCACCCCTGGAAGGCCGTGATGGACGTCAGGTCGACTGCGTCGCCGCGACGCAGGACCGTGAAGACCGGCTGAACCAGTTCCCGGTCGTTGTCGCCCTCGTAATCATGGCTGACATGATGCGGATGGGTGCGGATGCTGGACAGGTCGTATAACGCATAGTCGCCGTCCCGGTCGCGCTCCGCTGTGACGCTCAGTCGAAAGTCCCAAGGCCCCTGATCGGGCAGGTAAATCTGCGCGCGGCCAAACCACGCCTCCCGGCTGTCGAGATCGTTGCCGGTAACATCGTTCTTCGTGTAGCCCTCGCGGGTGGCGTAACCGCCGCTCAGGCTGCCCAGCACGCCGGATTCGCCCAGCGCCCCTTCCGCGGCAACGCGGCCGTCAAACAGGCCATAGCTGCCGGCCGAAAACGCAACGGAACCGGCGGCCTCGCGCGACGGCAAACGGGGCACAATATTGATGACGCCGCCCAGGGCGTCACGCCCGTAAAGCGCCCCCTGCGGACCGCGCAAATATTCGACCCGTTCCACATCGAGCAGTTCCTGGTTCGCCGTGACATAGGAGAGCTGGGGAACGCCATCCAGACACGTGATCACGGCCGGATCGTTCTGCCCGGACCCGATGCCGCGCACGTAAGGAAATGTGAGACGGCGCGTCGAGAACTCCCCGAGCGTGATGTTGGGAACGCCGCGGACGCTGTCCCGCAAATCCCTGGCTCCGGCAGCGGCAAGATCGTCGGCCGATCGCACAGCCACCGACCCCGGTACCTCTTGCACAGGCTCCACCCATTTGCGGGCCGTGACCACAACCTCCTGGGATATCCAGACTTGATTGGTCGGCGCCTCGCCGGCACTCGTGGCGATGGGCAGCGCAAGACTGACGGCAATCGCTCCGGCAAACCGGACGATCAGTCCTGCCGCGCAATCGGCCATGTTTGTCCGTGCGATCACTTTCCACCTCTTGTACTGGCGCATATCGGTTATCCCTCCCTATCAAGAAAGTCTTTCACCCTATTGGGCCGTCTGTGCAACGTCAAGTGAAAATGGTTTTTCGAAAAGGTGCGCCGACCACGCGCTCATTCGTTTCGCAGCGCGTCAAGCAGGCGGCCGCGCGTCGCCCACGCCACGGCTGCAAAAACCCACCCCAGGCCCGAGGCCGCAAGGAGAACCGCGAGTCCCGCCAGTGCCGTCCAGGGAACGTCCGCGCCGGGAGCCCGCAGGCTGGGCAGCATGGCCAACGCCGCGGCACACAACCCGCCGACCATCCCCCACCCCAGCAGCAGAAGATGCTCGACCCGCACCACGCGCCGGACGGCCGCGCGATCGAAGCCCATGGCCCGCAGGGCCGCCAGTTCGCCGCGCCGTTCCAGCACGTTGCGCAACACCACAACCCCCATGCCGGCGCTGCCTAGCAACAACCCGAGTCCGCCCAGCGCGAGGAAGATGCGCAGGTAGGCGCGCTGGACGGCGCCGAACGCCGCCAGCCGCTGCGCCGCCGGCTCGAGGTCCAGTCCCGTGCGCTCGAAGTCGCGGCCCAGACGTTCCGCCACAGCCTCGGCGCGATCCGGAGTCGCGTCCACGAGCCACACGCGGTAACCGTCCTCGGAGGGATATTTCGCGTTGAACGCACGTTCGGAAATCAGCACAGCGCCCTGGAACACGGATACCCGCATCGGCAGTTTCCCCACCAGTCTCACGGTGAACGCCCGCCCCTGCTCGTCCCGATATTCCAGATCGTTCCCCGGTGAACCGTCGGCGCGCTTCTGCAACCCCCACATGGCCGTATCCGAATCCCCCGCGAGCGCCGCTACCGCGCCATCCGCGATCGGCCGGTCCAGGAGCCCCCAGGTTTCCGGATCCGCGAAGGCGTTGCGCCGGACAAAATCTGCCGCGTCAACACCGAGCAGGTTCGGCGTTTTCGCCCGGTTGAGGTTGAAACAGCTCGCATCGTCGCCGTCAAAGCGCTTGATCGGTACCCATTCAACTCCGGCCGCGTGTCCAGTTTCCTTGGCCTCCGCCACGTCCCGCGGCATGCCCAGCGTGGTCTGCCCATAAAAAGCAAATCCGCCCGTGCCCGAGCGACGGTCCTGTGCACGTGCGGCGCCGTCCTCCTGCATCGAGGCCACCGCCAGAACCATGAAACTGCCCGCCGCGAGGAGGCCGGCCACGGCCAGGCTGCGTCCCGGTCGTCGGCCGGCGTTGCGCAACCCAAGCCCGGTCACGGTCATCCGATCATTCGACCCTCCCGCGGCAAGCCGCGTGAGAGCGAACCAGCCATATCCAAAAAAGGCGGCCAACGCCAGCGTTCCCGCGCCGAAAAATGCCTCGACCGCACCTTCTCCTCCGGGAGCCATGACCACGATCCCCCCCGCCCCTGCGGTAGCTGCCAGGGCCAACGCCAGTGCCACGCGTCCCCCGCGCGGCGCTGCCGGCAAGTCTTGCGCAACGCCGCCGGCCAGGAGCTCACGGGCCGGATGCCGAGCCTGAAGGCGCAACGCGACGGCCATCGCCACCATGGCGCCAATCAGTCCCGCTGCCGCGCCTGTCAGCAACGATTCCGGGCAGCCGAAGTATGTCACCACGGCTCCGGCCACGGCATCCGGCCACAGGATTTCCAGTGCCCACAAAAGCAGCCGGGTATAGGCCGTCGCGAACACCGTCCCGAGCGCCGCTCCCACGACGGCAACCCCCATCCCCTCGCCAAGCAGAAGACCGAGCACCGCCCGGGGCGTGTAGCCCAGGGCCAGCAACAATCCTGTCTGTGGGGCGCGCTGTTCGACGCTTAGCACGAACAGTAGCGCCGTCAGCAACAGCGCCGCAACGACCAGGAAGAAACTTAATCCGAGGAAGAGTCCGCCGAAGTCGATTGCCTCATCCACGGCCTTGAGCGCGTCGGCTCGAACGGATTGAAAAAAAAGACCCAGTTTCGCGGGATCCACGAGTCCGGCGATTGTCGCGGCCGTCGGATGGCCGGCTTCGTCAGGCATGAAGCGGATCGCCGTCAGGTTGCCGTACCGGTTGCCCCACAAGCGCTGCCCGGTTGCCAGCGTGACAAAGGCCTTGGGCGTCGCCCGGTAGGCGTTCCAATACGCTTCGTTAGCCGCGTCCTTGAGCCACTCCTTATTCATTGGGAAACCGATGTCCCAGTCCGAGCAACTCTCCACGTCGGTCAGTCCCGGAAAGGCTGGCATCAGGCTTCGCTCGCGCACGGCGTCCGGCATCTCGATCACGGACCGCACTTGGAACCGGGCCGTTCGTTCGACAAGCTCGCCGGATGTCGCGAGCTCATAATAGGCCATCGCCAGGCTATCGCCCGGACCCACGGCTAGTTGCTCCGCCAGCCAGCGGTTGATCAGGATCTCGTCATCCGCCATACCCGCCGGCAACGGACTGAGGCGCACATCGGCGGATGGCGCGCAGGCCACGACAAACGAATAGGGCGTCATCCGCTCAACCCCGTTCGACTTCGAGGCGAGGGTGTTGACCAGGTAAGCCAGGGAACCGGCGGAACCGGCCATCCGCCCGGCGCCGGCCGCAACTTCCGGCTCCAGGAAGATCCGGTCAGACTCGAGTTGCTTTAATCCCGCCTCCGGCACCTCGCGCAACGTGAGCCCGGAATCGGCCGGGAGCCAGGCCGCGCGAAGGGCCGTGTCGAGCGTCCCGGTAGTGGGCGCCTTCCCGTCCCGCGCGGCGGCCAGCAGGATGTTGGCGCGTCCCGCCAGTCCGGTTTTTTCTTGTATCCAATTAAGGGACACAAACACCATATCCGGAGACGTCTGGTTGGCCGCAAGTCCGAACCGGCCGAGTCGGTCGTCCGGCACGATCCGCCGCACACGGAGCGTCACGCGCACGGTCGGCCGGTCCCGGCGTGAAGACAGCGGCGCCTCGCGCGGCAGCAGCGACGGCTTGGCGATCCGCAAGGCAAGTTCGTCGTCCGGCTGAAGGCCGAGGCGGCGTGCGAGGGCGAGATTCACATCGGCCTCCCCGTCGTTGGGCGGAGCGAGCGCGCCGAACGCTTCAAGGCCTTTGTCCATGCCCAGAATCTGCACCTGGTTGGCCTGCCGTCCGCTGCGGGTCGCCATCGCGATGCCGGGGAGCTGGAGCACGGCGGCCATCGGATACCCCGTTCGCCGCGCCAACTCCTCGGCGAGCCGGCTGGACACGTAGCGGTTTCTCAGGTGCAGGGCGCACTCCGCACGGCCCAATCGCTGGAGCGCAAACCGGCGCAGGGAGCCGTCGACCGAGTCGCCGACCAGCAGGGCGCCGGTAAGCGCCGCGGTGGCGATCGCGACGCCGGCCGCCACACTGGCATGCAGGCGCCAGTTGAAACGGAGGCTGCGGACAATGAGCGTCATTCGGTTCATGGTCAGGCCAGAGCCCCCGCGTCGCCGGATTGTAGAACGCCGTCCGCCAGGGATAGCACGCGGCCCATGCGCGCGGCCAGGTGCCGCGAATGGGTCGCGCAAATCAGCGCCACCCGCTCGTCCCGGTTCAGCTCCGCGAGAAGGGCCGACAGCGCTTCCGCGGAAGCGCGGTCGAGGGAGCCGGTCGGCTCGTCCGCCAGCAGCAGACGCGGCTGGTTGATCAGGGCGCGGACAACGGCAACACGCTGGCATTCGCCGCCGGAAAGCTGCGCCGGCCTGTGCCCCAGACGTCCCGAGAGACCCACGCGGTCCAGCAACCGCCGCGCCCGCTCGTATCCCGCCGGCGTCACGCCGTTCACGAGCATCGGCACCAGCACATTTTCCAGCGCCGTACAGTGGGGCAGCAAGTGGTGAAACTGAAAGACAAAGCCGATCTTTCGGTTCCGCAGCGCCGCGAGCGCCCGGTCGTCGAGCCGGGTTAAATCCTCCCCGTCCAGCCGCACCGTGCCGGTCACGGGAAGATCGAGCGAACCGATGATGTTGAGCAGCGTGCTCTTGCCGCATCCGGACGGCCCGACAATGGCCACCGAGTCGCCGTCGGCAAGCGACAGGTTCACGCCGCGCAGAACCGGCACCGCGTCCAATCCCGCGCCATACGCATACGTGACCCGGTCGAGTTCCAACAACGCCGATCCGCTCATGGTGTTTCCTCCCCGAAGGCGCTGACCATGCCGTCGTCGCCCCCGATTACGATCATCCGCCCCACAATGGCGGGTCCTGAGGTGGCATCGCTGACCGGCTGAGACCAAATCCGTTTCCCGTCCGTCAGACCGAGCAGGAAAAGGGATCCGCCTCCAGCCGCGACCACCTTGTCGCCGGCGATGACCGGCGATGTCGCCGGTCCAGCACCTATATCCGCTGACCATTCCGTCTTCCCGTCAGTCCGGCGCAAGCCATGCACGTTTCCGTCGGAGTCGGCTGTTACCACCCGATCGGCGGACACGGCCGGTGTCGTAAACAGTTCGCCACTGACGACGCGGTTTGTCCAGCGGATCCCGCCTTCGCGCAGGTCCACGCACGCGAGGACACCGTCGCGTGTGCCGGCATAGGCCCGCTCCCCGCTCAGGGCAACGCCGCCCGCCACCTGACTGTCGGGGCCCAGATCGACTTTCCGGATCACGCGCCCGTCCGCGGCGTCGATCGCATGAATAGCGGCCGCGCAACTTCCGAACACCACGCGCCCGTTCCCAAACGCAGGACTGCCGTCGCATCGGGCCGTGGGCTCGGACGACCAGGCCCGTTTCCCGGTCACAAGGTCGAACGCATGCAGAACGCCATCGGGCTGAGACAACACGGCCGCCCGCCACGTGCCGTCCGCCGTCTTGAAGCCGACGGCCGAACCCGCCACGCTTGATCCGGCTGCATTCGTCCACGTCACGGTTCCCGTCCGCAGGTCAAACGCATGCAGGACGCCATCGGAAGAACCGATAAGCACGATGTCTTTCACAATGGCCGGCGGCGCCTGAAATTCCCTGAAGGCCGGCTTGCCGTCCGTCCCCTTGCCGATCCCGATTTTCACCGACCATCGCTTGGCGCCGTGAAGATCGAGCGCGATGATCTCGGACGCGTCGGAGACCACGACGATCGTGTCACCGGACGCCACTGGCGTCCGCGTGACCGCGGCCCCCGCGTTAAAGCGCCACAGTCGGACCGGCTTGTCCGGGAGGCGCGTCTCGACATACCCGCTCAGCGCCGCGTCTCCGTGGAACGTGGACCAGTCGCCGCCCATGGCCAACCCAGCCAGGGTGACCGAAAGCGCCGCAAGAACGCATCTTTTCATACAGTCCCTCGCACGGTTTCATACACCCGCACCATATCTTCAGTCATGCGCGCCAAGGTGAAACGATCCAGAAAAACCTGATGGGCGCGCCGCCCCATCTCGCGCGCCTTCTCCGGATCGGTCAGCAGGGAGGCCAGGGCCGCCGTCAGCGCCCCGGGTTCGGACGGCTCGTAAAGGATCCCGCCGCCGTCCGCCAGCAATTCGGGAAACGCACCCACCCGGGGCTCCACCGACGGCACGCCAGACGCCATAGCCTCGACTACGAACAGGCCGAAGGCCTCGCCGCCGGGCACCGGCACGCACAGCACCGAAAGCGACTCGAGGAACGCCATGCGGCTGGCCCGGTCGAATATGGGAACGAACTCCACGTCGCCCGACACGCCCGCAGCCGCCAGTTGACGCCGCAACTCCGACGCGAACCGATGATCGTCGCCGACCTGCCCGCCGGTCGCGCGCAGCCGGACGCGGGCAAACCGGGGATCGCGCTTCAGAGCGATGAAGGCCGCAACCAGCTCCCCCAGCCCCTGTGCCTGTGAGAGGCGCGACAGGAATCCGATAACCGGGGGATCGCATGTGAGCGGCGCCAGACGGTGCCCTTCCGGATTCAGGCCCGGATATACAACATGGAATTTGTCCGCCGGCAGTCCTAGACGGCGGGCCATCGATTCGCCATAGTGACGGCTAACCGCGACGAACGCGTCCACATTCACAGCCTGCTCCGCAAGGGTCGTCCAGCAGGCGCGGGACGCGGACGCATCCATCGCGTCCAGCCACTTGTCCTCGTCCTGCAGGGTGCAGAGGATCGGCACCTGCAACTCCCGGCGCAGGCGGCCCGCCAGGCCGATCAGCAGCGCGTTTGACAGGTGGACCACGTCGGGCCGCCCGCACTCGCGCAGCCAGCGGGCCAGGCGGTCGAGTTCCTTGGCCTGAAAACCCTCCTCGCCTCGGAGCATCGAAAGCGTTGTATCCCCCAGATCGCGCGCGCGCGTGGAACCGGCCCGCCGCGCTGCCAGGCGCAGCAGCCAGCGGGAATCGATCCAGCGGTCCAACCAACGCGGCGTGTGACGGAACAGCGGCACCTTCTGCTGCAGGTAGACATTGATTCCGCCGAAAAAAACAGGGACCATTCCAGCCAGATCCGCGTCGTCGGCATACATCGGGAGGTAGAGCGGCACAAGGGTGACATCATGCCCCATCCGTATCAGCATCCGCACCAGTCCGGTGTCACGCAGGCAATTTTCGCAGTAGAATTCCCCGCCGGCTCCCGGGACAATGTGAAGCACTTTCATCTAGTCGTCTCCCGCTTTGCTTCCGTGTCGTCCCACGCCAGCGCGCCGGTGGGGCATGCGGCGACCACCGCGGCGGCGATCCCGGCCAGCGCGGTGACCATCGTCTCGCCCACCGGAGGACTGACCCGCATCTGGAAACCGCGCCGCACAAAGGCAAGGCCCGGCACGTCGGGGTGCTGCCCGGCGAGGCGGACGCATATTCCGCACTTGATGCACTTGGCGGGCTCGAACACAAGGCCGTTCGCATGGCGCAGCACCTCCACCGCGGGCCGTTCCTGTTCCCCATACAATCGCGCGTCGGCGCCAAGCCGCTCGACGGCGTCCCGCAACCGGCACGCCTCGCTCTTGCGGCAGTCGCAGTGCAGGCATCGCGCCGCCTCGGCCGCGGCCTCCGCCGCCGTGAATCCTCCCGGCAGACCTTCGGCCGGTTCAACCCGGACGCTCTTGGACGCCTGGTCAAAGGCATCCCGCAAATCCGCGCCCGCCAGGTTATGAACGCTGCAGTTGAACCGCCTATGAGCGGCTGTCGCTTGTTCCTTATTCAGATACAGATCGCAAACCCGGGCGCAGGCCTTGCCGTCCGCACAGGCGCGCACCGCCATTTTCAGGGGACGCACCGCGCCGCCGGCGGCAAACACGCCTTCAAGAGGAGTCGTAAACGTGCGGCTGTCGGCCTGCAGCCCGCGCGGCGAAGCCGGCATAGCCAGCGCCGCGGCCTGCGCCACGTCCACCGCACCGACCGCCATGATCACGGCGTCATAGGAGGCGCGGAGGTCGGCCAGCGACAGGTCCCGGCCGACCCGGACGCCGGTGCGGAAGGTCACACCGAGACGCCTGATATCCTCGATCTCGCGATCCAGAACCGCGCGGGGAAGCCGGGTGGATGGGACATCGCGCCGAAGGGCGCCTCCCGGTTCGGACTGGTCGTCGAACACCTCGCAGGCGTGGCCGAGCAGACGCAGGTAGAAAGCGGCCGCCAGGCCGGCGGGGCCGGCGCCCACGATGGCCACGCGGCGTCCGCTGTCCGGCGCCGTCTTCACGGTGGCGTCGGACGATCCGTGGTCGGCGGCAAACCGCTTCAGCAAACAGATGGAGACCGGTTGGTCCAGCTTGGCGCGGCGGCAGACCTTTTCGCACGGCGCCGGACAGATGCGGCCCAGCACGGCGGGCAGGGCGATGTCGCGCCGCACCGTCTCCAGCGCTTCCGATGTCCGGCCGGCGGCAAGCTGGCGGATCATCAGCGGGATATTCATGCCGGCCGGGCAGCCGAGGCGGCAGGGCCCTTCGCAGTCGCCCACGTGCTCGCCCATCAGCAACTCCACTGCCGTGCGGCGAGCGTCCCGCACAGCCGGCGTGTCCGTGAGCACGACCAGGCCCGACTTGGCGGGATAGGCGCAGGCTGGAACCAGCCGGTTCGACTGGTCGATCTGCACGACGCAGACCATGCAGGAGGTGCCCGGCGGAAGGCCGTCCATGTGGCAGAGCGTTGGAATGTTGATCCCCAGCAGGCGGGCTGCATCGAGGATGGTCGCACCATCAGGAACGGTGACCGGGCGGCCGTCCAGTGTCAACGTGTGCATGCGCCCTCCCGTATTTCGATGGCATCCGCCGGGCAGGCCGTCCGGCACACGTCACAGCGGGTACACACTTGCGTGTCGATCTCGTGCTTGCGATAGGGCGCCGGCGCGATGGCGTTTACGGGACATTTCTGGGCGCAGATCGTGCAGCCGATGCACGTGTCGGTCACGACATACCGGATCAGCGCCGCGCATTTACCAGCCGGACAGCGGCCCTGAATGTGCGCCTCGTATTCCTCACGAAAATACCGCAAGGTGGTCAGCACCGGGTTCGGCGCGGTCTGGCCCAGCCCGCAGAGGCTGCCGCGCTTGACCTTCGCGGCAAGGTCTTCGAGCTTCTCCAGATCGTCCGGCCTCCCCTGCCCCGCGCACAGGCGGTTGAGGATATCGAGCATACGCCGCGTGCCCACCCGGCAGAAGGTGCATTGACCGCAGGACTGATCCTGCGTGAACCGCAGAAAATAGCGGGCGACGTCCACCATGCAGTCGCGATCGTCCATCACCACCATCCCGCCGGATCCCATGATGGCGCCGGCCCCGCTCAACGCCTCGTAATCCACCGGCAGGTGGCACAGCGACGCGGGCAGGCAACCGCCTGACGGGCCGCCGATCTGAACGGCCTTCAGCGTGCGACCGGGCGCCACGCCTCCGCCGATCTCCTCCACGATCTCGCGCAACGTGATCCCCATGGGAACCTCGACAAGGCCTCCGCGAATCACCTTTCCGGTCAGCGCGAACACCTTGGTGCCCTTGCTGTGCGTCGTGCCCAGGCGGGCGAACGCCTCGGGCCCGTGGCGGATGATCCACGGCACCAGCGAGAGCGTCTCGACGTTGTTCACACTGGTTGGCTTGCCCCACAGCCCTTGCACCGCCGGGTATGGCGGTCGCAGGCGCGGCATCCCGCGCCGGCCCTCGATGGAAGCGATCAGGGCGGTCTCCTCGCCGCACACAAAGGCACCGGCGCCTTCCTGAACCCGCACGCGCAGCGACCAGCGGCCGCCGCACATATCCTTGCCCAGCAGGCCGCGGGCCTCCATGCGCGCAACCGCCTCGCGGACGCGCCGGACGGCCAGCGGGTATTCGGCGCGCACGTAGATAAATCCCTCACGGGCGCCGATGCACCAGGCGGCAATGGCCATGCCCTCCAGCACGCGATACGGATAGGATTCCAGGATCATGCGATTCATGAAGGCGCCCGGGTCGCCTTCGTCGCCATTGCAAATAATATATTTCGGGTCACCCGGCGCGACCCGCGTGGCCGCCCACTTCACGGCGGTGGAAAATCCGGCGCCGCCCCGCCCGCGAAGGCCGGAGGCCTGGATGCGGTCGAGGGTTTCACCGGGCCCCAGTTTCCCCAGCGCGGCATGGAGCGCCTCGAAGCCGCCGTGGCGCTCATAGGCATCGATGTCGAGCGGATCGAGATGGCCGCAGGACTCGGTCGCGATCCGCATTTGCTTGCCCAGAAAGGAACAGACCGGACTGTCTCGCACGTCAAGCCGGTATGCGTCACTCTCGCCGCCCGGCCCCGCTATCAACTGGTCGAGTGCGCCGCGCACAGCCGCCCCGGCGCGACCGAACAAGCCTCGCGGCGGAAAGGCCTGCCGCACAATGCGCTCGGCATCGCCGGGTTGCGCACGCGCAAAGATCGCCGCCGTGGCGCCCGCGCCCACGGAAGCCGGGCCGGCCAGCGCCGAAGGGCGCGAGCGTGTATCGCCGTCCGCGCCGGGCCACACCACCTCGACCAGCGGCGTCTGGTGGCACATGCCCACGC
>CAZWQJ010000058.1:9121-10395 GCA_964635825.1 uncultured Victivallales bacterium | reverse complement strand
TCCGCGCCGGGCCACACCACCTCGACCAGCGGCGTCTGGTGGCACATGCCCACGCAGCCCACGGCGCGGATGTTCGCCCGGATGTTCCGGTCGCGCAACGCCGCCACCACGGCCTCGCGCAATTTCAGGCTGCCCCCCGCGATGCAGCAGGACCCGACCCCGATGCGGATTTCCGGCGCGCCGGGCAGCCAGTCGCGTGAGGCGGCCATGCCGTCGTCAAAACCGGCGGCCGAATCGCTCGCTTCAAAATCCCGGAATGCCGCCGCGGTCCCCGCCGCCGTCAGGCGCCCGTAAGTGCTGGCGCCGATGACGACGACCGGCGCCAGCGTGCAGCACCCCACGCACGCCACGCGTTCAACCGTATACGCGCCGGAGGCGTCGGTATCCCGGCCCTTCTCGATCTTGAGGTGCCGTTCCACCGCCTCCTGCACCTGCTCGGAACCCTTCACGTGACAGGCGGTACCGTGGCACACGCAGACGCGATGGCGGCCGGCCGGCTGCAGACGGAACGAGTTGTAGAACGTCGACACGCCACGGACGGCCGCAGGCTGGATATCCGTGATCTCCGGAATGCGACGGAGGGCCGATTCCGGCAGAAAGTGATATCGCTGCTGAATCGCCTGAAGGATCGGAATCAAATCCCCTGGGCCACGCCCGATGGCGCCCACAATCGTGTCGATCTCCCGGATGTCGGGCTGGTCCTGCATAGGGATGGGGGGTTCAGGGTTCAGGGCTCAGGGCTCAGGGGTTGGGGTTCAGGGGGCGGGGTTCAGGGGGCGGGGTTGGGGATTCGTACGGGGCGGTCAATATCCGAAGGGTATCCGGCGCAACGCGCCACGCAAATCCGGCGACTACGCCCGCGAGGAGCAGGACGGCGCCGACGGCCAGACCCCGCCACGCAGCCTGACGCCGGTCCCATTCGGCCCGTTCCGGCTCGAGCATGGCAATGTCCGGCTTGTCATCCCGCAGCAGGGACCACGCGGCAAGGCTTATGATCAGCGTCAGCGAGCCGCCCAGCAGCAACCAGACGCCCGTCCCGGCGCGCTCCCGGTAGGCGAAATAACTCTGGCGCGCACGGCTATCCTCGATCCGGATCGCCTGTTTCAAGGACTCGTCCTGGGGAGCCTCGATAAACCGGAGGCGCAGGTCCGTGAGCACGGTCGCATTGAGCGGGTCGTGCTGCACAAGCCGCGACTGGTTGATGAGCAGCAACACGCTGACCGCCAGGCAGAAGAGGGCCGAGACCACTGCGGCGGCCGCGACCGCGGCGCGAC
>CAZWQJ010000058.1:0-9021 GCA_964635825.1 uncultured Victivallales bacterium | reverse complement strand
CGGAAGGCCTCGCTCTCGACCGAGAAGACTGCCGCCTGGCCGCTCGCCTCCAGGGCAACCCGTTCGGCCAGCCGGACCTCCGCATGCGCCCGGGACAGCGGCGCATGCAGAAACCCGCCGATCCCCGCTCCGGCCAGCGTCAGCAGCGGAATCAGCGCCAATGATCGGACCAGGCGTTGCCGCGTTTTCGAGCGCGGCTCCGGCGGCGGGTCGGGTTCCGGCACGCGAATGCAGTCATACGGGCAGGCCTGCTCGCAAAGCCGGCAGTTGACACAGCCGTCCGGCGTGATGGTGGCGTGCCGGAACGCGAAGCGCGAAACCCAGCCCAGCAACACGCCATACGGGCACAGGAACCGGCAGTAGGGCCGGCCGACAAACATGCTCAGCACCAGCAGCAGGCCGCCGGCCTGAAGCATCGGGAGCGGACCCCCGAGCCGATAAAAACCAATGAACGGATCGGTGCGGCAGATCAGATAGTCCGCACCCGTCGCCGCCAGCAGCACGGCGAGGCCCAGATAGATGACCGGCACCATCTTCAGCGGCGTACTCAGCCATGCCGGGACGCGCTGGGGTTTCCAGAGCACCAGTTCCTGCAAGGAGCCCAGAGGACAGACCGCGGCGCAGAACACCCGCCCGAACAGGGCGGCGAAGACCAGCGGCAGGATGAAAAAAGCGGCCACGGTCCAGGGAATGACCTGAGCCGGATCCGCAAGCACAGAGGCGACATTCTGGATCGCGCCGATCGGACAGACGCACCCCCGGCGGAAAAAGCCGAAGTAGCCGACGGTGAACAACGTAACCGCGACCAGTCCGCCGCGCGACCGGCGTCGGAGCGCCAGCCAGCTCGCGAGCGCCAGCGCGAGCGCCAACACACCCACGTCGGCATACTCCAACGCCAGGGCGCGCGGTTGCGGCACGGCCGTGAGCGGCTGGACATAGCCTGCTTCAAACTCCGGCTGCGGAAAGCGCGCCGGTGGAGGCGCGGCCTCCAACCCGACCGCGCCCAGCGCCAGCAGGGCCGCAACCGCAAAGACCCTCCACATCAGGCCGATCCCGGCAGCGCTCACGCCTCCGCTCCATCTGGAATCAGGACTGCTCATCCCGCCTCCTTCCCTGCACGCCGCGCAGCCGGTATGGATGCGAGGCCGGCACGCGGGAAATGGCCTGCGCCGGACAGTTTCGGGCGATGGCGCATTGATTGCAGTTCACGCAACGGTCATGGCGGATCTGGAGGAACAGCGAGCCGTTTCCGAAGGACCCGCACCCCTTCACGCACTTGCCGCACCCGATGCACAGCGCCTCCACAATGTCGTACCTATAATAGGGATCTTCCACGAACGTGCGCCGGATGGCCGAAGTCGGGCAGAGCTGGTTTTCAGCCGCCGTATCGGTTACCTTGGCCGTCGGCTGGTGAAAGCCCCCGCAGCGGTTGCAATAGCCGCACACGTCGTAGGCATGCACACATTTGACGGCCGAAGGCGCCAGCACGCAAGAGGTCGCGCAGCGGCCGCACTGGACACATTTATCCGGATCAATCTGCCAGACCGTGTCGCCGGCCATCGCCGTGCGGCGCAGCCCCAGCCCGGCCACCGCAGCGGCCGCCGCCAGCGCCGTGACGCCTGCGCTGCTTTTCAGAAACGCGCGCCGGGAGATCATGACCTTCCTGACCGGTTCACCCATCGCCTGTCCTCCGCCCGTGCCGCAGCACGATCCTGGCAGACCGGCCTCGCGGCAACTCGCAGCCTGTCAGGGCGGGACAGACGCCGCAGCGGTCGCCGCCCGAGCAGGGATCTTCCCGCTGTGCGGGCGGCCCCGCGCGACGGCCCAGCATGGCCGCCAACAGCCCGAGTCCGCCAAACACAACGGCCCGGCCTGTCACCCGCAACCACTCGCGCCGCGTTATGGTCTTCATGGGCCCTCCGTCTCAAAAACCAGAATCACGCCCTTATCCGGGTCCAGCGCCAGGATCCGCCCGTCGCCGTCCACCGCCAGGTCAATGCCGCGCGTATCCGCAGCGAAACGGTCGGGTGTGGCGAGGACGCCCACCAGGGCACCGGTCACGGCGTGGATCTTGATGCGCACAAGCCCTTTTTCGCTGGTGACGAACGAACCGTCGGCGCGGATGGCGATGTGGGAAGGATTGCAGCAGCCGCTGAAGCCCTCGATGTCCTCTCCCTCGCGCTGCCAGGAACTAATCTGGTCGCCGTCCGGCGAGAACTGAATCAGCTTGTGCCGTCCGGAATCCACCACCCACAGGGCGCCGCCGGGGCCGATGGCCAAGTCGAAATAGGGACTGGGAACGACGAAGCCGGAGCCGTCCAGCGCCGGGTTTTTGGCGCCGATGCGCCCCAGAAGGCCTCCGTCGGAGGCGAACCGCCACACCAGGCGCTGGCCGGCGTCGGCGACGAAAACGTCCGCACCCGTCACGGCCACCGATGTCAGCACGGCATTCGAGCCAGGCGGCGCCCAGCCGGTCTTCACGGCACCGTCGGCCGTGAGCACGACAATCCGATCCTGATAGCCGACGACGATCTCGCCCTCTTTCCCCACGGCCAGGCACGAAACGGCCTGCTCCACCGGCAACCGGCGAATCAGGCGACCGTCCGGCTCCAGCACAGCTATCGCGGAGTCGCCCCCCACATAGATGCGATTGGCGCCGTCCACTGCCAGGGCGTGCGGGCCTACCACCTGTGCCGGTATAGCCGCCCGTTCCCGGCCCATCATGCGGTTGGGATCCACCTTCTTCAGGGGCGCAAGGTCGAGGCGGAAACTGTCGGCGACTTCAACTTGCCGGCTCGACGGCCACGCGATCCAGACGATCGCCACCGCCAGAGCGACCAGGGCGACCGCGCCGGCAAAACGAAGCCCACACGTACAACGGCGTTTCAAGGCGCTATTGGATTCCTCAGATGTCACAGGCTGCCTTCCGTTTTTCCGAGCTCCAGACACACCATTCGTTTCGAGTCCCGCAGCAGAAGACGCGTTCCCGCCAGCGCCATGGGGCCCCATGAATCGGATCCCGCGAGTACCCGCGCCCGGGCCATCGGCAGGAACCGTTCCGCATCGGCTCGAGCCATGGTCAGCACGCCGTCATCATCCAAGATCAGGAATCGGTCCCCGGCCACCATGAACGGCCCGAAACCGAACCGGATATCCTTGCCGCTGGTCCATAGGATTGCGCCGTCGTGATCCGCACAGGCAAACTGGGTACGATTGGCGCCGGCGTCCTTCGTCAAAACGCCGAACAATCGGCCCTGCTCATAGACGGGTGTCTGCTGCTCGCACGCAAGCCCGTCCCTAGGGCCGAACTTCCGCACGACCGTTGCCGTGAACGCATCTCCCGTGCGCGTGATCTGGAACACCATCCCGCCCGCGCCATAGCCGGCGGTGACAAAAATGCGTCCATCGGGCAGAATCACCGGGGCCGGGGCAATCACCGGAGCCCGCCACTCGGTTGTCTGCCAGAGCACGCGGCCGCGCTCGGGGCCATCGGCGGCCACGCCAACCAGGCCGCCGACCGCCGCGTAGACATACATCCGGCGCCCCGCAATGGTTCCCGGCGCGATCGAGGAGTGCGACATCTTCCACTCGCCCGACGATGGCGTCTGCCACACGATCCCGCCGGTGGCCAGGTCCACCCCGAGCATGAACACGTTCGTGCCGCACGGCGCCAGCACGGCGATGTCCCCGTCGATCAGCGGACACTGTCCGGTGTACCAGTCGGGCACGCGCGTCCCGAAACGCCGTTCCATGTCGATCCCCCAAAGGAATCGTCCCGAATCGGCTTCCACGCACATGGTGTGTCCGCGGGGACCCATGGTGACCACGCAGCGATCGGAGACCGCCGGGATCGTGCGCGACATGCCGTGGTTGCGCTTGATCGGCACCGTGTATCCTCGCCGCCAGAGCTCCCGGCCGTCGTCCAGCGAGAGACATCGCAGCATATCAGCCCGGAGCGACTCGTCGTAGTCCAGCACGTAAACAAGACCGTTCCGGACCGCCGGCGCGGCATAGCCTTCGCCCAAGTCCACGGCCCACCGCACCGGGGGTCCGTTGCTGGGCCAAGCCTCCGCCAACGGCGCGGTCGGCCTGGCGATGGCCGTGAAGTCCGGCCCGCGGAAGGAGGGCCAGTTGCCCGGCAGTCGCGACGGCTGGCCCGGGCCATTCTCGAAAATCGTGCCGATGCGCACCACGTCCCGCATCAGCAGCGACGCAGGCCGGCCATCCATGCCCGGCACATTCGGCACGATTGTCTCGACAGGCGGCCGGCTCAGCCAATAGACCAGGGCGGCTGCGCCGAGGACGGCCATGACCGTCGAGGCGATGGCGGCTGACAGGCGTGCAGTCCGTCGGCTGGTGACGCCTTGACTTGTTGTGGGTTGGTCAGTCACGCTCAATTCGGACCGGCTGGAGGCGTCTTGCCGGGCGCTTCGCCACCGGCCGGCTTGATGCAGATCAATCGCTTGTGCGTGCGAACGAAAAGGCAGCCATTGGCCACGGCGGGCGTCGCATCCACGGGCTCCCCGATCGCGGTCTTCCCCAGGATGCCGAGGGTTTTGTCGGCCCTGGCGATTGTCACCGCGCCATCGCGATCGACAAGGTACAACTTGCCGCCGGCCACGATTGGCGAGGCATAGATCGTGCCGTTGAGTTCGAACTCGGCCTCCTTTTTACCGGTAGCGGCATTCAGGGCGATCAGCGCATAACCGGGAACGAACACCCAGTCGACGAACGCCACGGGCGAAGCCACATCCGAGCCGGCGTCCCCGTTTTCCCAGACCACATGCGTGGCGGTCACATCACCCCGGCCGTCGGGCCGGACCGCCAGCGTGCCGGAACTGCCCAACGAGGCCACGACCAGTCCTTTGGTGAAAACGGGCGTGCAGACAACATCTCGGGACTCGCGCTTGACGGTCCAGATCACGTTTCCGTCCGCCGGTTCATACGCGGCCACACCCCCGCAGGAGACGACCACGATCTGGGGCCCCTTTGCCGTTTCGGCCACGATTGGCGAGCACCAGGAGCCGCCCATCGACCGCTTGGAGCGCCAGGCGACCTTGCCGGTCTGCGTGTCATAGGCGACCAACGCGGCCATGCCTTCAGCCTCCTGATCGAACTGAACGATCAGGAGATTTTTGTGGAGTATAGGCGACGAAGCGTAGCCATACTGCATGTCGGGCAGGCCCAGATCCGCCGTCCAGGCCGGCGATCCGTCGAGGTTGAACGCAGCGATGGTCCCGGTCGCGAACACGGCATAGACTCGTTTGCCGTCGGTCACGGGCGTAGGTGCGGCGAGCGTTGTGTTCTCGTCGAAGATCTTCGGCTCTCCCGTCAGCGGAACATCGCCACGCCACAGTAACTTGCCAGATTTCGTGTCATACGCAAAGATGGCACCGTGCCCCTTGGTGTCGGCTCCTGACAGAAAGACACGATCGCCCCAGATGATGGGCGAGCCGGCTCCGGAAAGCGGCAGATCGGCCTTCCACAGCAGGCCTTTCCCGGCCGGAATATCCCATGCCACGGTGGTGTTCGTATCCCGGGATACCGCGCCACCGCCGGGGCCGCGGAATCCGGGCCAAACTCCGTCATTACCGCCCGCCCCGGTTTCGCCCCGGGCCGCAAAAGAGGCCAGGGCCAACACCAGCACCAATGTCGTTTTTTGCACCATGCGTGTCATGCCACTACTTCGACTTTGCATTGAAGCAGTAAAGGTTGCAGTCGTAACGGATGAAGAGCTTCCCATTGGCGACCACGGGGTGAGCCCAACTCTGGGCAGTGCCCTCAACCTTCATCTGCCCGCTCATCGTCAAGCCGTTCGTCGACACGGCGGCCAGTCCCACCTGCCCGCCGGTTTCCCCAAACAGGTAGAGCATGCCGTCGGCCAAGCACAGCGAGCCCTTGCCGACGCCCTTCTGGTCCTTCCACTTCGCCTGGCCGGTTTTCAGGTCCAGACAGGACCACCCGCCATTATGGTTTCCGTAGATGTAACCCTGGTCGATCACGTAGCCGCCGTGATGGCAGATCATGTCCTTGGACTGCCAGGCCTCGGTGAAGGTCCACGCATTGTCCTTGAAGTCCACCTTAAAGCAGATGCCTCCCTTGCCGTAGCCGTTGGCCCAGAACAGGTAGCCGTCGGCATATGCGGGATCGGGACAGTTGGCCGTGTTGCCGGCGCTGAATCCATTCGACCACACTTTCCGGCCGTCCTTCGCGTTGACGGCGAACAGACCGCTTCCGGTTCCCTGGACGATGATCGCGTTGTCCTTCTCCTTGATCACGATAGCCGACGAGTAGTGGGCCTTGGCCTCGGCGTCGCTCTGCCAAACATCCTTGCCCGTCGCCTTGTCAAGCGCCACCATGGCCGTCTTGCCGCCGGGCGTCAGGATGACCTTGTCGTCCAGCACGAGCGCCGATTCCGCATAGCCCCAACCGCCGGGCGAACCCCCGAACTCCTTCAGTTCCCGCTTCCAGATCAGCTTGCCGTCTACCGTGCTGTGACAAGTCACGACACCGCTCCCGCCGACCAAATAGATCCTGCCGTCATCCACGACCGGTGAAGAGCGGGATCCGCCATAGCTGGCAGTATAAGCCGGCCCCTGAACCGTCGTCCACTTGAGCTGTCCCTTGCCGTTCAGCGCAAAGAGCGTCAGATCCGCGCCGACATCGCCGCTCACGTAAACCGTATCTTTCACCACAGCTACGGATGCAAACCCCTTGCCAATGTTCGTGGCCTTCCAGAGCAATTCCGGCCCTTCGGCGGGCCATGCCTTCAGCAAGCCCGTTTCTGTCGCCTTCCCGTCCCGGTTCGGTCCCCGCCAACCCGGCCAATCGCCACCCCTTGCCGTGGTTGAACCGACCGCCGCGCACATCAATAATGACATCAGAAAAGACGACCATCCGTGTCTCATTTCAAGCTCCTGTTTTAGCCTTTTATCATACCAGACTCGCGCGGGGGGTGTCAACGAACCGCCGGCAGACATATTAAAAGCATGACGCCGCTCATCCTCTCCCTCCCTAACACCCGCAATTTTGACAGGGGGGGGGCACGATATACCCGTCCGCTCCCATTTCAATTTGTTTCCATTTGTTTCCGGCTTGCATTTTCCGGTTTCTTTCTATAGTAAGTGAAAATACTTTGCCGGATAACCCGGTGGTGCAGGACGTCGATTCGTAAAGGAGATGCTGTATGAACAGGATAGGTAAGATCGTGTCCGTCGGTATGGTGTTGCTGGCTTGTGCCGGATCGCTACACGCGGCCCCGGCCCCCGAAGTCAAGCCGATCGAACTGACTTATTCCATTTTCTTCCCGGCCACCCACCAGAACACGTTGCTCGCCATCGAGTGGGCGAAGGAGATCGAGAAGCGCACGGACGGGCGTGTCAAGATCACCGTATTCCCGGGTGGAACACTGACTCCGGCCGACAAGTGTTACGACGGCGTCGAGAAGGGCCTTTCGGATATCGGCATGTCCGTCATGGGCTACACGCGGGGTAAATTTCCGCTCTCCGAGGTGATCGACCTGCCGCTGGGCTACCGCAGCGGAACCGCGGCCACCGACCTCATCAACGCGTATTTCAAAAAGTTCCAGCCGAAAGAATTCGACCAGGTGGCGATCATGTATCTGCACGCGCATGGGCCGGGATTTCTGCACACCAAAAAGCCCGTGGCCACGCTGGCCGATCTCAAAGGCATGAAGATCCGCTGCACGGGACTGGCCGCCAAAATCGTGACCGCTCTTGGCGGCACGCCGGTGGCGATGCCGATGGGTGAAACCTACGACGCCCTGAGCCGTGGCGTGGTGGATGGCTCCATGGCCCCGCAGGAGTCCCTGGAGGGCTGGAAGTGGGGCGAGGTTGTGAAGAGCTCCAGCCAGTGCTACGGCGCCGCCTATTCGACCGCCTTTTTCGTATGCATGAACAAGGCCAAATGGAATGCCTTGCCGCCGGACATCCAGGCAACGATCGAAAAAGTCAATCAGGAGTGGATCGCCAAGACCGGCAAAGCCTGGGACGACATGGACGCGGCCGGCCGGGCGTTCACCGTGGCGCGGGGCAACACCATCATCACCCTTACCGACGAGGAAAACGCGGCTTGGTCAAAAGCGGTCAAGCCGATTCTGGACGGGTATGTCGAGAACATGACGAAAAAGAGCCTACCCGGAGCCGAGGCTCTGGCGTTCTGTCAAGAGTTCCTGGCGAAGACGAAGTGATGGTGAAACGCCTCTTCGACTCGGTCCTGACATTCAGCCGGTTGCTTCATGGCATTGCCGGAATCAGCCTTGTTTTTCTCATGCTCCTCACCATCGCCGACGTCACGCTCAGGGCCTTTCACCGGCCCATTCCTGGCGTATACGAACTGGTCGGCTTCGCCGGTGCTCTGGCAATCGGGCTGGCCATGCCGCTCACCTCTTTGACACGCGGACATGTGCACGTGGATTCCCTGCTCGAACGGCTGTCGTTGCGCGGGCGGCGGGCCGTACAAATTGCGACACGTCTCGCGGGGGTTGGCCTATTTCTGATACTGGGGTACAACCTGATCCGGTTCGGCCTGGACTTGCGCGCCTCCGGCGAAGTCTCGGCCACGCTGGAATTGAGATTCTACCCGGTTGCCTTTGGACTGGCCGCAGCGGCGCTGGTCCAAACAGGCGTGCTGCTGTGCGACATCGTCAAGGTGTTGGGGGGGGAGTATGAGTGACGTCCTGATCGGCATCACCGGCCTGCTGGTGCTGCTGGCGCTCTTCTCGACCGGCATCGAACTCGGTTTCGCGATGGCGATCGTGGGGTTTATCGGCTTTAGCTTCATCGTGAACTTCCAGGCCGGAATGAACCTGGTTGCCAAGGATTTCTACGACGTGTTCTCGTCCTACGGCTACACGGTGATCCCGTTGTTCATTCTGATGGGCCAGGTGGCATTCAATGCGGGGATCGCCAAGCGATTATACGATGCAGCCTACCGGTTTATGGGCCACATTCCCGGAGGACTGGCCATGGCCACGGTCGCCGGCGCGACGGTTTTCAAAGC
>CAZWQJ010000057.1:5367-21581 GCA_964635825.1 uncultured Victivallales bacterium | reverse complement strand
GGGACTGTTGCGGTGAAAGAATGGCGAGTGCGCGGTCGGGACGGAGCCCGACCCTCCAGGGGGCTTGAGAAGCGGTCCATTTGGATGTTCGTTGATTTTTCCGGGAGCTAGAGGAGGCGTGTTGCATGAACATGGAATTGACGGTGGTGGAATGTCGGGTGCTGGCGTGTTTGATGGAGAAGGCGATGAGCACGCCGGAGTATTACCCGCTGACGCTGGCGGCGTTGCAGGCGGCGTGCAACCAGAAGAACAATCGCGATCCGGTGATGCAGGTGGGCATCGATGCGTTGGGAGAGGCGTTGGAATCGCTGCGGGCGGCGCAGTTGGTGTGGCAAGTGGATGCGGCGGGGGCGCGCGTGCCGAAGTATGAGCACCGGGTGGCGGAGCGGCTGCCGCTGGGCCGGGAGCAGTTGGCGTTGCTGACGGAGTTGATGCTGCGTGGTCCGCAGACGGTGGCGGAGTTGCGCATGAGGGCCGCGCGCATGGCGCCATTGGAGGATGCGGCGGCGGTGGCGCAGGCGCTGGAGGGGATGACGCAGATGGCGGACGGGCCATGCATCGTGCTGCTGCCGCGTGAGCCGGGGCGGCGGGAGGCGCGGTACGCGCATCTGCTGGGGGGCGCGGTGGCGGCGGCGACGGCGGCTGGAGCGAGCGCGCCGGCTGTGGTGGTGCCGGTGTCGTCGCGTGACGAGCGGCTGGCGGCGTTGGAGGCGGCGGTGGCGGTGCTGCAGCAGGAGGTGGCCGCGCTGCGCGCGCAGGTCGGAGGCCGGACGGACCGGGCGGAGCCGGTCCCTCCATCGGACGTTCTTTCGGGTTGACGGGTGGACGCGGTGTGCTAGGGTCCACGACGTTCTTTGACAGGTGTTTGAGACGGTGGCAAGTGTACGGAAGTCCGTGTAAATCGGACGCGGTCGCGCCGCTGTGAGCCTGCGCTTCTGGAAACGGAAGCAGCCTGGCAACCCTCGATAGAGTCACTGCCGGTCCCCAGGAGGACGGGTGGGAAGACGCGGGTTGCCTGCAGGTGAGCCAGAAGACGTTACTTGCTGTTCTCATCATTCTGTCACGGTGTAGGGCCGTGACTGCTCCTTCGCGAGAAAGGAGGATGAATGCGCAAGTGCACATGCCTTGGGCCTTCCACTCCTCATCGTGCGGAGCGGGAGGCCCTTTTGTTTATATAACGTCCATTCGATGCGCGAGACATCGGAAAGGCATGCAGCATGAGAAGTCCGTGGATCACAGGGATGGTGGCGGTGTGTGCGGGTGTGGCGGGGTTGCCGGCGTGGGCGCAAGGCGAGGCGGTGGCGGCGGACGCGGCCCTGGAGATGCCGGAGGTGGTGGTGACGGCGAACCGCTACGAGACGCCGGCGGGGAGTGTGGGCAGTTCGGTGACGGTGGTGACGGGGCGGGAGATTGAGGCGCGGCACGCGACGAGTGTGGCGGAAGCGCTGCGGGCGGTGCCGGGTGTTGAGGTGACGGTGAGCGGGGGCCCGGGGCGGCTGTCGGATGTTTTTCTGCGGGGTGCGGGGTCGGCGCAGACGCTGGTGCTGGTGGATGGCGTACGGGTGAACAGCGCGACGCTGGGGGCGTACGACTTCGGCAGCTTGACGGCGGAGAACATCGACCGCATCGAAGTGCTGCGCGGACCGCAGAGTACGCTGTACGGATCGGAGGCGATCGGCGGTGTGATCCACATCATCACGAAGCGGGGGGCGGGTGCGCCTGGCGGCAGCGTGTTTGTGGAAGGCGGGGATCCGGAGCAGTGGCGCGGCGGCGGCGAGGTGCATGGTGCGCGCGGCCCGGCGGACTACAGCGTGTCGGCATCGTTCGAAAAGGTGGACGGGATATCCGCGGCCGACGAGAGCGTGGGGGCCAGCGAAGACGATCCGTACGACAACGTATCGACGGCGGGTCGTGTGGGGCTGGACTTCCTGGACGACGGGCGCGCGGATGCGACGTACCGGTACTACCGCAGCGACATTGACCTCGACGGGTTCGAAGGGCTGGCGCCGGCGGACGACCTGAACGCGACCAGCGAGCGGGAAGGGGTGTCGGGCGGGCTGAGCGTGAGCAAGCCGTTGACGGCCTGGTGGACGCAATCCGTGTTGGTGGGGATGTATGACGAAGAGGTGCGCGGGGACGATCCCGACACGGTGTTCAACAACTACGTGATCAACAACCGGAATACGGACGTGACGGTGCAGTCGGATGTGAAGCCGCTGGAGACGCACGTGGTATCGGCGGGGTATGAGCACGAGGTTCGCGATGGCGACAGCGTGGGGGCGTTTGACGAAAGCGCGACGATCCAGTCGGTGTTTGGGCAGGACCAGTGGACGCCGGTGGAGGATCTGAATCTGACGGCGGGCGTGCGGGCGGATGAGCACTCCGAGTTCGGGACCGAGACGACCTACCGCGGGACGGTGTCGTATCGGGTGCTGGAGACGGGTGCGCGGCTGCATGGGAGTACCGGCACGGGCTTCAAGGCGCCGACGCTGAGCGATTTGTTCTTCCCGGGCTACGGCAACCCGGCGTTGGATCCGGAGACGAGCGTGGGCTACGACGGCGGCGTGGAATTGACGAGCGCGTGCGGGGCGGTGCTGGACGTGACGTACTTCCGCAACGAGTTCGACGATCTCATCTCGTTCGACAGCACGACCTTCCTGGCGGCGAACATTGCGGAGGCGACGGTGGAGGGTGTGGAGACGATGGGCAAGGTGCCGGTCTGCACGAACCTTCAGGTGGGGGCGACCTACACGTATATGGACTCGGAGGATGAGGCGACGGGGCGGCCCCTGGCGCGGCGGCCGACGAATCGCGCGTCTTTGCAGGTCTGGTTTCAGCCGGTGGCGCGCCTGAGCGGGGTGGTGTCCCTGGTGTCGGTCAGCGATCGAATCGATTCCGACGGGACGAACATGGATGATTACGAGCGTGTGGACCTGGCCATGGAGTACGCGGCGACGCGTCATTTGACTCCGTACGTGCGGCTGGAGAACCTGCTGGATGAGGACTATGAGGAAGTGAGCGGGTTCACGACACCGGGCTTTTCGGGCGTGGGGGGGCTGCGCGCGACATGGTGAATTTGAGGACCAACTTGTCATGGAGCCCACGGGGTGGGGCGGCCTGTGCCGCCCGCCTCGCCGTGGCGATGTTGGCGGGTGTGCTGGCGGTGGGGCGCGTGCCCGCCGCCGGCGCGAGCCCGGAGGCTGAGGCGGGGGTGGCGGCGGGTGGGCGGTTGCGGATTGTCTCGCTGGGGCCGGCGATCACGGAGCAAGTGTGCCAGTTGGGTGCGGCGAATCAACTGGAGGGGGTGACGACGTATTGCCGGCTGCCGGAGGGCGGCGAGGCGAGGATCACGCGGATCGGCACGGTGACGGGCATCAGTGCCGAACAGATTCTGGGGCTGCGGCCGGACTTGGTGCTGGCGACGGGACTGACGCATCCGCGCGATGTGGAGCGGCTGACGGCGCTGGGAATCCGGGTGGAGCGGCTGGGATACGCGCGCGATTTTGAGAGTATCTGCGGGCAGATGCTGCGGTTGGGTGAGTTGCTGGGTGCGGAGCGCAAGGCGGGCGAGCTGGTGGAGCTGGCGCGGCAGCGGCTGGCGGCGCTGGCGGTGACGTTGGCCGGGCGGGCACGTACGACGGTGTTTGTGGAAATAGGGGCGCGACCGTTGTTCACGGCGGATCGGGAGACGTTCATCCACGACATGATGGTGCGGGCGGGCGGGGAGAATGTGGCGGCCGATGCGAAAGGCGGGTTTTTCAGTCGCGAGCAGGTGCTGGCGCGCGACCCCGAGGTGATTGTGGTGGTGACGATGGAGACGGCGGCGGAGGAGGAACGTGCGGGGTGGATGGCGGTGGGGGCGCTGCGGGCGGCGGCGGCGGGGCGTGTGCACGTGATGGATGCGTACGCGGTCTGCAGTCCGACGCCGACGGCGTTTGTGGAATCGGTGGAGGCGATGGCGGCGCTGTTTCATCCCGGGCTGGTGGTGGGGCCATGAAGCGTCGCGCCTGGTGGATCCCGCTGTTGGTGCAGATCGTGTTGCTGGTGGCGGTGGCCATTGGCGCGGTTTGCGTGGGCTCCACGCATGTGCCGCCAGGGGCGGTGCTGCGGGCGCTGGTGGGGGGCGGCGATCCTATTCAGCAGGCGATCATCTGCGACCTGCGCATTCCGCGGATGCTGCTGGCGGTGGCGGTGGGGGGGAGTTTGAGCCTGGCTGGGGTTTTGCTGCAGGGGATGTTTCGGAACCCGTTGGTGGAGCCCTACACCTTGGGAATTTCCGGTGGGGCGGCGCTGGGACTTTGCGTGTGCGTGGCGCTGCGGCTGGGGGAGCGGCTGGGGAGCATTTCGTTTCCGGCGGGGGGCTTTGCGGGCGCGGCGGCGACGGCGGTGCTCGTGTATGGGCTGGGCACACGGCGCGGCGTGATGAATATTCGCGATGTCGTGCTGGTGGGGGTGATGGTGAGCTTCGTGTGTTCCTCGCTGGTGATGCTGGTGATGGCGTTGTCACGGGCTGAAGATTTGCATGGCATCGTCTTTTGGACGATGGGGTCGCTGGAGGAACCGCGGCGGGCGCTGCTGATGCTGGCGCTGGGTGTTTCGCTGGCGGCGCTGGCGATTTCGTATGCCTTTGCGGTGCGCCTGAATGCGCTGTGCCTCGGGGAGGATGGCGCCCAGCATCTGGGGATCGATGTGGAGACGACCAAGCGCTGGCTGTTTGTGATGGCGGCGCTGTTGACGGGGATCAGCGTATCCGTGGCGGGGATCATCGGCTTTGTGGGGTTGGTGGTGCCGCACGTCGCCCGCCTGATGGTGGGGCGCGATCATCGCGTGCTGCTGGCCTCTTCGTACTTATGCGGCGCGATCTTCTTGATGGCGTGCGACACGGTGGCGCGCACGATCATATCCCCGTTAGAACTGCCGATCGGCGTGGTGACGGGGCTGGTGGGCGGGGTGGTGTTTATCTATCTGCTGCACCGGCACGAGGGAGCGCGGCTGTGATGCTGGAGATGCGCAACGTCAGTGCCGGGTACGCCTCCGGCTTCATGCTGGAGGACATCAATCTGGTGGTGCCGGCGGGCGAGGTGGTGGGCATCGTGGGGCCGAATGGCTCTGGCAAGACGACGCTGTTGCGGGTGGCCTCGCGAGCGCTGCGTCCGCGGCGCGGCGAGGTGCTGGTGGGGGGGCGCGACCAGGCGCATCTGCCACTGAAAGAATTAGCGCGGATGCTGGCGGTGGTGCCGCAGACGACGGGGCCGGTGCCGATGACGGTGGAGGAGTACGTGCTGTTGGGGCGCATTCCGCACTACGGGCACTTTCAATTTCTGGAGACGCATGGGGATCGTACGGCGGCGCGCCGGGCGATGGAGCTGACGGAGTGCCTGGCGTTCCGCGACCACGAGATGGGCGCGATCAGCGGCGGTGAGCGGCAACTGGCGGTGGTGGCGCGGGCGCTGGCACAAGAGCCGAAGTTGCTGCTGCTGGATGAGCCGACTTCGTATCTGGACATTGCCCACCAGGTGCGACTGCTGGATCTGATTCGCCGGCTCAACAAGGATTTGGGGCTGACGGTGCTGATGGTGATGCACGATCTGAATGCGGCGAGCGAGTATTGCCACCGGTTGGTGCTGATGAGCAACGGCCGTATTCGCAGTGTGGGTGCACCGGAAGAGGTTATTGATTATCGCGTACTCGAAGAGGTGTACCAGACGGTGCTGGTGGTGGGGCGCAACGGGATTTCCGGGAAGCCATTTGTGTTTCCGGTTTCGGAGGAGATCCGGGCGAAGCGGCGCAGCCTGCGCAAGACGGGTGGTGGCACCGATGAGGGCGAGTCGAAAAGAGGATTGTGTGCGGATGCGGATGCACCCTAGCCGTGACGTTCAACTTTGTGGCCCGTGCGCTCCGTCGCGCGGGCTGTCGGACTCTGCGCGCCCGCCCGCGGAGCGGCCGGGGCACCTTAGGATACCCATGGGGAGCGAGGGGACATGACGCGCGTGTGCCGAGTGACGTTGGTGACGGGTGGGGGGCGCAGCGGCAAGAGTGACTATGCCGTGCGGGAGGCGATGCGGTGTGAGGGGCGGCGCGTGTTCATTGCGACGGCGGAGCCCTTCGATGCCGAGATGCGCGCGCGGATTGAGGCGCACCGCCGTGACCGGGCGGGGCAGTTTGAGACGATCGAAGCGCCGGTGCGATTGGCGGAGGCGGTGGGTGGGCTGGAGGCTGGCGTGGGCGTGGCGGTGGTGGACTGCCTGACGGTGTGGCTGGGCAACCTGATGCATTACCATGGCGGCGGCGGTGGCATGCAGACCGAGGTGGACGCGTTGCTGGCGGTGCTGGAGTCGCCACCGTGCGAGCTGGTTCTGGTCACGAACGAGGTTGGGCTCGGGATCATTCCGGAGAACGCGATGGCGCGGGAGTTTCGGGATCTGGCGGGCCGTCTGAACCGGCGGGTTGCGGAGCGGGCCGGGCGAGTGGTGATGTTGATATCCGGGATACCTCTCTATCTGAAGGGGGCTTCATGAACATGGAATACAGCAAGGTGGTTGCGGTCATTGAGCCCGTGAATGAGGGGTTGGGGCCGGTGGTGCAGGCGCATCTGAACGATCTGACGAAGCCGTTGGGCAGCCTGGGACGGTTGGAAGAGATTGCGATGCGCTATTGCCTGGCGCGGGGTGCGGTGGATGCGCGGGTGGGGCGCAAGAAGATCTTCTGTTTTGCAGGTGACCACGGGGTGGCGGTCGAGGGGGTTTCGGCGTTTCCGAAAGAAGTGACGCGCCAGATGGTGGCGAACATGACGCGGGGCGGTGCGGCGATCAGCGTGCTGGCGCGCCATGTGGGGGCGGAGTTGGCGGTGGTGGATATCGGGGTGGATGGTGAGGTGGAGGATGGGCCGGGGCTGGTGCGACGCAAGGTACTGCCCGGGACGGCCAATATGGCGGTGGGCCCGGCGATGTCGCGCGCGGATGCGGTGCGGGCCATCGAGGTGGGGATGGACCTGGCGGGCGAAGCGGCGGATGAGGGGATCACGCTGCTGGGGACGGGGGAGATGGGGATTGCGAACACGACGCCATCGTCGGCCATGTTTGCGGCGTACCTGGGACTTCGTCCTGAGGCGGTAATCGGGCGTGGGACGGGTGTGGATGAGAAGGGGCTGGCGCGCAAGCGCGATGCGGTGGAGCGTGCGCTGGTGGTGAACCGCGCAGATCTGGGCGACGCACTGGGGACGCTGGCGGCGCTGGGGGGACTGGAGATCGCGGGAATTTGCGGGCTGGTGCTGGGGGCAGCATCGCGGCGGGTGCCGGTGGTGGTGGACGGATTCATCTCGTGTGCGGGTGCATTGGCGGCGATGCGCATTTGCCCGGCGGTGGGCGGGTATTTGTTCTTTGCGCATTTATCCCAGGAGCGTGGGCACCGGGTGGTGGTGGACGCGCTGGGGGTGCGGCCGATCGTGGATTTGGACATGCGGCTGGGCGAGGGGACGGGCGCGGCGGTGGCCATGTCGATCATCGAAGGCGCGATGAAGTTGTATCACGAGATGGCGACATTTTCGGCGGCGGGCGTCAGCACGCGGGAGTAGGCACCCATGAGCACGTGGAACGGATTGATCACGGCAGCGCGCACATTGACCGTGTTGCGTATACCCGGTAAAGATGCAGAGGAAATGGCGGCGTCTTTGCCGTGGTTTCCGCTGGTGGGGTTGATGCAGGGGCTGTGCGTGGCGGCGGTGGGGGCGGCGGTGCTGGCCATCGGGAGTGTGGCCTGGAGTGGGGCGGCGAGCCTGGCGATGGTGGTGGCGGGGATTGCGCTTACCGGCGGGCTGCATTTGGATGGTCTGGCGGACTGCGCGGATGGGATTGGGGCGGGGCGGGACCGGGAACGCGCGTTGGCGATCATGAAAGATTCGCGCACGGGTGTGTTCGGGGTGCTGGCGCTGGCCTGCGCGTTGCTGGCGAAGTACGTGGCGTATGAGCGGGCGATCGATGTGACGGGGTTGCAGGGGGTGGTGGCCGCGGGGATTCTGTCGCGGGCGGTGCAGGTGCATCTGGCGGTGAAGCAACCCTACGCGCGTGCGACGGGGACGGCGGCGGCGTACGTGCGGGGTGCGAACGGGCGGCACCTGGCGTGGGCCGCGGGAAGTGCGGGCGTGCTGTTGGCCGTGACATGGGGCCCGGGCTGGTGGCTGGCGGCGCTCTGGGTGGTGGCCTGGCTGGTGGCACTCGGCTGGGGGCGCTGGTGTCGCAATCGGTTTGGCGGCGTGACCGGCGACGTGCTGGGCGCGGGCAGCGAGTTGGCGGAGATTGCCGTCCTGTGGGCGGCGGGATGGCTTTGAGGGCGGGCACGCGCTGAAGCCATTGCGAAGAGGTGGCCGGGGTGGCACCCGGCCCTCCCGGAACCCGGGGAAGCGGACTGTTGATGATGGCGGGAGGGCGGTATTCATGCGACTGGACAAGATTTATACGAAGACGGGCGACCACGGGAGAACGAGCCTGGTGACGGGCGAGCGGGTTGAGAAGTACGACGAGCGGGTGGAGGCGTTTGGGACGATCGACGAGCTCAACAGCACGATTGGGATGATCCGGACGTGCGCATTGGGGTCGCCCGAGGCGGTGGTCGTGCGGGAGGCGGAGGGGGCGCTGCGCCAGATCCAGAACGACCTATTTGACCTGGGGGCGATTGTAGCGTGTTCGCCGGGGCTGGTAGACCAGATGTTGCCGGCCTTTCCGGACGGGCGCGTTGCCTACCTGGAGGCGCAGATCGACCGGTGCCAGGAGCAGCTGGATGCGCTGACCACGTTTGTGCTGCCCGGAGGCAACATGCTGAATGCCTATGCGCACCTGGCGCGGACGGTGTGTCGGCGCGGGGAGCGGCTGCTGTGGAAGCTGCATGCGCGCGAACCGGTGCCGGAAGCGATCCTGACGTATATCAACCGGCTTTCGGATTATCTCTTTGTGCTCTCGCGCTGGGTGCTGAAGACGACGCACCAGCCGGAGTTCATCTGGGTGCCGGGTGGGGGCGCGGCAGAGAAGGCGGCGTCGTGAGCGGGTGCGGAGGTGCCGACGCTGGCAGGGGCCGCCCCGAACCGACGCAACATCTGGTTTGAGATTGGAGTCTGTTCAGTGTCCGGCCGACACGGAGGTCGGCCCTCCATGGGTGACGTTCAGACTGGGTATTTCGCCGGAGAGGCCGGCTCCGCGGCCATCTGTATAGATGTGAACGAATCGCTCACCACACTAGGTGAGCTCCGCGACATCGAGATCCTTTTCGTTGAGGCTCTCGATGTTTTTTTGAAGGCGATTGAGGAAGCGGCCGCCCATGGCGCCATCGATGACGCGGTGGTCGAAGGAGAAGCTGAGGTAGGTGATGTCGCGGACGCAGATTTCGCCATCGACGACGACGGGGGACTTGATGATGGCGCCCATGCCGAGGATGGCGACCTGGGGCTGGTGGATGAGGGGGGTGCCGATGATGCTGCCGAAGGCGCCGAAATTCGAGATGGTGAAGGTGCCGCCCTGGACATCGGTGGAGGTGAGCGACTTGTTGCGGGCGAGATCGATGATGCGATCGAGTTCAGCGGAGACCTGGAGGAAGCTTTTCTTGTCGGCGTTCTTGACGACGGGGACGACGAGGCTTTCGTCGGGCAGGGCGACGGCGCAGCCGATATTGACCTGATGGCGCAGGACGATATTGGTGCCGACGACAGAGGCGTTGATGGTGGGGAACTCGCGCAGGACGCGCGAGGCGACGTAGGTGAAGACGGCGGTGTAGGACATGCGGATGCCGTGGCGCCGGAAGAACTCCTCCTTGATGCGGTTGCGCAGTTCGACGACATGGGTGACGTCGACGGTATGGACCATGGTGACGTGGGCGCTGGTGTGGATGGACTGGACCATGTGGTCGGCGATGGTGCGCCGGATGGCGGTCATGGGGACGACGTTGTCTTCCTCGGCGACGCGGGCATCGGTTCGGGTGGATGAGATGGGTGCGCCGGAGCGGCGGGCGATGAAGCGCAGCACATCGCTATGGGTGACGCGACCGCCGCGGCCGGTGCCGTTGATGAGGCGGAGTTCATCCCCGTTGATGTTGTTCATGAGGGCGAGCCGCATGACGCTGGGCGAGAGCCAATCGCGGGTGGAGTCCGGCAGGTCGCGGCCTGCGAGTTGGGCGGGCATGGCGTCGGTGCTGACGACGAGTTGATCGCTGTCATGGCCGAGGTGGGGGCGTGCCACGGGGACGGGGGCGAGTGAGGTTTCGGCGACGGCTCTGGGTGCGGCGGGAGCGGCGGGTTGGGTGACGTCATCCTCGGCTTCGATCATGGCGATGACATCGCCAACGGGGACCTGGCGGCCCTCCTTGATGCAGCCGATGAGGCGGCCGGATACGGGGCTCTCGACCTCGAAATTGATCTTATCGCTTTCGACTTCGACGATGAGTTCGTCGACGCGGACTTCGTCGCCCATGCGTTTATGCCATTTGACGATGGTGCCTTCGGCGGCACTCTGGCCCATCTGGGGCATGCGGACGGCGACGGTTTTCATCATGGACTCCTTGGGGGCGGAACCGCAGATGGACGCAGATGGACGCAGAGGGGCAGCCCCCGGTTGGATTGGCTTGCGACACGAGGCGATCGGCGTTGGTCAGCGTTCATCGGTGGTTATTCCGGTTTGGCTCACGCGAGGTGCACGCGTTCAGTACTGGATCAATTCCTTGAGGGCGTCGACGATGCGGGTGGCGTTGGGGCGGTAGCGTTCTTCGAGGACAGGGGAGAAGGGGATGGGGGAATCGGGGGCGGTGAGGCGGCGGACGGGGGCGTCGAGGAGATGGAGGGCGTGTTCGGCGATGAAGGCGGCAATTTCGGCGCCGAAGCCGCAGGTGTGCCAGCCTTCATGGACGATGAGGGCGCGGCTGGTGGCGGCGACGGCGGCGAGGATGGTGTCGGTGTCGTAGGGTTTGAGGCAGCGCAGGTCGACGACGGTGACTTCGTAGCGGGATTCATCGGCGAGGCGTCGGGCGGCGTTGAGGGCTTCGGTGACCATGGCGCCGTAGGTGAAGATGACGGCGTCGCCGCCATTGCGGCAGATGCGGGCCTTGCCGAGGGGGACGACATCGCGGCGGTCCGGGACGTTTTCTTTGACGCGGCGGTAGAGGTACTTATTTTCGAGAAAGACGACGGGGTTGTTATCGAGGACGGCGGCATGCATGAGGTTGCGTGCGTCGCGGGGGAAGGCGGGGTAGACGACTTTGACGCCGGGCATGTGGCAGAAGATGCTTTCGAGTTCTTCGGAGTGGAAGGGGCCTCCGCTGAAGCCGCCGCCGCAGGGGGCGCGAATGACCATGGGGACGGGGACGCCGGTGCGGTAGTGAAACGTGCCGGCGTTGTTCATCAGCTGGTGGAGGGCGGTGGTGATGAAATCGGCGAACTGGAGTTCGACGATGGGGCGGAGGCCCTGAGTGGCCATGCCCATGGCGACGCCAAGCATGGCGGATTCGCAGATGGGGGTGTCGAAGACGCGGTGGGCGCCGAACTCGGCCTGGAGACCGAGGGTGGCTTTGAAGGCGCCACCGAAGGCGCCGACATCCTCGCCGAAGAGGAGGACATCGGGATGTTCCTGCATGACCTCGCGCATGCCCTGGCGGATGGCCTCGATGTAGGTCCACTCAGGCATCGGCGTAGACTCCGGTGAGAAGGGAATCCGGGTTTGGGGCGGGTTCCTGAAGGGCGGCGCGGTAGGCGTGATCGATGGCGGCCTGGCAGTCGCGGGTGAGGGCGGCGATGGCGTCGGCGGACATGAGGTTTTCGGCGAGGTAGCGGCGAGTGGCGACGGCGATGGGGTCGCGTTCGCGGTACTGTTCGAGGAGTTTGCCGGGGACGTAGGAGAAGTCATCGTGTTCGCCGTGACCGCGCATGCGCATGGTGTCGCACTCGATGAGGATGGGGCGCGGGTTGGTGCGCAGGTCGTCGACGAGTTGTTTTAAGAGGGCATGGAGGGCGACGACGTCGTTGCCGTCGATGCTGAAGCCCTCGATGCCATAGCCGGTGGCGCGGTCGACGAGGTTGCGGCAGCGGTACTGATTGGAGGCGGGGGTGGAGTAGGCGAACTTGTTGTTTTCGATGAGGATGATGACGGGGACATCGAAGACGGCGGCGAAGTTGGTGGCTTCATGGAAGTCGCCGGTGCTGGTGCCGCCATCGCCGATGAAGGCGAAGCCGACGGAGAGATCGCCGCGGCGTCGGCGGGCCATGACGCCGCCGACGACGACGGGGATCATGGCACCGAGGTGGGAGATCATGGCGTAGACGCCGTGGCTGTGGGTGCCGTAGTGGATGTTGCCGTCGCGTCCCTGGGTGGGGCTTTGGGCGCGGGCGAGCCATTGGCGGAAGACGTTGAGGGGTGTTTCACCGCGGCCGACGTGGACGGCCATATCGCGGATGAGCGGGGCATAGAGGTCCGCGGGGCCGCCGGCAGCGCAGGCCGCGGCGCCGATGGCCTCCTGGCCGATGCCGCAGTAGACGCCGCCCTGGATGGTGCCTTGCTTGTAGAGGCGGATGAGGCGTTCGTCGGCGAAGCGGGCCAGCAACATCGTTTGCAGCATGGTGCTGTAGACGGAGGCAGTGGTCACGGCGGGAACGTCGGCCAATGGTGCGGCGTCTGGGGTGGCGGAAGCAGTTGTCATGTGGTTGGGAAATCGCCTGTGCGCTTGCACTTTCTAGTAACAAGTGGGGGTGGTGAAGTCAAGGAAGGTGCGTGTCAGCCGGCGATGGTGCCGGCGCCGAGGCACTCGTCGGCATCGTAGAGGACGCCGGATTGGCCGAGGGCGATGCCGGGGTCTGGCGTGGCGAGTGTGACCTCGGCGGAGTCGGGGTCGAGGGTGGTGAAGTGGCAGGGGACGATGGCGGGTCCGTGGCGCACGCGGATGGAGAGGGAGGGCACGGGGGGCGGGCCGGCGATCCAGTGGAGGTCTTCGAGGCGGAAGCGGTTGCGGGTGTGGGTGGGGAGGGCGTCGGCATGGCAGACGCGGAGGGTGTTGGTCGTTATATCTTTGCCGACTACATACCAAGGACCGGCGCCGAGCTTGATACCCTGGCGCTGGCCGATGGTGAAGAACCAGTAGCCCTCGTGTTCGCCGAGGGTGCGGCCGGAGGTGATGTCGACAATGGGGCCGGGGCGGGTGCCGAGGTGGAAGCGGACGAACTCGGGGAACTTGACCTTGCCGAGGAAGCAGATGCCCTGGCTGTCTGGGCGGGTGGCGTTGGGCAGGTTCCAGTCGCGGGCGAGGGCGCGGACCTCGGCCTTGCGGAGGTGGCCGATGGGGAAGAGGGCGCGCTGGAGTTGGTCCTGGCGGAGGCGGGAGAGAAAATAGGTCTGGTCCTTGACGGGGTCGGGGGCGCGCAGCAGGAGGGCCTGGTTGGCGCGAGTGCCGAGGCGGGCGTAGTGGCCGGTGGCGACCTTGTCGAAGTGCGAGCCGATGCGGTCGAGGAAGACGCCGAACTTGATGCGGGTGTTGCAGGAGATGTCGGGGCTGGGGGTGCGGCCGGCGCGTAACTCGCGGATGGCGTCGGCGACGATGGTCTCGTGGTACTCGGTTTGCAGGGAGAGGACTTCGAGAGGGACGCCAGCGCCCTCGCAGACGGCGCGGACCTGGCGGAGGTCGTCTTCCCATGGGCAGTCGCCGAGGAAGGCGAGTTCGTCTTCGAGCCAGATTTTGAGGTAGAACGCGGTGAGCTCGGTGTGGCCCTGCTGCTGGAGAAGGCGCAGGGCGACGGCGCTGTCCACGCCACCGGAGATGAGAACGGCGATACGCATGGGGCGAGTGTAGCGCAGGGGTGGCGTGGGCGGCAATGGGTCCAGTTCCGCCCCAATGTGCCGCTAAGGAGAGGCGCCCCATGCATACGGCCCTGTGGGCGCGGCTCAGCCGGAGGCTTCGCCCTACCTGGCGTCCGCACGCGATGCTTGGTGATGCGTGGGTGGGGCGAAGCCTCCGGCTGAGCCGTGTCGGAGAGGGCGATTGTGCGCATCGGCGGTGCGGGCCAGAACTGTTAGCCGACGATCACGGTTGCGCGCATCGAGTTGCGCGTTGCCATGGCGGGGGGAGGGGCTAGGATGGGGGATATGAAGACAGCGGAGATGGGGATGGGGTGTGCGTGTTTGGAGGCGGTGGCGCGGGTGGAGTTGGGGGCCTGGCCGACGCCGGTGGAGCGGTTGCCGCGGCTGGAGGCGGAGCTGGGATTGGGGCGGCTGCTGGTGAAGCGCGACGATCTGACGGGGTTGGCGCTGGGCGGCAACAAGACGCGCAAGCTGGAGTATCTGGTGGCGGAGGCGCGGGCAGGTGGCGCGGACACGCTGATCACGACGGGTGCGGCGCAATCGAATCATTGTCGGCAGACGGCGGCGGCGGCGGCGCGGGTGGGGATGCGGTGCGAGTTGGTGGTGAATGGCGATCGGGGGCAGCCGGTGACGGGGAACCTGCTGTTGGATCGGCTGTGCGGGGCGACGGTGCATTGGTGCGCGCGGGAGGATCGAGCGGCGCGCATGGAGGCGGTGGCGGCGGCGGTGCGGGCGCGCGGCGGTGCTCCGTACGTGATTCCGCTGGGCGGGTCGACGGGGCTCGGAGCGCTGGGGTATGTGCGCGGGGCGAGCGAAGCGCTCACGCAGTTGGCGGCACGGGGCGAGGAGGTGGACACGATGGTGTGCGCGAGCAGCTCCGGGGGCACGCAAGCGGGGCTGGTGCTGGGAGCGGCGTTGGCCGGCTATCGCGGGCGGATCGTGGGGATCAGCATCGATGCGCCTGAGCAGAGCGGATATGAGGAACAGATGGCGGCGGTTGCGCGCGATGCGGCCGCGCGCCTTGGGGTGTCGGCGCCGGGAGCCGAGGCGTTCACGGTGGCGTACGATTATCTGGGCGGCGGCTATGGTGTGCTGGGGGCGCTGGAGCGCGAGGCGATTGACCGGGCGGCGCGGTGCGAGGGGCTCCTGTTGGATCCGGTTTACACGGGGCGCGCGTTTGGCGCGATGCTGGACATGGCGAGGGGCGGGGGGATCGCACCGGGTGAGCGCGTCCTCTTCTGGCATACGGGGGGAACGCCGGCCCTGTTTGCCTATGCGGATGGGTTGGCGGAGGCGGGGGAATAGCCCGAATGTGTCCCCGCGCGGACTACACGTCGTGGGGTTCCAGGTGGACGACGACGTCGTGGACGGGCAGGTGGGAGTCCATGAGGCGATCCTTCACGATGTGACCGATGACATGGCCATCGCGGACGGTCATGTCGCCGTGGACGGTGACGTGGAGATCCATCAGCAAGCCGACGCCGCTTTTGCGGATGCGGCATTTTTCCACGTGGCGGACGCCGTTGACGCTTTCGGCGATCTGGCGGACTTGCTGTTCGACGTGGGCGGGGGCGGCGGCATCCATCACTTCGTTGAGTGCGGGGCGGAGGAGGCGGAAGGCGTTCATGACGATGATGGCGCAGGCGGCCATGGCGGCCCAGTCATCCATGGCCTCGTAGCCGGGGCCGCCGATGAGGGCGAAGGCGATGCCGATGAAGGCGGCGGCGGAGGTGAGGGCATCGGAGCGGTGGTGCCAGGCGTCGTTCTTGAGGGCGGTGCTGTCGAGGGACTCGCCGGTGCGGATGACTTTGCGGTAGAGGGATTCCTTGATGATGATGGTGCCGAGGAGGACGAGCAGCGTGAAGGGGGCGGGGGCGTGATGGGGCAATAGGATTTCGCGGATGCTTTGGGTGATGATGAGGGCGGCGGAGCCGAAGAGGAAGAGGGCGGCGAGAACGCCGGCGAGGGATTCGGCCTTGCCATGGCCGTAGGGGTGGTCGGGGTCCGGGGGGCGGGAGGACACGCGCAGGCCGCTCCAGACGATGATGGACGAGAGGATGTCGGTGGTGGATTCGATGCCGTCGGCCACGAGGGCGTACGAATTGCCGATGACACCGGCGCTGATCTTGACGATGGCCAGGGCGGCGTTCACGCCCACCACCGTCCTGACCAATCTTACGCCCTGCTCGATCGTGACCAAAATGATATCCGATCCGTGCCCTGACCTCTGTCCGCGATGCGTGAGTAAAGCCCGATGGGGGGGATTGGTCAAGAGATTGTGAGGCCGGGGGCGACTGGTTGGGTGAGGCAGACTCATCCTATTCGGTCACGATACGAAGAAGACGGAAGCGCGAATGAACGCGAATGGACGCGAAAGTTGGGTATGTCCCGATC